>DASXYW010000009.1:0-33988 GCA_036502265.1 Steroidobacteraceae bacterium | reverse complement strand
CGTTCGGCACGCTGGTGATCGTGGCCGGCATCATGCTGTCGGTGTTTCAGCAATTCGTCGGCATCAACGCCGTGCTGTACTACGCGCCATTGATGTTCCAGAACCTCGGGGCATCGACCGACTCGGCCCTGTGGCAGACGGTGATCGTCGGGCTGGCCAACGTCATCTTCACCGTGATCGCGATCCTCACGGTCGATGGCCTCGGGCGCAAGCCGCTGCTGATCATCGGTGGTCTGGTCATGGGCGTGGCGATGCTGACGCTGGGATTCCAGTTCCAGGCCAACGCGGTCGGCACCGGACCGCTGATCGCCGCGATTGCCTATATCGCCGGCTTTGCGCTGTCGTGGGGCCCGGTGACGTGGGTAATGTTGTCAGAAATGTTTCCCAACGCGATCAAGAATCGTGCAATGGCGATCGCGGTGGCCGCCCAGTGGATCGCCAATCTGTTCGTGTCCTGGACCTTCAAGATCCTGATCGGCAATTCCGCTCTCAACGCGATGTTCAATCACGGACTTCCCTATTGGATCTATGGCGTGATGAGCTTCCTGGCGGCAGCGTTCGTGTACTTCTTCGTGCCCGAGACCAAGCAGCGCACGCTGGAGGAGATCCAGAATCTGTGGTTGCGTCGCTCGGCGGCGGCCGGAGCGCGAGTGCAGCAGTCGGCCGCGGGCTGACGGCGCCATTCACCCGAAGGTGTGAAGATCCATGAGGACTATGTTGAGCTGCACCACGATGGAACGCGGCTCACGCTCGATCCGCGCCGGGGCGGGGCGATCCGCGATTTCCAATGGCGCGAGCGAGCGATTTTCCGCCCTACCGCCGCCGCCGACGGTGATGATCCGTTCGACATGGCGTGTTTCCCCATGGTTCCGTTCGTCAACCGCGTCGCCGGCGGGCGCTTCAGCTTCGGTGAGCACGCGGTGCAACTGGCGCGCAACTGGAGCGCCGATCCGCATCCCCTGCACGGTCATGGATGGCGCGTGCCTTGGTCACTGGTGGAGACATCGCTTTCTTGCGCCCGCCTGCAGTTCGATGGCGGCGCGGACGAATGGCCGTGGCGCTACCGGTGCGAGCAATCCTTCGAGCTACGGCAGGACGCTCTCGAGGTACAACTGGGCATTCGAAATCTGAGCGACGCACCGATGCCGGCGATGCTGGGATTGCATCCGTATTTTGGCGACGCGGCTCACGCGCGGTTGCAGGCGCGGCTGCCGCGGGTGTGGATTACCGATGGTGCGGCGCTGCCGATCGATGAACGACCGACGCCGGCGGAGTGGGCATTCGATTCGGCGCGTGCCATCGACACGGTGCCGCTGGATCACTGCTTTTCGGGATGGAATGGAATCGCCACGCTGAGCTGGTCAGATCATACCGTGACCATGCGTGCCGCCGGATGCAGCCACCTGCAGATATACGCGTCGACCGATCGTGATTTTTTTTGTGTCGAACCGCAAACCGCGATGAGCGGCGCGCTGGGCCGCGGCGACGGGGCGGCAACCGTGGTCGCGCCGGGCGGGCGATTTGAAATGCGGGTGCAGTTTGACGTGAGCGCATGCTGAATGTACCTGGGCATCGACATCGGTACCTCGAGCGTCAAGGCGGTTCTGACCGACGAGGCGGGCACGATCGTGGCGCAGGGCCAAGATGCGCTCGAGGTCAAGCGCCCCGAGCCGGGCTTCTCCGAACAGGACCCTGACAGTTGGTGGCGGGCGACGCGCACGGCGGTCGGGTCGCTGCCCGCCGCGGCGCGGGCGGCGGTGCGGGCGGTGGGCCTGAGTGGACAGATGCACGGCGCGACGCTGCTCGATCAGCACGATCGGCCGCTGCGACCGGCAATCCTGTGGAATGACGGGCGCTCGGCTGCCGAATGCGCTGACCTGGAACGGCGCGCACCCGACGCGCGCGCCATCACCGGCAACATCATGATGCCGGGATTCACTGCCCCGAAGCTGTTGTGGATCTCACGGCACGAGCCGGAGATTTTCCGTCGCACCTGCAGCGTCCTGCTTCCCAAGGACTACGTGCGGCTCAAGCTGACCGGCGAGAAAGTCAGTGACATGTCGGATGCAGCCGGTACCGCGTGGCTGGACGTGGGCCAGCGTGACTGGTCGGATGAGCTGCTGGCGGCAACCGCGCTGACTCGGGCGCACATGCCGCGCCTGGTGGAAGGACCAAGTCCGTCGGGGATGGTGCGGGCCGACGCGGCCGAGCAGCTGCAAGTGCCCAAGGTGGTGGTCGCCGGCGGAGGCGGGGACAACGCCGCGAGCGCGGCCGGACTGGGCGTGGTATCCCCGGGGCAGGCATTCCTGTCGCTCGGTACGTCCGGCGTGCTGTTCGTCGTGACCGACCGCTTTCGTCCGAACCCGGAACGCGGCGCGCACGCCTTCTGTCACTGTCTGCCCAATCGCTGGCACCAGATGTCCGTGATGCTCAGCGCCGCCAGTGCGCTCGACTGGGTAGCGCAGCTCAGCGGCCAATCCGATCTGCCGCGCCTGGTGGAGGCCGCGCAAGCGCGAGGCCTGAGCCGCCAGTCGCCACTGTTTTTACCCTATCTGTCAGGCGAGCGTACGCCGTACAACGACCCGAATGCGCGCGGCGTGTTCTTCGGCATCAGTGCCGATACCACCAGCGCGGACCTTACCGGCGCGGTCCTCGAAGGGGTCGCGCTGGCGTTTGCCGATGGCCTGGACGTGCTGATCGAGAAGGGCGGCACGGTTGGCGACATCAGCGTGACCGGAGGCGGTGCGCGTCTGCCGTATTGGGGCCAGCTGCTGGCCGCAGCCCTGAATCGGCCGCTCAGCTATCGGCAGGGCGGCGAGGTGGGCGCGGCACTCGGGGCTGCGCGCCTGGCGCGCCTGGCGCTCGGAGGTGAGCGGCCGGAAGACGTGTGTGTGGTGCCGCAGCTGTTACGGGTGATCGAGCCGGATGCGGCCTTAGCTGCGTTGCTGGCCGAGCGCCGTCGGATGTTCGCACGTCTGTATCGGGATCTGAAAAATTCATTTGTGGAGTTCTCAGCATGAGCCTGTTCTCGAGCGTTGAACCGGTCCGCTTCCAGGGCGCCAACGCCAAGACCGAGTATGCCTACCGCGTCTACGACAAGGACCGTATGGTCCTCGACAAGCGGATGGAAGACTGGCTGAAGGTGGCAGTGTGCTACTGGCACTCGTTCAACTGGCCGGGCCACGATATCTTCGGCGCCGGCACGCTGCCGCGCCCGTGGCTCGGTGCCCCGGTCACACAAGCCATGGCGGATACCAAGCTCGAGGCCGCATTTGATTTCTTCGTGCGTCTGGGCGTGCGCTACTTCACCTTTCACGACGTGGACGCGATGGCCTCGGCCGCCACGCTCAGGGAGCATGAGCGCAATCTGCGGACCATCGAGAACAGGATGGCCGAAAAAATGGCGGCCACTGGCGTCAAGCTGCTGTGGGGCACCGCAAACCTGTTCAGTCATCCGCGCTACGCCGGTGGCGCAGCGACAAGTCCGGACCCGGAGGTTTTCGCCTGGGCGGCCGCACAGGTGCGCGGCTGTATCGAGGCCACACACCGGCTCGGGGGCGAGAACTACGTACTTTGGGGCGGCCGTGAGGGCTACGACTCGCTGCTCAACACCCAGCTCAAGCGTGAGCTGGATCAGTACGCCCGCTTCCTGTCGATGGTGGTCGAGCACAAGCACAAGATCGGATTCAAGGGAACGATCCTGGTGGAGCCCAAGCCGTTCGAGCCCACCAAGCACCAATACGACCACGACGTAGCGGCCGTGTTTGCTTTTCTGGAGCGTTACGGCTTGACCAAGGAGGTCAAGGTCAACATCGAGGTCAATCATGCCACGCTGGCGGGAATGGACTTCGAGCACGAGATCGCCGTGGCGCGCGCCTACGGCATCTTCGGTTCCATCGACATCAATCGCGGCGATCCGCGCAATGGCTGGGACACCGATCAGTTTCCCAACAACGCCCAGGAGCTGGTGCCCTCACTGGTGCAGCTGCTCGAGGACAAGGGTTTTGCGACCGGCGGGTTCAACTTCGATGCCAAGCTGCGCCGCCAGTCGGTCGACCCGTCAGACCTTTATCTGGCGCACATCGGCGGCATCGATACGCTCGCTCGCGCGCTGCTCGCGGCCGCCGATGTCGTGACCGAGGGCAAACTCGAGCGGCTACGCCAGGAGCGCTACCAAGCTTGGAGCGGTGAGCTCGGCCAGCGCATCACCGGCGGCAAGCTGACCCTGGCCGGGTTGGCCGATCTGGCCACCGAGAAGGGATTGGATCCCGCGCCGCGCTCGGGTCGTCAGGAACTTGCCGAAAGCATCATTGCCCGGCATAGCAGGTACTGACGGAGGAATTCGATTGACCATCGTCAAATCGATGGCAGCGGTCGTGACGGCAGCCATGCTGGTGCCGGCAATGCTGTTGGCCGCGCCGGGCCCGGCGTACAAGGATCCTCAAGTCAGCGTAACTGCCCGGGTGGACGACCTACTCGCGCGCATGACCCTGGAGGAGAAGGTCGCGCAGATGCTGTGTGTCTGGCAGAACAAGATCGAAGTGTTCGACCAGGCCATGCAGTTTGATCCGGCCAAGGCCGCGGCGCGCTATCCGAACGGATTCGGTTGCTTCGCACGTCCTGCCGATCGGCGCGGTGCGGTTTCCCCGCGCGTCGCGCACGGACGCGATCCGCGCGCCACAGTGCAGCTGGTCAATGCCATTCAACACTTCGCCATCGAGAAAACGCGGTTGGGAATTCCGGTGTGGTTTCACGAGGAGGGTTTGCACGGCTACGCCGCGGTGGATGGCACGCATTTCCCGCAGGCCATCGGCCTCGCCAGCAGCTGGGATCCCGAGCTACTGCTGCGCGTGAACAGTATTACGGCGCGCGAGATGCGCGTGCGCGGGGTGCGCGAGTCACTCTCGCCGGTGGTGGATGTGGGTCGCGATCCGCGCTGGGGCCGCATCGAGGAGACTTTCGGTGAAGACCCGTACCTGGTGTCGCAGCTGGGCGTGGCGGCGGTGCGCGGCTTGCAGGGCGACACGCTGCCGCTGGCCGACGGCAAGGTATTCGCCACGCTGAAGCATCTGACCGGCCACGGTCAGCCCGAGAGCGGCACCAACGTCGGGCCGGCCAGCATCTCGGTGCGCACGCTGCGGGAGAATTTTTTGCCGCCATTCGAGCAGATCGTGCGGCAGACCAATATTCGAGCCGTGATGCCGTCGTACAACGAGATCGACGGCATTCCCTCGCATGGCAACCGCTGGCTGCTGCACGACGTGCTGCGCGGCGAGTGGGGCTTCAAGGGCATAATCGTCAGTGATTACGACGGCATTGAGCAGCTGGTGAGCCTGCATCACGTGGAACCGGATCTTGCCAGCGCCGCCGTGCGCGCACTTGATGCCGGTGTCGATGCCGATCTACCGGACGGAATCGCGTACCTCACCCTGATCGACTCGGTGCATCAGGGACGCGTGCAGGAATCGCAGATCGACGCCGCAGTGCGCCGCCTGCTCGAGCTCAAGTTTCAAGCCGGCCTGTTCGAGCACCCCTACGCCGATGCGGCCGCGGCCGATGCATTGACCGGCAACGCCGAGGCGCGCGCCCTGGCACTCGAGGCCGCGCATCGAACGGTGATACTTCTGAAGAATGACGGCGTACTGCCGCTGTCGATCTCGGCGCACAAGACCCTCGCGGTGATCGGCCCGAACGCCGCCGTGGCGCGCCTGGGCGGATACTCGGTGACGCCGCGGCAGTCGGTCTCGCCGCTGCAGGGCATTCGCGCCAAGCTCGGTACGCGCGAGCAGGTGGTCTACGCTGAGGGCGTGCGCATCACCCAGGACGATGACTGGTGGGCGGACGAGGTGAAGCTGGCCGATCCGGCGAACAATGCCGAGCTGATCAAGGACGCGGTCAAGGTCGCAACCGGCGCCGACGAGATCGTGCTGCTGGTAGGCGACACCGAACAGACCAGCCGCGAAGGCTGGGCGCCCAATCACCTGGGCGATCGCGACAGCCTGGAACTGGTGGGCCAGCAGAACGACCTGGCGAACGCGATCTTCGACCTGCACAAGCCGACGGTGGTGGTGCTGATCAACGGCCGCCCGCCGTCGGTGGTGAACATCGCGGCACGCAGCAACGCGCTGATCGAGGGGTGGTACCTGGGGCAGGAGGGCGGCACGGCACTCGCCGATGTGTTGTTCGGCGATTACAACCCCGGCGGCAAGTTGCCGGTGACGCTGCCACGTTCGGTCGGACAGCTGCCGATGTTCTACAACTACAAGCCCAGCGCGCACCGTGGCTATCTGTTCGACACCGCCGCGCCGCTCTATCCCTTCGGCTTCGGTCTGAGCTACACCACGTTCGACATCAGCGAGCCGCGCCTGTCGGCCACGACCATCCGGCCGGATGGGTCGGTGACCGTCAGCGCTGACGTACGTAACACCGGCAGCCGTGTGGGAGATGAGGTGGTGCAGCTCTACATACGCGACCAGGTCAGTTCGGCGACGCGCCCGATCAAGGAGCTCAAGGGCTTCCGTCGTGTCACGCTGAAGCCGAACGAGAGCCAGACAGTTTTATTCCAGCTGACGCCGAATGAGCTGCGATTCTGGAATGCCGACATGCAGCGGGTGGTCGAGCCGGGGCGGTTCACGATCATGGTCGGAGCGAACTCCGTGGATCTGAAGACGACGGAGCTGACGGTCAGCAATTGAACAGGCTTTGCGCGCTTACCTGGCGGCTTCGGAACGCGCGTAGGGTCCGAGCATCGTACCGACGAACCCGCCGCTGAGGTCAGTGCTCAGGATGCTGCCGTCGTCGGCCTCGACCAGCGCGCGCCAGGGGCCGCCATCGACGTCATAGTAGAACGAATAGTCCTGCGCCTGCCCGCTGACCTTGAGGCGAATCGATCGGCCCGCCACCGCATCGGGTGCGCCGCTCGCCGTGATTTGCCCGACTACTCGGGAGCCGCCACCGGCGTCCTTGTCCAGAAAGATCTGCACGGCATCACCGTGGCGTCGTGCGCCAAAAAAATACCAATGGTGCTCGTCCTCAAATAGTGCGATGTCGGCCGCGACGCGCTCCTCGAGCGGCAATTCCAGTGCTGTGCTGGCTTCGAAGCTGGTGTGTTGCTGACGCCGGCCGAGGAAAGTCGGATTGCCCAGGGTATCGAGCGACAGCGGCAGCGCATGGATCGTCAACCAGCCGGGACGGCTGCGCAGATCGGCCCATGGCTGACGGGGTGCGCGCAGGTACAGCCACTGCGACGACAGCTGCGCCTGGTTGAAGTCATCGCGCCAGCGGAAGTTGCCGCTGGTAGTTTCCGCGGGCGTATCGTTGCCGGCGCCATCGGCCGCTGTGGGCGCCAACGCCACATACGGCACGGGCGTGTCGCGCTGTTCAATGATCGGCCAGCCGTGCCGCCAGGTCACCGGCAACAGAAACGTTTCGCGGCCCGTGTTGAAGTGCACGTGCTGATACGGGCGGACGCCCAGGAACACAGCCCACCAGCGTTCATCGGGCCCCACGACCAGGTCAGCATGGCCGACATCGGCAATCGGGTTGACACGCCCGGCGCTCAGATCGCGCTGCGTTAGAATAGGATTGGCACGGTACGCCCGAAAGGGACCCCAGACGGTGCGTGATCGCAGGATTACCTCAGAATGTTGAGTGCTGGTGCCGCCCTCGGCGCACATCAGGTAGTACCAGCCGGCGCGCTGGTACAGGTGCGGTCCTTCGATCCACACCGGATGCGTGCGCGGATGCACACCGCCGTTGATCAGTACGCGCCGGGGTCCGATCAGACGGCGGGTCGCCAGATCGATCTGCTGCATCCAGATCGCGCGATGGCCCTCATAGCGAGCTTTGCCGGGCGGCGGCCCATTGTTGAGCAGGTAGGCTCGATCGTCGTCGTCGAAGAACAGTGACGGATCGATGCCGTCGAGCTGCGGCAGCCAGATCGGATCGGACCATGGACCGGCGGGATTGCGCGCTACGCTGAGAAAATTGCCGCCGGCATCCACTGCCGTGGCGGCGACGTAGAACACGCCGGCGTGAAATCGAATCGACGGGGCAAATATGCCGCGCGACACGCCCAAGCCGTCGAAATTGAGCTCCGAAGTGCGATCGATCACATTGCCGATCTGGCGCCAATGCACCAGATCGGCGCTCTCGAACACGGGAATGCCGGGAAAATAGCTAAAGGTTGAATTGACCAGATAGTAGCGATCGCCGACTCGCGTGACGCTCGGATCCGGATGGAAGCCGGCTAGGATTGGATTGCGATAGCTGGCTGCGGGTAGCGGCAACGTGAATACCGCATCGTGGCCCGTGTACTCGAAGGAGTCGAATGCAACTGTCGGCGGCTCCAGCCCCCATGCGGCTGGCACGAGCGCAACTGCCGCGGCAGCCAGTAGCCTCATTGACCGCAGGTGCGCGAGTGCACGCCGGGATTACCAGGTGCGTAGGGGAAGCACAGCGACTCATAGTATTGCAGCGACAACGGCGGCGGCGCGTACCCGGCCGGCAACGGCAGCTGCGACAGGCTCTGAAAATAGGCGATGCTGGCATCGCGCCACCATTGCGCCTCCTGCTGCTGGATCGAAAGGAATGCGGTCACCTGCGCAAAGCGCTCGGCATCGACGTAGCGCGCGAGCTTCGACCAGGTGGTGCGCATCGCGGTGACCTGATCCACGCCGTGCGAGTAATGCTTGACCAGTTCGTTCCAGAGGCTGTCTCCTTCAGGCATCCGATAGTCCCACGGCAGATGGTGAAACCAGAGAAGCAGATTCTCCGGTGTGGTGGCGACCCTTTCGAACCGGACAGCCACTTCAGGAGCGTACTGCGAGACCGCATCACTGCCCTTCGACGTGCGCTCGAACCCAATGCCGTGAGCATCGGCGCGGTTGAAGTACACCGAAGTCCAGTCGGCCCGCGGCCCGCCGCTGACCCAGGGGCCCGGCCCATAGTGACTGTCACGCGACATCTGATGATGCAAACCCAACGGCGTCATGTAGTCGACCACGGCCTCGCGCGAGCCCATCATCATGACGACCACCGGCGCGACGAAGGCCGGATCGTTCGAGAACGTCATGCGCACCCATTCCTCGGCGATCGCGCGTGCGCCGAGATTGGGGTCCCATGCCAGACGGCCGAACACGTACCAGTTGGCCTGATCGAACTGCGATCCGGTCCAATTGCGGTCGGCACCAATATTGGAAACACCTGCCATGCCGGCTATCACCTTGCGTACCAGGGTGTCCGGTCCCTGCCGGTAGGTGTCCGAGGACAGTGTTTCCTCCCACATCGGTCCGAGGTACGCCAGGTGCGTGGCGAAGCCCAGGTACTCCTTGGTGATCTCTACCTCGAGCATCAGCGAGGTCCGCGGCATTGCTCCGAACAGCGGGTGAAACGGCTCGCGTGGCTGAAAGTCGATCGGGCCGTTCTTGATCTGCACCATCACGTTGCCGTGAAACGTGCCATCCAGTGGCTGAAACTCGCTGTAGGCCTGCGTCGCGCGGTCGGCCGGCTTGTCCTGCGAGTACACGAACGCACGCCACATGATCACGCCGCCGTGGCTGGCCAGCGCGTCGGCAAGCATGTTGGCCCCATCCGCATGCGTGCGGCCGAAGTCCTGCGGTCCCGGCTGGCCTTCGGAATTGGCTTTGACCAGAAAGCCGCCGAAATCGGGGATGTCACGATAGATCTGGTCCGCTTTGGCCTGCCACCAGTCACGCACGGCCGGATCGAGCGGGTCGGCGGTCTTCAAGCCGCCGATCTCCATCGGAGCACTGAAGCGCGCGCTCAGGTACACACGCAGGCCGTACGGCCGGAACACGCTAGCCAACGCCGCGATCTTGCGCAGGTACAACGGCGTCAGCACCAGCGCCTCGGCGTCGACATTGTTCAGCACCGTACCGTTGATGCCGATTGAAGCGCAGGCGCGAGCATAGTCGGTGTAGCGCGGCGACAGATAATCGGGAAGTGTCGGCCAGTCCCAAATGGAGGCGCCGGCGTAGCCGCGCTCGATCGTACCATCCAGGTTGTCCCAGTGATCCAGGATCCGATACGCCAGCCGCGGGGCAGACTGCAGATCCAGATGATCGATGGTTTGTCGACGCTGCAGCCGTTGCAGGAACGCAAACACACCGTGCAGTACGCCGCGCTCGTCGTCGGCCGCAATGACGGTGGCACGATGCCCGCCAACGTGCACGTTGCGAATCAGGTAGCCCTCGGCGCCGGTGGCGCGAAGATCCAGTCGCAGTGCCGCGATGTCGGCACATGAGGCGGGCGTCCCGAACAGCAGCGCGCCGTCGCGCGATATATGAATTCGCGAGGACAGAGCCGTTCCCAGCAGACCCCTCAGGGCTCGTTGGAGCTCCGCATGCGCCGCCTGCAGAGTCGGGGAGCGGCTGTCGCAGACGAGTTCGGTGATCGCCCGTCGATATTTCTGGCGCCATGACGACTCGACGGGTCGGTAGCGCAGCCACAGGTCATACCCGTCCTCGGCGCGTGCGATTGGCGCAGCCAGCAGCACTAGCGCGATGGCCGCGGTCACGCGGCCAGCGCCAACGGCAGACCCGACAAACACGGATGCAAACAGAGAAGGCACGCTACAATGATACCGCTACCGGCCGGCACCCACGCCATCTACCAAGGGAAGTCTCGTGCACCACTGGATTCGCTCGCTGGGGTTCGCCTGCATGCTGACTCTCGCGCTAGGCCCGGCGCACGCGCCGGCGGCCGCACCGGACGGGCAGCAGTACCGCAATTTCCGTGTGGCAATCTACGTGATGGTCACTTCTGCCCGTACGCTTGCCGACCCGGCGATACGCGATCGCGAGTTTCAGCGAATCAGCTCGCAATTGCACTTCGACAAGGTCTATCTCGAGGTCTACCGCGACCATGAGTTCGCGACCGACGCGCAGATCGAGGCGGTCAAGGGATTCTTCCTGGCGCACGGCATTCAGGTATCGGGCGGAGTTGCGCTGGCGGCCGGCGGTGTGAACGGCCAGTTCGGTACGTTCGACTACGAGCTACCGCAGGATCGGGCCGAATGTCAGAAGGCGGTGGAGCTGGCGGCGCGCCATTTCGATGAAGTGATCCTGGATGATTTCTTCTTCTATAACACCAAGAGCGATGCCGATATCGCTGCCAAGGGCGAACGCAGCTGGACGCAATACCGGCTCGACAGCATGCGGGCGGTGGCCAGGGAGCTGGTCTTAGCGCCTGCACGCGCGATCAATCCACGCATCCGCATGATTGTGAAGTTCCCCAACTGGTACGAGCATTTTCAGGGTTTGGGCTACGACCTGGAGCAGGAAGCGCAACAGTTCGATGCGATCTACACCGGCACCGAAACGCGCGATCCGGTCATCACCGATCAGCTGCTGCAGCAATACGAGAGCTACGAGATCTACCGCTACCTCAGCAACATCCGGCCGGATGCCAACCTGGGTGGGTGGGTGGATACTTACGATGTGCGCTACGCCGATCGCTACGCTGAGCAGCTGTGGGACACGCTGCTGGCCAAGGCGCCGGAGATCACTCTGTTCAACTGGTATGACCTGTCGCGTCCCGATGCGGCGCCACCAGGCGATCGGCCGTGGAGCGCGCAGCCTTCGGATCTGAACTGGCAGCAACTCATCGGAGCCGGCTGGGCGCGCGTGGCCGGCTACGCCCTGGCGCGCATCGATCCGGTGCTTGGGGGTCTCGGCAAGCCCATCGGCATTGCCAGCTACAAGCCGTACCAGTCCACCGGCGAAGACTACCTGCACGAGTATCTCGGCAACATCGGCATTCCGATCGAACTGCGCGCGACCTTTCCCACCGATGCGAGCTCGATGCTGCTGACCGAGAGCGCCAAGTTCGACCCGCAGATCGTCGACGAGATCCGTGGCGCTCTCAAAGCAGGCAAGACGGTGATCATCACATCCGGGTTGCTGCAAGCACTGCAGGGCCGCGGCATTCAGGACATCGCGCAGATCGCGCCGACCGGGCACATCGCAGCGATACACGATTTCATCAATGGCTTTGGCGCCGGCAGCGGCACCTCCCTGAACGATACTGGCCAGGACACGCCGGCGGTGCTGTTCCCCGAGATCCGCTTCCTGACCAACGACAGCTGGCCGATCATTCGCGGCGTCGCCGGATCGAAGGGATTTCCGCTGCTGTTGATGAATCGCTACGCTCGTGGCGTGCTGCTGGTGCTGGCGATCCCCGAGAATTTTGCCGACTTGTATCGATTGCCGCGCGCGCTGCTGTCGCAGTTGCGAGCGTATTTGATGCCGGACTTTCCGGCGCGTATCGATGCGCCCGCGCAGGTGAGCGTCTTTGCATATGACAACAACGCGTTCGTGCTCGAATCGTTTCGTCCCGAGAGCACGTCGATCATCGTGTCGACACCCGGCACGGGAGCAAGGTTGCGCGACCTTCGCAGCGGCGGGCTGGTGCCAGCGCTCACTGCGCCGGATATGGTTGCTACCGGTAACGCCGCGCCGCGGCGTGCGTCAGGTGACGCACTGCGGACCTCGTTTCGAGTCATCCTGGACGCACACAGTTTGCGCAGTTATCGCCTGGAAAAGTGAGCGCTCCCGAAGTCCCTTGTTGTTATTGTGACCAAGCGCGTCGGCAGTTGATTTGGGTTTGCATCTATGGCTATACTTGGGGCAATCAAGATAGCGCTACCAATTAAGTGGCGCATCTTTACCGGGGCGGGTATCAACAGTTTCTTAAGTTTTTTTCATGTATGGCCGGCGCCGCGGATCGTCGACCGGCCGTTGTTGCGTCAGAACAACTTCGAGTAGGGGGAGGTTTCTAATGAGCCGGAAGACACGTCGCAACGCTTCAAAGAGCACGACCAAGCAGTTGCAGGCCACGGCCGACCGTCTCGCCTATGCCCGCCTGGGCATGTCGGGCCTGGCGCTGGGGTCGATGGCTTTCGGTGGCTCGGTCCTGGCGGATGACGCACCCAGCGCAGCCGCCTCGCCGTCGCCTAACGAGCTGAGCGAAATCACGGTCACCGGTATCCGGGCATCGTTGCAGCGCTCGCTGGATGTCAAGCAAAACAGCACCGGCGTGGTGGACGCGATCTCGGCCGAGGACATCGGCCAGTTCCCCGACTCCAACATGGCCGAAGCCATGCAGCGCATACCGGGGGTGACCGTGAGCCGCGGGACCTCGAGCCTGGGCGGGATTCCGGGAACCACCGGTGATGGCACCGAGATCACGGTGCGTGGCTTTGGCCCGACCTACAGCGAGACGCTGTATGACGGCCGGCCGGTTGCGACCGGCACCAGCGACCGTGGCTTCGACTTCAGTTCTGTGAGCTCGGATTTCGTCGGTGAAGTGGACGTTCTCAAGACACCCGACCTGTCCTTGTCGAGCGGCGCGATCGGCGCCACGGTCAATATCAAGTTTCCCAAGCCGTTCGACTATGACGGCCTGAAGTTCGCTGCCTCCGGCGCAGCTTCCGATAACACCAAGGCCAGCAAGGTGACGCCCAACGGCGGCGCGCTGATCAGCGATACGTTCTTCGACCACACCTTCGGCATCCTGGTCGATGCGGCCTACACCGATCACAAGGGCCAGGACAACCACATCAACATCCAGGGCTGGCCCGGCTTTCTGCTCGCCCCATCGCAGCTGGCCGGCGCCGCCGCGGGTGCCTCGACCACTGGCAGCATCCCGGCCTGGGAGATCCAGGACTACGGTATCTACCAGGAGAATACCGAGGACGAGCGCGTTCAAGGCCGCCTGGCAATCCAATGGCGGCCGGTCGATTCCCTGCTGGTCACGCTGAACGATGACTACTCGCGCGATCAGCTGACCAACACGATGTACGGCTACAGCGTCTGGTTCAATCCGGGCGCCATCACCGACGCCGTGCAGAATCGTAACGGCACACTGGTCAGTTACGTACAGCCCAATACGCCGACCGATTTTCAGGGTCAGATCGATGCCTCGGTGATCCAGAACAACCTCTACGGCTTGAACGTCGCCTGGGACGTGACCGACAAGTTCAAGGCCATTCTGGACGCCGATCAATCGAACTCGAAGCTCAATCCGAACGGGCAGCTCAGCTCGATCGACGCCGATGTGGGCTACGGTGGCTCAGGGCCTGGCGGCTCGTGTCTGGCCGGCACCGGGCTGCCCATCTGTAATAGCAACAACGTCGGCATCGCCGGCATCGGGGTCGGTTCGTTGCCCTATCCGACCGGCTACGGGCCGAACGGCAATACAGGGAAGTTCATCAACAACGGCGTCATCGGTTCACACGTGCTGCCGATTTCGTTGAACCAGAACGATGACACCATCGATCAGATGAAGATCGAGGGCGATTGGAAGGACGATCATTTCACGGCCAAGATCGGTTTCCAGTACGTGTACGACAAGAAGGACATCGCGAATTACAGCGACTTCGTGAACAACGAGTGGCAGAACTACGCCGGCTACGGCCCGGGGTCGGACAATGCCGGCGGCGTGGCACTCCCGCAGAGCTTCTTCAGCAACAGCTTCAGCACCGGCTCGGGCTTCATCAACGGCTTCAACAATGGGGGCCTGTTGCCGCCCGGGATCATCAAGTACAACCCCTACACAGTGCTGCATTACCTGGAGGGCCTGGGAAATCCGAATGCGATGAACATTCCGGGATTCAACTACGCGAGCGAGCTGCTAAATCCTGCGCTGCCTCCCGGCGTCGGCAACACCTACTACACGGGCCAGTACACCACGGCCCGGAACGCGGGTTTACAGCAGACGATCCAGGAAAAGACGATGTCGCCGTTCGTGCACCTCGACGAGGATATGCCATTTGGCAGCATGACCCTGAAGACCAGCCTGGGCGCGCGCTACGAGCGCACCGATGTGACCTCGACCGGCCTCGGTCAGGAGCCCACCTCGCTGACCGTGCAGGCCGCCGATCACACGGCGTTCCTGGTGGGCTACGGGCCGATATCCCCGGTCGTCAACCGGTCGCACTATTCCTACCTGCTGCCCTCCCTGGACCTGAACCTGGATATCACCCGGGATCTAAAGGTGCGCTTTGACGCCTCGCGCACCTTGACGAGGCCGCCGCTCTCGGACATCACGCCGGTCACGGTCGTGAATCAGGGCCTGCGCACCAACTCGCTGGTGGCCACGGGCGGCAATCCGAACCTGCTGCCGTATCTATCGGATAACGTCGACCTCGGCGTGGAGTGGTACTACGCTAGAAACTCCTACATATCGGTCGATGCGTTCGTCAAGGAACTGACCAATTTCATCGTCGGCGGCACCACGGTGACTAACATCAACGGCGTGACCGACCCGACCAGGGGCGGTGCGCCGGCGCAGTTCAGCATCACCTCGCAGGTCAACGGTCCTTCCGCCGAAGTGCGCGGCGTGGAGATCGGGCTGCAGCACATGCTGTGGGACACGGGCTTCGGCGTGCAGGCGAACGCCACGTTCGTCGGAACCGATCACCCATACAACCCAAACAACATCACGCAGTTCGGCTTTGCGGTTACGGGACTGACAAACTCTGCCAACTTTGTGGCGTTCTTCGAGAAGTGGGGCTTCCATGCGCGCGTCGCGCTCAACTGGCGCGGCGCATATCTGGACCACTTCGGCCAGACACAGAACACCGGTAACTTCGGAGACGAACCGACCTTCGTGAATTCCGACACCGAGGTCGACTTCAGCACCAGCTACGACATCGGCAAGCACTTCGACGTGTTCCTCGAAGGCCAGAACGTCAACAACTCGACCTACAGCACCCATGGCCGCTTCCCGGAGCAGGTGCTGGACGTGATCGACTACGGTTCGCGCTACACGCTGGGTGCGCACTTCAGGATGTAATCACGACATTTGACGAAAAATCGGGGGCCGCCGGTGATCTTGGCGGCCCCTTTTTTTTTCTGCGATAGTGGCGACACAGACGCATGGTGCAGCCGGTACAGTCAGTCGTGATCGTTGGAGGCGGGACAGCGGGGTGGCTGACCGCCGGGATTATTGCTGCGCGCCATCATGCCCGCATGGCGGCCGGATTCTCGGTCACCCTGATCGAGTCACCCGAGATCAAGATCATCGGGGTCGGCGAGGGCACCTGGCCGACGCTGCGCTCCTCGCTGGAAAAGATGAAAGTGTCGGAGACCGCATTATTCCGCGAGGCCGATGCCGCCTTCAAGCAAGGCGCCAAGTTCGCACGCTGGACCACTGGCGCCGACGATGACGCCTATTACCACCCACTGATGCTTCCCCAGGGCTTCACCCAGGTGAACCTGGTGCCCCACTGGTTGCGCAACGACCACGGCCGCAGCTTCTGTGACACAGTAAGCCCCCAGGGGCGGCTGTGCGACGACGGCCTGGCACCCAAGACCATCACCACCCCGGAATACCGGGCGGTCGCCAACTACGCCTACCACCTGGATGCCGGCAAATTCGCCCCATTCCTGCAGAAGCATTGCACCGCGACTTTGGGGGTGCGGCACGTGCTGGCGGACGTGCAGACTGTGAACCTCCAGGAATCGGGCGATATCCGCAGCCTGACGACCAGACAGGCCGGCGAGATTCCCGGCGATCTGTTCATCGATTGCACCGGCTTTGCAGCGGTGCTGCTCGGCAAGACGCTCGGAGTCGGCTTCAAGGACTGCAGCGATGTGCTGTTCTGCGATACCGCGCTGGCGGTGCAGGTGCCATACGAGACGCCGGACGCCGCGATGGCCTCGCAGACGCTCTCGGTGGCGCAGTCGGCGGGCTGGATCTGGGACATCGGCTTGCCGAGCCGACGCGGCGTCGGCCACGTGTATTCCAGCCGCCACATGAGCGAGGAGGCCGCGCACCAGACACTGATGCAGTATATCGGTCCGACGCGCGAGCCGCTGCGCGTGCGCAAGATCCCGATCCGGCCGGGCTATCGGGAGACCTTCTGGAAGAACAACTGCGTCGCGGTGGGACTGGCCGCCGGATTTCTCGAGCCGCTGGAATCCTCGGCGATCGTGCTGGTGGAACTGTCCGCCAAGCTCATTGCCGAGCAGATGCCCGCCAATCGCGAGGTCATGGATATCGTCGCAGCGCGCTTCAACGATGTCACCCACTATCGTTGGGGGCGCATCATCGACTTCCTCAAGCTGCACTATGTGCTGACGCAGAGAACCGACAGCGCCTTCTGGCTCGAGAACCTCGATCCGCAATCCATTCCCGACCGGCTCAAGAACCTGCTGCACCTGTGGAAATACCAGTCGCCGTGGTTCTTCGACGAGTTCGATCGGCTGGAGGAGGTGTTCCCCGCAGCCAGCTACCAGTACGTTCTCTATGGCATGGGCTTTCGGACCGAGGTCGGTCCGCTGGATAACGTCGATACCCAACCACTGGCCGCGCGCATGATGCAGGAAAATGTCACCGTGACGCAGAACATGGCCGCCCAGCTGCCGAAGAATCGCGAGTTGCTGCGGAAGATCTACGACTACGGACTGCAACCGATTTGACATGACCAACATCGTGCCCCTCAACAGCCAGACCCATCGCGCATTGCGCGTTAACGCGGCCACGTCGGCCCGGCTGGGTGACAATCAGCGCTTCGTACAGGTCGTGGTCGGGGAATTTCCGCTGCTGGTGGTGCGTTACCCGATCCTGTTCTCCAAGGATGCGGACACGGGGGCATTCTTCTGTGGCGCCATGCTGGGCTTCGATCGCGGCGAGAACCTGTTCCTGACCGACGGCAATGAACATCAAGGCTACCGGCCGCTGAACCTGCAGCGCATGCCCTTTTATGCCACTGGCGGCGACCTGGCGATCGACCTGGATCATCCTCGGATCGGAACTGAGCAGGGTCAGGCCCTGTTCACCGACAACGGTCATCCAACCAAGTATCTCGAAAGCATCATGCAGGCCTTTCGCGATTTGAAGCCCGGCATGGAGACCACCCGGGTGTTCATCGCGACCCTGTTGCAGCACCGGCTGATCGAGCCGATCGACATCAGCGCCGAGTTCGACGATGGCTCGAGGCGCGATCTGGGTGATCTGTATACGATCAATCAAGCGGTGCTGCGGGACCTGTCCGACGCGATCGTGCTGGATCTGTTTCGGCGCGGATACCTGCGACTGATCTACCTGATGATCGCATCGCTGAAGCAGGTTGCGGAGCTGGCCAAGAGGAAGAACGCGCTGATGCTGCGCGGTAGCGAGACCTTGTCGGCCCGCAGCGGCTGACGCGAAACTGCACAGACCCAGTGCGATGACCGATTCCCTCAGAGAGATCGCTGGTCGCGCCATCACGTCACCGGAACAGTTCCTCTGCGAAGTAGTCGAGCCGTGCCGGCCGATGGTGCTGCGCGGCCTGGTGAGCCATTGGCCGATCGTGCAGGCGGCGGCCCGCTCGCCCGAGGCGCTGCGTGATTTGCTGTCGCCCTACGACAGCGGCGGTGAGGTCGAGGCGTTCTTTGGCGAGCCAGCCATCGCCGGTAAGTACTACTACGCCGACGATCTGAAGGGTTTCAATTTCGAGCGCCGACGCATGCGCTTCCGCGAGGCGCTCCAGGCGATCGTCGACGGCCTGCAGCGACCGGGGTCGGAATCGGTGTACGTCGGGTCGGTGCCGGCCCACGATTTTCTGCCTGGCTATGCCGCACAGCATCCCATGCCGTTGCTGCCAGACTCGGTGGGACCGCGCCTGTGGCTGGGTCACGCCTCGAACGTCTCGGCGCACTTCGATGCGCTCGACAATCTGGCCTGCGTGATCGCCGGCAGCCGTCGATTCACGCTGTACCCGCCCGAGGCGATCGCCAAGCTGTACGTGGGTCCGATCGACAATACGATGGCCGGGCAGCCGGTGAGTCTGGCGGCTTCATCGGCACCCGATGCGGCGCGCTATCCGCTGTTCGAGCAGGCGCGCAGCCAGGCGTTGCAAGCGCAACTGCAGGCGGGAGACGCGCTTTATTTACCGAAACTCTGGTGGCATCAAATCGAGGCCACGGCGCCGTTCAATGGCCTGGTCAACTACTGGTGGGATGCGTTCGCCGCCGGTCCGGATTCGCCGCATACCAGCATGCTGCTGAGCATGATCACGATCGCCGAGCGTCCGTTGAAGGAGCGGCAGGCATGGCGGGCATTCTTTGACCACTACGTGTTCCGCGAGCAGGGTCATCCACTGGCGCACGTGCCGGCGGAGCGGCACGGCTTGCTCGGTCCGCTCGCGCCCGATAACTACCGCAAGATCCGTGCGCGCATCATGTACCTGCTGCGCGGCGGCGGCTGAAGGCCGCCGCATTCCTTAGCGCGCCAGCGCGCTGGCCGCGTTGGCGGCCAGGATGAAGACCGATCCGGCGTCGACCACGTATTCGTTTTCGTACCACAGGAACGGCCAGGCATTTTTGAGCTCGGGAAAGTCGGGCTTGATGATGATCACGCCGGGAATCATTCCGCCCGGAATGAAGCTGTAGTCGGCGCGATTGTTGCCGTAGGCGATCAGTTTCGAGTCGGTGCCAACCGTCGACACGTAGGAGACATTCGAGGCCGGATGGCGGCCCAGTAGATAGTCGAAGGCGCGCAGCGCCGCGTCGCTGTCGATGATGTCGGGAAAAGCCTGATGCAGGAAATACAGGTGTGTTGCAAAGGCCGCCACCGGCGCGGACCCTCCCCACGTGCCCGTATCGATCGGCACGCCGAATGGATTGGAGGATAGGTAGTTGTTCCACCGAGGTTTTTCGGCGGCCAGCGCGGCCGCCAGCCGCTTCTTGAAGCTCGATCCCATATACGGCAGCGCGCGAGCTGCCAGCCAGGCGAGCTCGCCGAGATTTTTCTGGATCGCGGGCCACTGGGCCTGTAGCCGCTCGGCATAGCGTCGATCGCCGCCCGTGGCGAGCAGCAGCTCGACCGCCGCCTTGACCTCTTCGTCGTCCAGGTTGCCGCCGGTGGTGTTGAACGAGCGAAATATGACTGGCGCGTGGCTGTGCTCCTGGTTCCAGACCTGCACCCCGGTATTCAGACAGCGCGTGGCCAGCGCATCATCGAAGCCGCGCAGCACGCGGCTGGCGGCCGCCAGCGCGCCGGCGGCCGCGTAGTTGAGCGGCGTGGTGTGGGTGGTGAAGGCCCAGCGGTCATCGGGTACGCCGGAGTAGACACCGTTATTTTCCAATGGCTCCAGATGCGAGTCGTAAATTCGCCCGTCGGTCTGTGAGGCGGCGTCCCCCAGGTGGGTGTACTCCTCGAGCGTGGGCTCGATGATGCCCGGGATGGCGTGTCCGAAGGCCTCGTACTGCGCCAGCAGCGCGATGACGCCGTGCCGTATCTGCTGCAACACATCGGGTGCGCCGTCGGGACGATGGATCTGCACCAAGCGCGCGTCCTCGTCGATGCTGGTCTGATCCCAGTCGATGTGAAAAGTCTCGCGCGCAATTGCCAGATCCGTGATCACGGCCGCCTGCGTCTGGGTGCGCAGATCGTAATCCCCCGCGTCGTACCAGCCGCCGCGATTCAGACCGGGAATGTGCTCTCCGGTGGCAAACGCCGAGTCGGAGGTGGCGCCCATGGCGTAGCCGTCGAAGTGGGTATAGTTGAGCGGTGCCTGACGGGCGTCATCCATGTGGGAGACTCCATGCCAGACCCGGTAATTCTCCCGCACCTTGACATGGTCCATCTGCACTGCGAGATAGGTGTCGAGCGTCGGTTGCCACACGCCGAGGTCGTAGACATTGCCGCCGATGCGAAACGGTGTGCCGGTGTGGCCGGCGTACTCGATCGCGTAGACCCCCGGCTCCCGGACACTGGAGAAATCAAAGCTGGCGTACCGATAACGCAGCCACGTGCCCCACGGTTTGATCGCGGCTTCAAACACTACCTGGTAGTCGCCATTGGGTGTCAGGCGCAGCACCCGCGCGGTAGTCGGGCCCTGGTAGAGCGGGTCCAGCTCGAGCATCGCAACCTTGGAGCGGCCCGGCGTATAGCCGGCCTGGTTGTACGACACCACGGGCGCGCGGATCCAGCCCGGTATGACATTCGGGCGGATGTGCCACACCAGTGCGTTGTCGGTCCGGTCCGCGGCAAGCAAGCCGCGCACGACGAACCAGCCGTTCTGGGCGCGGTTTCGGGCATCGAATAGCATCAGGTTGCCGTTGTCCGAAGTAATCGTGACGCGCGTGGCCGGATCCTCTGGCGACAGCACCAGCTGCGCTCCGGTGGCCAGCGGCTGCGGCTCGGCCTGACCGGCGGCGTCGCTCTGCATCGGCCCGTTGGGATGGCGCGGGAAGATGCCAGAGGCGCCATCCAACATGTAGCTCTTGCCAAAGTACGAAGTCGGCAGGAAATCCAGGTTGAAGCCGGCGATGCCCTTAAGGCTTGCGGGCAGGGCCTGGTCGAGATGCACGGCGACGCGAAACCCCTGAGCTTCGGCCGTTACCTCGATGCGATAGCTTAGCGACCGATCCGGGTAGCCGGACCGGGTGATGAGCTGATCGGGCAGGGGCCCGCGCTTGCGCTCGCGCAGGATCGGGACCGGATCCCACTGCTCCGGCGTAGCCATCAGTCGGACTTCGCCATCGGTGGCGATGCGCTCGCCATGCAGGATGATCTCGATGCCGCCGAGCTTCTGATCGCGAAATACCGGGTGAAACGTATTCTCATAGTCGAGTACGCTCAAACCCTGCATCTCGAAGTAGTCGCGATTGTTCAGGTGCAGACCATCGGCCCACCCGGACGGGCAAGTCAGAATCGCTACAACTGTCATTTCAAGCCGGTACCGATACATGCGGCTACTTCTCCGGGTCGGAAGCCGTGAACGCCGAGCAGCAGGGTTTACCGATGGCGTGAAATTCCATGATTTCGGCACGCGTGCCGTCCGGATCGAGCAAATTCAGCTGCCACTTCGCATCACGCCCGATCTTTGGCAGTGCATCCTGGCCTGCGAGACGCTCGCCGTTCCACAACAGCGTGTAGGCCGCCTCAGCGTTGGCGACCCCGAGGGAGAAATGATCCAGTACGCCGAGATCGGATGCCTTCATATCCGGCGGTATGCCTCGACCTCCGGGCGTTCCGACAATCATGTACTCGAGCCAATCGGTGCCATCCGGCACCTGCTGCGACACCCAGGTCGGAACGTCCTGCTTGAAACCACCGAACCAATAGGGTTTGAAGCCCAATATGGCGCGAAAGAAGTCATCCTCCAGAGCGCGATTGTGAACGATGAAGCCGACATGAATCATGTGACTCGAGAGCGGATTGACCGGCACCGCCATCGGCCGCTCCGGCACTTGCACGAATTCAATTCGATTGCCTTCGGGATCGGTCACGTCGAACCATTGGCTGCCGTCAGCACCGCGATGGATGTCCGTGGGTACGGCAATCCTCTTGGACCCCAGGAAGTCGCGCAGACGACGCGCGTCGGTGGTCAGGAAGGCGACGTGATCGAGCCGATTGATCGAGCGGGGGGGCGGCGGTAGCGGCAATACCTCCACGAACTGCGTGGACGCAAAGTAGTAGCGCGCGCCGGCGGCATTCTCTGGGTCGGATCCCTTCACGGCGCCCAAATCGTGCACATAGAAATGCTCGCTGCGGGCAGGGTCTGCCGAGTACAGCGCAATGTGCGATACACCGGTAATGGGAGGTCGCGCCGCAGATTGAGCCAGCGCGTAACCGATCGCCATCGCGCAAAAGCCGGCTGGCGTCATCAGTTGTATCAGGCGATTCATTGTGCGGCGCCGTAGCTGGCCGGCAGTCTTTGGTAGCTGACGAATGCCAGATGATTATCATCGCCCCACGCGTAGGTGGAGAAGCTGTCGCGTTGGCCCTGAAAGCTGGCCACTGTGCGAATCATGCCGTCGCCGGCGACCATGACTTTCAGTGCGGCATCGCCGATCCCCTCAGCCTGGTGCGCGGGCCGACTCAGAAATGCGAGCGTCTTGCCGTCGGGCGAGATTTGCGGGCCCATATTGGCGTCGTCATTATCCGTGATCTGCTCGACGGCCGAGCCGTCGGCCTGCATGCGCCAGATCTGCGTACTGCCGGAGCGCTGCGAATCGAAGTAGATGAATTTCCCATCGGGGGTATAGGCCGGACTGTCATTGAGCGTATCGTCGGTCAGGCGCCGCTCCGCACCACCGCCTGCCGGGATGGTGAAGATGTCGGCCCGGCCGGCCCGGCCGCGCGTGAACGCAACGGTCTGACCATCAGGTGACCAGGCATGAAAGTAACTTGGCACATCGGCCCGGGTGACCTGGCGCGGCGCGTCGGCGCCTACGATGCTCAGCAGGTAGACTTGGTGCAAAGCACCGTGGGTGCCGGAGCAACTCACCGCCAGCCAGTGACCATCGGGTGAAACGCCGAAATCCGGGGCGCAGTCCAGCAGTGAGCGAGTATCGAGCGGCTCGGGGGAGCCCCCGGCTTCTGGAGTGAGATAAGGGATTCTCACGATGCGCCCGTCCCGATACAGGAAGATGCTCTTGCCGCCCGGCGCCCAGTTGGCCGAGCGAAACTCCGCACGCTCCGTTCGGATCATCATCGAGCGGCGATATTGATCCTCGGTCTGAGCGGTCTGCAGCGTGCTGAAGAGGGCCAGCTTCTCCTGGCGTGGATAGTGGGGCAGGGGCTGCAGCGTCACGTGCGAGAACTCGACCGTGTCGGTGGTCGCGACGTCATGCGAGACCGCGCCCAGTCCGACGTAGAAGGGCTCCGTAAGATGCAAGGTCACGGACGCGCCGACCTGGTGCAGAGGCTCGCCTTGGTTCGATAACAATAGCGTGAATACGTCGCCGCGCTTTTCCAGCCGCACCGTGTGCGGCAGATCGATATTGAGCTCGATATCCTGGCTGTTGGCGCCGCGCTCGCGGCGGTATTGGAGCGCGGTCAATCCCGAGCCATGCGGGGCGGCATCGACGTAGGCGGAGCCGGGATCCAGCGACTGACGAATTATCAGCAGGCCCTTGCGATGCGGATTGGGCTCGTGGTCGTAACGATGCGCCGGAAAACTCACGTCCGCCTGCAGCGCGAGGTCGCCCGAAGCTTTTCTCCACAGGTAATGAAAGTCATCGACGTGGTACCAGGTGTTGGCACCGGCAGCTGTCAGAACGTAGACGGCGTGGCTCGAGTCGTATCGAGCCGTACCGGCCGGAACGACGCTGCCCACGTCGGTCTGACCGGCGAATAGTCCGAGGTAGCCGCCAGGCGCTGCTGCCAGGACCGGCGCCATCGACAACAGCAGTGCCCCCCCGATCAGCAATCCCGAGCGATCAGTCCTCATGGTTGCTCCCCTGAGCTAATGAGCCACGTGCGCATCGAAGAACTGCGCCATGATTTCCAGTGCCTCGTGCGTTTCCGGAAAGTCGAAGTGGTACCAGAATGCATGCGGCAGCGCTTAGCGCCAGCAGGACGGCGAAGGCTCGAATGGCCATCGCGAACATAGGACCCCCAAAAAAGGTAGCGCTCCCAATTCTTGTGGCGGTAGCTTACCTCAACACGAAGCGGAACACCGCTCGGGCGGGCCCGCGGGGCCTATCTATATAAAGGAGTAACGTCGGGCTATTTTGCCGCCACCGGCTGCCCTGAATGGGGCAGTTTGGCGACCTCGGCCTCGGTAGCGCGGTCCTTGAACTTGTTGCCGAAATGACTGCGCACATAGTTCACAACATCGGCGATCTGCGCGTCACTCAGATGGACGGTCGGGCCGTCCCAGATCAGGTTCAACGGTGCGCCGAAGGCCGGCATGTCATTGCGGCCGTTGAGCACCATCAGGGCGGCATACTGCCACGACACCAGCGCCGGATCGCCGGCGAGCTTGGGGTAATGGCCGGCGCCGATCGCACCCTCGCCGTGGGGCATATGACAGCCCTGACAGATCCGGCTGTACGTATCCTGACCACTGACATCCTTCAAGCTGGAGACCGCATTGAAGGCCGAATCATCCGCGCGCACCCCCAGCGCACAGCCGCAGATCAGGACCAGACCGGCCGCGTACCGCAACGCCGCGCTCACGTGCGCTCACCCTGGGCGACCGCGCGCTGATGCAGGCGGCTGATGGCATCCAGCGCCGAAGTCACCGCGCCTTCCTGCCAGCCGCCGATGAAGGACGCATGCTCGCCGGCCAGCACAATGCGCTGGTCGATCTGGCACAGGTTGTCGTAGTGGCGGGCACGGCTCTCGTTATTCCACTCGCCGTAGCAGCCCATCGTGAAGGGTGAGCGGTGCCAGGCGACCGCGATGCCGTTATCGAATTCCTGGTGGTATTGCGGATGTATCTGGCCACCGTACTCGAGCGCTTTCTGTACGCGCTCCTCGGGAGTCATGGAGGTGAATTGCATCGCGTTTGCGCCCCAGATATACGCCCCGAGTACTACACCCTTGCCCGCGCTGTGATACCCGGTGCTGGGGTAGCCGATGTTCGCGATCGGCAGATCGGTGTAGGTGATGCCGCCGTAGATGGACTCGTCCTCCTCCCAGAATCGGCGCTTGAACTGCAGCCCGATCTTGACCGCCGCGCCATACGGGACGGAGGCAATTGCCGCGGCCATGGGCGCGCCGACGTTCATCGGGATCTGAGCCAGGATCGACAGCGGGATCGTGCACAGGCACCAGTCGGCCTGAGCGGTGAGCTTGGCCGCGCCGGGGCTGGTCGTATCCTCATACGTAACGGCGACGCCGTGATTGTCCTGGTGGATCTCGGTCACCTTGGCGTTGTAGCGGATCAGTGCGCCAAGCTCGCGGCCAAAGGCCTCACCGATGCGGCCCATGCCACCAACCGGCTGGAACAGCGACGATTGCCAGTCGAACGTATCGCCCTGGAAGATGCCGGCCCACAGGCCGGAATCCAGCAGTTCGCCCAGCTCCAGAGGGTCGGAATAGACCGGCCGGCCTGACAGGCCGCCGCCCGGCTTTTTCCGATAGCCACGCCGATCGCCGCTGGCCTCTCCCGACACGTAGGCGAATTTGGAATCCAGCGCTCCCCAGTCGCGCAGCGACTCGAGCAGTTTCTCGCGATCTTCCCTGTTGACTGCGTCATCCAGTGCACCCTGGTGCGTGGCCTTGGCGAGCAGTTCGGCGACATGCCCCTGATAGTCGGCCTTGACCTCGCGATAGCGCTTGGGCGTTCCGCCATAGGCGCGGGGACTATGCAGGTAGGCGTTGTAGTTGACCTGAATGAAGGGTTCCAGCGCTACGCCGAGGCGTTTGCAGTAATGCAGCATGCCGTGGTGGTGGTAGGGAAGGCGCCAGGGTCCCGGGTTCAAATACAGCTCCGGATCGAACTGGCAGTGCTGCGTGAACCCGCCGAGCTCCGTGTAGGTGTCGCCGCCGCGGAGACTCCAGTTGCGGCCGCCGGCGCGATTGTTGAACTCGAGCAGCTGGACCTGATAGCCGGCGTTGCGCAACTCGTAGGCAGCGCTCATGCCGGCCATGCCCGCACCCAGGATCAGCACCGAGGCACCACGGGGTGCGCCGCTCAAATCGACCGGTCCGCGATAGGGAGATTCGGCCGCGAAGCCAAGCGCCGTCATGGCCTGGTACATGGCCGCACTGCCCGCCGTGACGCCAATCATACGCAGCAGCTGGCGGCGGCTGACCGCAGCCGAATCCGAACGGTTGTGATTCATCGGCCCCCCTGATTCGCGCGACGTCCGGTTTCCCTGCGGGCGCGGCGCGGCAAGGATACGTCAGGCGGCTGGCCGCGTCACGGCGGGTGATCTACCGAACAGCGGCAGTTCGCGCAGCGCAGCAGGGTCAGTTGAACACGCGGCGTATGTCGCTCACCGACGTGCCGGATTTCGCTGAAATCATCACCGAATGATGGAACGGCTGGCGCTCGGACTTGAGCTCCTCGAGCCCCTGAATGCTCAGTGGTTTGGGGGTCCAGTAGCTTAGCGTGCGCACCACCTCGTCATGCCAGTGGCCGGATCGCTCACCGAGGATTCGGTGGCTGTGCAGGCCGTACAGAACGTATTCGGAGAAGGCGTTAAGAGGGGCGATAAGCTTCTGCCAGGGCTCGCCACCTACTTCCTGCACGCGCTCCAGGGTGGCCAGCACATTCTGCTGCCGCCAATAAATCAGGTTGCCGATGTAGTTGGTGTCGTAGGACGCCTCGATCGGTAAACCCAGCAGCCGGGCGTCCTGCGCGTGGGTGCGGTCATTGTTGGCGATCTGGCCGCGCTGACCGGACTCCACCAGCAGCGGCACGGCGCCATCCCGCTCGAACGAGCGCGGGTCGAACGGCGCGACGAAGAACATGTCCGAGTCGGCGTACAGCAGCACATCCTCAGGCAGACTGGCGCCTACCGCCAGCTTGACCATCTGTTGCAGGATCCAGTTCCTGACCGGGCGAGTTCGCAGGCTCAACCAGAACCGGTTCATCCCAGGCACGCGCATCAGCCAACCCGGAATCAGGTCCTCGGCGTCCAACAGCTCGGTGCGCGTGTTGCAGATCGGACGAAAGAGTGCCCGGTCCCGTCGGTCGACCACCACGTAGTGGTGCACGTGCGGTGCCACCCAGCGGGCGGTGGTCTCCAGCAGCATCTGGCAACGCTGCAAATCGAGTCGAAAACTTGGCGTGACTATGCCGTACCGTAGCTGAGTCATCTGTCTCCCTACCAGTCGGTCGGGGGCACGAGGCCCGAACACGGGCGCATAGTGCCGGAAGGGCAGCGCTGCATCCATGCCAATCCAAGGTTTGTCGCGTAGGATAATTGGAAGGACCGCGTGGTTGATTTGCGCGCGCCGCTACCGTTCCGCCGCGGCCGCGATAGAATTGCGGCAGTGCCATGAGCGATAACCCCTATCATCGACCGGACCTCGGCGGCGGTCGCGGCTATAACCCGATGACCGAGCCGCGCTATACGGAGATCGCGACCTTCATGCGCGCTCCGCTGGCTGCGGCGCTGGATCACGTCGATATCGGGCTGATTGGCGTGCCCACCGACCTTGGGGTGACCAATCGCCCCGGCGCCCGCCATGGCCCGCGCGAAATCCGCAATTCATCCAGCCTGATGCGCTCGTTCAACCTGGGCCTGGGGATCAATCCCTATGAGCTGTGCCGGATCGCCGACCTGGGCGACGTGCGGCTATCGCAGCGGTATGACCTGGAGAAGCAGGTCGAGGAGATCGAGGCGTTCTACCGCAAGGTACATGCCGCCGGGATCCTGCCGGTCAGCGCCGGCGGGGATCACTCCATTACCTATCCGATCTTCCGGGCGATCGCCGCCGATGCGCCGATCGGGATGGTGCACATCGATGCACACTGTGACACCTGGGGCGAGTTCTACGGCTCCAAATTCACGCACGGCGCGCCGTTCCGGCTGGCGGTGGAAGCCGGGGTCCTCGATCCGAAGCGCACTATCCAGATCGGCATTCGCGGCGGCCAGAATTTGCTCGACGGCATCGAGTTTTCCAAATCGCACGGCATGCGGGTGGTGTTCATCGAGGAATTCGCCGAACTGGGCGTCGAGCGCATCATCCAGGAGGCCCGGCGAGTGGTCGGGGACGGCCGCACTTACATCTCGTTCGACGTCGATGGCCTGGATCCGGTCTACGCACCGGGAACCGGTACCCCCGAAGTCGGTGGCATCACGACGCTGGAGGCGCAGCGCCTGCTGCGCGGACTGCGCGGCTTGAATCTGATCGGCGGCGATGTGGTCGAGGTGGCGCCGCCCTACGACCAGACCGGCAATACCGCGCTGGTCGGTGCGACCATGATGTTTGAGATCCTGTGCCTGGTCGCTGACAGCAACTATGGCCTGACTCGCCGACAGGCGGCGACGCGCCGCAGCGCGGTCTCAACGCGCTGAAACATCTGCCCTGGCGTTACGGCTATTTCGACAGTTCGTGCGCCACTGACGAAGATCTCCCTGCCCGCCAGGTCGTCGAGCGTGGCGAGCGGCGGGGCACCGGGGCCGGTGACAATGATCTCGTTCACGCCGCGGGCGGCCGGTACGGTGAAATCCACGACCTTCTGGCGTTCGGGGGTCACAGTAAGATCGGCGGCGACCACGTCCCCCTGACCTGACATCAGCATCGGCAGCAGGTGCGCGCGCGATACCGGGATGAACACAACCTCGAGGCGCCGCTCGCCCGGTCCGAGCGTGCGGTTGTGGCTGTCCTCGAATGCGCGCATGAAATCGTAGCTCAAGCCGCGCTGAGTACCGCCGAGATCGACGAAATACAATGTGCGGCTATAGGGAACCAGGACTCGCAGGTAGCCGCGCTGCGTCATGCCGTCCAAATCGCCGCTCCACGGCTGTTGCTGCAGCGTGATCGCGAGCTGATCGGCGGACAGCGCCGTGCCAGCAAGGGTAGCCAGCAGGCCGATCAGCATCCACGCGCGCATGGCGCCCGGCATCGGAGTGGCGGATCAGAGCGCTTGATACAGGGCGCTCATGAAGCGCCAGTCGGCGTCGACCCACTGCGCGGTGCAACTAAAGGCGGCATTCTGGGTCAGGCTGTCGAGTTCTTCGGGCGAATATTTGTGGCTGCTCTCGGTGTGCACGGTCTCGCCGGCTCGAAAGCCGATCTGCAGACGTGCTCCAGGAATCTGCACGCGCTGGTCGTCGCGCGACTCGATATGCATCTCGACATCGCGCGTGAGGGCGTTGAAGCGGGCCCGATGCGCAAATTGCGGCAGCTGAAAATTGGCGCCCAGCTCGCGATTCATGCGTACCAACAGGTTGAGGTTGAACGCAGCTGTCACACCCAGCGCATCATCGTAGGCCGCCACCATCTGCGCGACCGGCTTTTGCAGGTCGACGCCGAGCAGCAGGCTGTCGCCGGGTTGCAGCAGGCGGCGGATGCGGCGCAGGAACGTGCGACTGGCGGCGTAGTCGAAGTTGCCGAGCGAGCTGCCCAGGAACAGCACCAGGACCGGCCGGCCGGCCGGACGCGAGCGTACCGCCAGTTCGAGTCCGCTGAGGTATTCGCCCTCGATGCCGCGCAGGTTCAGGCCCCGCAAAGCGCCGAGCTCGCGTCGGGTCATCTCCAGCGCACTGGGCGACAGGTCCACGGTGGCGTAGGACACCGGATGGCGTCGTAGCAGAACCCGAACCAGATGGGCGGTCTTGTTGGCGCTGCCGCTGCCGAGTTCAATCAGATTGGCCGCCTCGGTGCTGCGCGCAATGTCTTCTGCATGCGCGTACAGCAGGTCGCCCTCGGCGCGCCACAGGCCGTATTCCGGCAATTGGGTGATCGCCTCGAACAGCGCCGAGCCAAGCGTGTCGTAAAGATATTTTGGCGACAGCGTCTTCTGGCCGTCGTGTCCGAGACCGGCGCGTACATCCGCGGCAAAGGCAGCGGCGGTATCGTCGACCGTTACGACGTTGGAATCCAGATGTTCGGTCATAGTGGCCTCACGCAGCGAAAGCCGGCAAAGGGATAGGGGTAGTGGGGCTGAAACCAGTTGCGGAACGAGCGTCGCAGCAAGCGCTGCGCGGTGTGAGCCGAGCCACCCTTGAGTACGTAGTGGCGGCCGTCGGTGAAGTCGGCCGAATAACCGGGATAGAACGGCTGCGGATCAAAACCCGCGAACGGCGCAAATTGCGTCGAGGTCCACTCCCAGCCATTGCCGAGCAGGCCCTCGACCCCAAAGGCACTCGCGCTGTGTGGATGCGCATTGACGGGCATCGGGTCCCAGCGGGAGAAATCGAAATTGCCCAGGGCAGGGGCCGGCGCGCGGTCGCCCCAGGGGTACGCACGCTCCGGTCCCCGTGGCGAGCCGTACGCGGCGCGATGCCACTGCGCCTCCTCCGGCAGCTGTGCGCCGGTCCAGCGCGCGTAGGCGCTGGCCTCGGCATGGCTGACATACACCGGCCAGCTTTCCTGGAATGCGATCTCATCCTGCAGCGACCAAAGCCGCCAGTCATCCAGCGATCGCGACCAAGCCGCCGGGTGTTGCACTGCCTGACGCTGTAGCCAGAGAAAGTCCTCCGGCGTCCACCAGCGAGCGTCCCGGTACCCGCCGGCCTCAACGAAGCGCAGGTACTGCCCGTTGCTGACCATGTAGCGGTCGATGCGAAATGCCGGCACGTCCAGCGTGTGAGCGCAATACTCATTGTCCCAGGCAAAGCTGCCGTCACGCGGTGCCCCGAGCGTCACGGTACCGGCGGACACTGACAACATGTCGCCGTATTCGACCGCGCGCCGGGATGTCACCGGAGTTCGTAGCGGTCGCTCGCGCGCCAGACGGTTGAGCATGTAGGCGAGGGTCTCGGCGTGCATCCAGCGATGTTCGATCGCCGCCTGCAGCAGCGTTGCGACGGCAATGCCATCGATCGGTCGATCGGTTAGTCGCATCAACCACTGATCTACGCGTGCCCGCGTGCGCTGCGCATAGCCGTGAATCGCCCGCAACGGCGGCCAATCCGCGACAGCGTCGGACGGCAGCGATCCGCCGACCGGGTCGATGCCAAAGGCAAATAAGCGGTCCAGCGTATCGGGCGGCACGAGCGCTCCGGAGGCCTCCCGCAGCAGCAGGTTGGCGTCGAAGGCTTCCAAGTGCCCCAGGTAGAAGGCGATTCGGTGCCGTTCCGGAATCGGTCGCTCGTACAGCGATGCTTCAGGAACCTGCGCGAACAAATGATCGGTGCAGCGGCGCGCGACCGAGAGTTCGCCGGCCAGCGGGTCGAGCGCGTCGTGCGCCAGCCTCAGCACAGACCACCGCAGGCTTCGGCCAGTGCGCGATGCACGAACTGCACACAGCTCGAGCCCTCGCCGACCGCGGTCGCGACCCGCTTGACGCTGCCGGAGCGCACATCCCCGGCGGCGAACACGCCCGAGTGGCTGGTCTCCAGCAGAAATGGCTGCCGTGTCAGCGGCCAGCCGGCGGTACCCAGTTCTGGGGCCGACAGATCCAGTCCCGTCTTGATAAAGCCCTTGTCATCGAGCGCGATTGAGCCGTTCAGCCACGAGGTATTCGGCGATGCTCCGGTCATCATGAACACATGGCCAATCGCATGCTGCTCGGGCGCAGGCTCGTCGGCGCAGCGCCAGGTGATGCTCTGCAGTTCGTGCTCCCCGTCCAGCGCGGTCACCTGCGTGCGCACGTGCAGTGTGATATTGGGGCTGCTCTTGATGCGATTGATCAGGTATTGCGACATCGATTCGGCCAGCCCGTCGGCGCGCACCAGAATGTGCACCTGACGGCACGTACCGGCGAGGTAGACCGCAGCTTGGCCAGCAGAGTTACCGCCGCCCACCACGATGATGTCTTCCGCCTTGCACAAGTTGGCTTCAAGTGCGGTAGCCGCATAGTAGATGCCGGCGCCCAGATAGCGCTGCAGATTCTCGATCGTCGGCGTTCGATACCGTGCGCCGCTGGCGATCAGTATCACGTGGGCGACCGCCGACGAGCCGTCGTCCAGGTCGACCAGAAACGGCCGTCGATCGGTGTGCAGCCGCACCGCGCACAGGGCGACCGTCAGATTGGCGCCAAACTTCTGCGCCTGCGACAGCGCCCGGCCAGCCAGCGCGTGGCCCGAGATGCCGGTCGGGAAGCCCAGGTAGTTCTCGATTCTGGAGCTGCTGCCGGCCTGACCGCCCGCTGCCATGGTCTCTACCAGCCGTACGCTCAGGCCCTCCGAGGCGCCGTAAACCGCAGCCGCCAGTCCGGCCGGTCCGGCGCCGACGATCAGCAGATCGTAGATGGTGTTGGCATCGACAGTCGGATTGACGCCGAGGCAGTTGGCGACCTCGAAGTTGGTCGGATTCTTGAGTACGCGCTGACCGCGACAGATGACCACCGGCAGCTCCTGCGGCTCAATATGAAAGCGCTCGAGCAGGGCACGCGCGTCAGCGTCGGTCTCCAGATCCAGACTCTTGAACGGCAAAGTATTGCGGGTCAGGAATTCGCGCAGCCGCAGTGCGTCGGCCGAGTGCGTCGAACCGATCAACACCACATCGCAGCTGTCCTCCGACAGCAATCCCATGCGACGCAAAATGAAGGCGCGCATGAACAGCTCGCTCAGCTCGGTGTCGGTCTGCACGATGGAGCGCAGCTGCTCGACATCGATCGCAAGCAGTGTGCAGTCGGTGCCTGCGCGAATCCGGACGATACCGGCGCTGCCGCGCAGCATGCTCATCTCGCCGGTGAAATCCCCGGCTGAGAGCGCATAGATCAATTCGTGGCGCTCATGCCTGGACATCAGCAGCTCCAATCGGCCGGTCAGCACGACCAGGAACTTGCGCGGCCGCTCTCCGGCCTCGACCAGGATATCGCCCAGTCGAGCCTGTAGCCGGGCACCGTGGGTCTCGAGCCTTGCCAGCTGCGCCGCGGTGAGCTTGGGGAACATCTGCGCGTGACGGCTGCGCAGCAATTCATTCGGGGCGACAGTTGTCTCGGTCACCTCAGCTCCATGGCAAGTTCGTCGACGTAGCACCAACTCCAATCCTCACCCGGCTCGATCGAGCTGATGATCGGATGCCTCGTGGCGTGGAAGTGCTTGGTGGCATGGCGATTTTTGGAATCATCGCAGCAGCCCACGTGGCCACAGCTGCGGCACAGCCGCAGGTGGACCCAGGTGTCGCCGGTCTTGAGACATTCCTCACAACCGTGCGTGTTCTGGTGGCCAGTCTTGACGGAGTCCAGGTGGGTGCAGCGCTTTGTCATTGCTTTCCTTCGAGCCGGCAACCAGGAGGAGGGGATAAACCCCCAGCATTGATCATATAGGAGGCCCACGCAGGCGTGCAGCGCGAAAAGCGCGGCCGGTCGGCCTACAGAAATCGACGATTAATCAGGCGGTTATCGCAGTTTCCAGGTTACGGCTCGATGACAATATCCGACAGGGGTTATTCCGGCAGCATGATTTGTCCGCGGACATCAAAACTAGCGCTGACCGATGGAGCCGCGGTTCCAGGCTGACCGCCACCGATCGACACCTCATAGCTGCCTGGGGCAACGATGGTGTCGCCGCTGGCAGTGACCATGCTGAGGTCGCGTGGATTGAGAGCGAACGCAACGTTCCGGCTGCCACCGGCTGTCAGATGTACGCGCTCAAAGCCACGGAGGGCGCGAATAGGTGCTCCTTGAACGCTCGGAAACTTCAGGTACAGCTGCACGACCTCATCGCCTGCGAGG
>DASXYW010000008.1:0-28662 GCA_036502265.1 Steroidobacteraceae bacterium | reverse complement strand
CTCGCCTGGAATTCCATGGCCAGCGTGGCCTCCGCGATCAGCTCTCCGGCCATGGGCCCGATGATGTGAACCCCCAGGATGGTATCGCTGGCGCTCGAGGCCAGGATCTTCACGAATCCGGCCGGGGCTTCCATGGCACGGGCGCGCCCGCTTGCGGCAAACGGAAACATGCCGCTCTTGTAGGGCGCGCCAGCGACCTTAAGCTGCTCTTCGGTTTGCCCCACCCAGGCAATCTCGGGCGCAGTGTAGATAACTGACGGAATCACATCGTAGTTCACGTGGGCATAGCGTCCGGCAATCCGGTCGGCGACCGCGACGCCTTCTTCCTTGCCCTTGTGCGCCAGCATCGGGCCGCGCACACAGTCGCCCACGGCCCAGACACCATCGATCGTGGTCCGGCACTGCGCATCCACTTGAATGAAGCCGCGCTGGTCGAGCGAAACTCCGCTGTCGCTCGTCAGCAGATTGCTGGTGTAGGGCGCTCGTCCGATCGCCACGATCACCTTGTCGGCCTGCAGGGTCTGCGCTCCGGAGCCGTCGCCGTAGCTGACCGTGACCTGATCGTTGGCCACTTGCGCACCGCTCACCTTCGCACCCAGGCGAATGTCCAGGCCCTGCTTCTTGAAATGCCGTGCGGCCTCCGTGGCCAACTGCCGGTCGGCGATCGCCAAAAAGCTATCCAGCGCCTCCAGCATCACCACCTCGGCGCCCAGTCGGCGCCAGACGCTGCCGAGTTCCAGACCGATGATACCGGCACCGATGACGCACAGTCGTCTTGGCACGGCCTGGAATTCAAGCGCGTCCCAGGAATCCACGATGAAGCGATGATCGAACGGCGCCGACTTGAGCGCACTCGGACTCGAACCGCTTGCCAACACCACGTGGCGCGGCTGCAGCTCGCTGCGCTTGCCATCAATCTCGATCACCTCGACCCGGCGCCGTGACAACAGCCGGGCGCGGCCGAACATCGGCGTGATGCCGGCCGCCTTGAACAGGCCCCCGATGCCAGCGGTCATCGTGCGCACGATACCGGCACGGCGCTTTTGCATGACGCTCAGGTCGAGCGTGATGGCACCGGCACCGATACCGTGGGCGGCAAACTCATGCTGCGCGCGATACAGCAGCTCAGAGGATTCCAGCATTGCCTTTGACGGAATGCAGCCGGCGTTGAGGCAGGTGCCGCCGAGCGCCGGGGCGCCATCGCGATTCTTCCAGTCATCCACGCATACCACCCGCAGGCCGTTCTGCGCGGCCCGGATGGCAGCCGGATATCCGGCTGGGCCGGCGCCGATCACGACAACGTCGAGCGGCTCAGCCATCGCGGCTCACACGCCCAGCAGCAGGCGCCCCGGGTCCTCGAGGCAGTCCTTGATCGCGACCAGAAACTGCACGGCCTCGCGCCCGTCGATGATGCGATGGTCGTAGCTGACCGCCAGATACATCATCGGCCGGATCGCCACCTGACCGTTCACCACCACCGGCCGCTCCTGGATCTTGTGCATCCCGAGTATCGCGCTCTGCGGCGCGTTCACGATCGGCGTGGACATCAGCGACCCGAAGATGCCGCCGTTGGTGATGGTGAAGGTGCCCCCGGTCAGATCCTCGATCGCGATCGATGCAGTGCGGGCGCGCGCCGCAAAGTCGGCGATGGCCTGCTCGATGGCGGCGAAGCTCATCGCGTCCGCATCCCGCAGCACCGGCACCATCAGACCACGCTCGGTCGACACCGCGACACCGATGTCGAAATACTTGTGGTAGATGATGTCGTTGTTCTCGACCGATGCGTTAACCACCGGAAATCGCCGCAGCGCCTCGATCGACGCCCTGACGAAGAACGACATCAGGCCGAGCTTGACTGAGTGTTTCTTTTCGAACGCATCCTTGTGGCGCGAGCGCAGCTCCTGCACCGCGCTCAGATCCACCTCGTTGAACGTGGTCAGCAGCGCCTGGGTCGACTGCGCCTGAATCAGGCGCTCGGCGATGCGCGCGCGCAGGCGCGTCATCGGCACGCGCTGCTCTGTGCGCCCGGTGCCAGCGGTTGGAGCAGGCGGTGCGGGACGCGCTGCGGCCGCGGCTGCCTGTGCATCGGTCTTGGTGATGCGGCCGCCCGGCGCCGTGGCGGGCACCGCCTGCGGTGCCAGATTGCTCTGTTCCATCACCCGCCGCGCCGCCGGCCCCGCCCGCGGGGTCGGCGCGGCAGCCGTCGGCGGGGCAGCAGCGCCTGCTGCGCTCGTCGGCGGCGTGGACGCTGTCTTGCCATTACCCGCGGCGTTGGCCGTGCCTGCCCCCTGCTCGATCACCGCCAGCAGGTCACCGCTCTTCACGGTCGCACCGCTCTGAACCTTGATCTCGCGCAGCACGCCGTCGCCAGGCGCCGGAACTTCCAGTACCACCTTGTCGGTCTCCAGATCGGCGAGGTTCTCGTCGCGGCTGACGGCCTGTCCAGCCTGCTTGCGCCACGCTACCAGCGTCGCGTCTGCCACCGACTCGGGCAACTGCGGAACCCGGATCTCGATGCTCATGAGCTTTTCCTTATCGGGGTGGAAACGTCTGCGGGCGACGCCGTCAGCCGCGGGGTGTTGCGCATGGTTTGCTCAATCGACACGGCATTCAGCGCGGTCTCCACCAGGCGGCGCTGCTCGGCTTCGTGAGTCCTGGTTTGGCCGGTGGCGGGAGCGGCGGCGGCAGCCCGACCGGCGTAGTACACCGGGCGATTTCCAGCCAGGTCCTGCAGCCGATGACGAATTTGATACCAGGCGCCCTGATTCTGCGGCTCCTCCTGGCACCACACCAGGTCAGTAGCGTTGGCGTAGCGCGCCAGCACCGCAACGTAGGCGTCCACCGGAAAAGGATACAGCTGTTCGATGCGCGCCAAGGCCACATTGCACAGGCTGCCGCTGCGACGCGCCTTGAGCAGGTCGAAATAGACCTTGCCGCTGCAGAACACCACGCGCTCGACCTGCGCCGGCGCGATGTCGTCGATCTCACCGAGTACATTGGCGAAGCTGCCGCTGCTCAATTCGGCGAGCGAAGATACCGACAGTGGGTGACGCAGCAGGCTCTTGGGCGTGAAGGCGATCAGTGGCCGCCGGAATGACTGCAGCATTTGCCGGCGCAGAAGGTGAAACATCTGCGCCGGAGTCGACGGCACCACCACCTGCATGTTTTCCTCGGCGCACAGCTGCAGGAAGCGCTCCAGCCTGGCCGAGGAGTGCTCCGGCCCCTGACCTTCGTAGCCATGCGGCAGGAACAGCGTCAGGCCGCAGAATCGGCCCCACTTGGCGAGGCCCGAGGATATGAACTGGTCGATCACGACCTGGGCACCGTTGACGAAATCGCCGAATTGACCTTCCCAGATCACCAGGTGGTCTGGGCTGGTGGTGGCATATCCGTATTCGAAGCCGACCACGGCCTCCTCGGACAGGACCGAGTCGATCACGGTGAAGCGCGGCTGGCCTTCGCGGATGTGCTGCAACGGAATGTAACGGCGGCCGGTGTTCTGATCGTGCAGGACCGCGTGCCGATGAAAGAAGGTACCGCGGCCACTGTCCTGCCCGGAGATGCGCACCGCCACGCCCTCATCGAGCAGCGATGCGTAAGCGAGCGATTCGGCCGCGCCCCAGTCGAGCGGAATCTCGCCCACAACCATCTTGCTGCGATTGCTGATGAGCTGTGCCACGCGCGGATGCAGCATCAGCTCATCCGGGTAGCGCACCAGGCGCTGTCCGAGTGCCGCCAGCCGCTCGGGGTTGACCCCGGTCGCCACGCGCTCGGACCAGTCCGCCGGCCCATAGCGGCTCCAATCGACCGTGAACTTGTTGCCAATCAGCCCGAGCGCTGGGTGCAGCTCGAGCTGGCCGGCGTCGAGTGCGTGACGGTACTGGCCTACCATCTGCTCGGCGTCAGCGACCGACAGCACGCCGTCGGCGATCAGCCGCTCGGCATAGAGCTTGCGCACAGTCGGGTGCTGGCGGATCAGGCGATACATCACCGGCTGGGTCGCAGCCGGCTCGTCGGCCTCGTTGTGCCCGAGCCGCCGGTAACACACCAGATCTATGACCACATCCTTATGGAAGCGCTGACGATATCGCAGCGCCAGCTGCGTCACGAACAGCACGTCCTCCGGGTCGTCGGCATTGACGTGCAGGATCGGCGCCTCGACCATCTTGGCAACATCGCTGCAGTAGGCGGTGGAGCGAGCGTCTCGCGGGTCAGAGGTGGTGAACCCGATCTGATTGTTAACGATGATGTGGATGGTGCCGCCGGTGCGATAGCCGCGCGCCTGCGACAGCTGCAATGTCTCCATGACCACGCCCTGGCCGGCGAACGCGGCATCCCCGTGCATCAGCACCGGCACCACCTTGTCGCCCTGGGCGTCGTTGCGCCGGTCCTGGCGCGCGCGCACCGAACCCTCGACCACCGGGTCCACGATTTCCAGATGCGAGGGATTGAACGCCAGCGCCACGTGCACGTTGCCCGCCGGCGTGCGCACGTCGGCCGAGAAACCCTTGTGATATTTGACGTCGCCCGAGCCCTGGGCATGATTGTCGTCAAACTTGCCTTCGAACTCGGAGAACAGCTCGCGCGGAGACTTTCCCAACACGTTCACCAGCACGTTGAGCCGCCCGCGATGCGCCATGCCGAGCACGAATTCTTCGATGCCGGCCTGGCCGCCGACCTGAATGAGTTCGTTGAGCGAGGCGATCAGCACATCGGCGCCCTCGAGCGAGAAACGCTTCTGGCCGACGTATTTGGTATGCAGGTAGCGCTCCAGGCTTTCGGCTGCGGTGAGCTGACCGAGCAACCGTGTGCGCTCCTCGGAGCTGAAGCGCTGCTGCATGCGCCCGAGCTGGAACTCATCCTGCAGCCACAGCCGCTCGTCGGTGTTGGACATGTGCGCGAACTCGGCCCCGATGTGACCGCAGTAGATGCGCTCCAGCCGCGCAATGATCTCGCGCAGCGTGGCGCGCTTGGGTATCCAGTCATTGCGACTGGCGGTGTAGAACTCGGAGTCGAGATCGGCTTCACTCAGGCCTGCATAGTCGAGCTCCAGCACGCGCGGCCGGGGCCGTTGCAACAGCCCGAGTGGATCGAGGTGGGCAATGAGATGTCCGCGGTTGCTGTAGATCTGCACCAAGCGCGACACCGCGGCTTGCTTTTCGCTAGCCAACGGGATCGATGGCGCGCTCGACGCTGCCGACGCGGCCGGGCCCGTGGCCGGAGCCTGCATACCCGCCGTCAACGCGGTGATGACAGGACGGTGGGGTCGCTCGGCGCCGAGCGGCGGCGCCAGCTGATCGAAAAAGCCCCGCCACACCGGGTCCAGGGCACCTGGCTCGCACAGGTAGCGCTCATACAGCGCCTCCAGATAAGGGGCGTTGGCGGCCGACAGCGGCGTGCTGGCGAGCAGCTCAGAGAGGGTGGGCGGCATGGCGGGCCTGGTGCGAAAGCTTCGGAAAAAACCTTTTCAGCTCAATGATCTAGATGGTGGGAGTACGATTTAACATTCTATAGGAACCTACCCGGCAAGGATACGGATGCCCATCACGTCTGTGCGCTGTTCTGAAGCGCCGATTCACTTAATGTTGATCCGATCGCTCGGCGTTCAAGCCATGGCGTTGCCTCTACGGCGGGGCCGTGACCGGGGTCTCCTGTCCGGCCTGCCAGCCGCCGCCCAGTGCTCGATACAAGCGCACCAGATCGGTACCCACGGCGGTGATGGTATCCACCAGGGTCAGCTGGTTCCGCTGCAGCGTCCGTTCGGCGTCCAGCACATCGATGAAATTCGTCAGACCGCTTTCGTAGCGCTGCCGAGACAGCGTCAGCGCGTCGCGATTATCAGCCACGGTTGCGAGCAGCCATGCCCGCCGCTGCTGGTCGGTGGCGAGAGCCGTGACCGCATTGTCCACTTCGTGCAACGCCTGCAGCACCGTAGACTGGTAGTTCAGCGCAGCCTCCTGCGCGCGCACGTCGTAGAGGCGCAGACTCTTCCAGCGGCCGCGATCAAACACCGGCAGCTCGAGCGCCGGACCAAAGGAACCAAATCGGCTCGCCCAGTCGAGCAGCTGGCCGGCACTTTCGGACTGGAAGCCGCCGCTGGCCGAGAGCGTCAGGCGCGGAAACAGATCAGCGACCGCCACGCCCTGCTGGGCCGTGGCTGCATGCAGGCCCGCTTCCGCCTCGCGTATATCCGGACGCCGGCGCGCCAGCTGCGCCGGCAGGCCGATTGGCACCGCGGAAGGTAGCGGCGGCATCGGCACGTCGCTCGCCAATTCGGCGCGCAGTGCCTCCGGCTCGCGCCCCAGCAGGCGGCTGAGCTGATTCATGCTCTGCGTGATCTGCAGCTCGATCGCGGGCAGTTCGGCACGGGTGACCTCGGCTTGTGCCGCGGCGTTGCTGACATCGATGTAGGTGGTCAGGCCGGCCTCGTTACGCTGCTGCGTGAGTTGCAGCAACTCATCGATGGTGGTGAGGTTGTCGCGCGCGACCCGCTGCCGAGCCTGTGCGCCGCGCAGCTCGATATAGCTCTGCGCAATGTCGGCCAGCGCCGCTTCCAGTACCGCATGTTGATCCTCGACCGACACCTGCACATTGGCATCGGCGGCCTCGACCTGGCGCCGCACCCGTCCGAACAGATCGAGCTCCCACGAGGCCCCGGCGCTGAGCTGATATTGATTGTAGGGATTGGGAATGCTGAAGGCGGGGACTCCCGGCAGACGAAGGTTGCCGATGTTGCCGATCAGGGCACCGGTGGGCGTGCTCTCACTCAGGCGCTGACGGCTGAACGAGGCGTCGAGCGACAGGTTGGGCCAGTACTGCGCGGCCGCCACTTCGCGCTGCGCGCGCGCCTCCTGCACGCGCAGTAAGGCGACGCGCACGTCCAGATTGGAGTCGCGCCCGCGCTCGATCAACCGCGTGAGCATCGGATCCTGAAATCCCTGCCACCAGGCCAGCGGCACGTCGCCTTCCGCCGTGGAAATGTCGGGGCTGGCGGACAGCGCGGCGCCCGGCAGCGGCGGTGCGGCGTCCGGAACGTTGCGCGCCTGCTCCGGCCAGTGCTCCGGTGTCTGCGCTCGGGGCGTCACGAAGTTCTTGCCGACCGTGCAGCCGATCAGCACGACCAGCAGCAAGGACAAGCCGAGCACGCGTGTCATTGCATGCGGTGGCCAAACATCCATGAGGCCCCCGAGAGTGTCAGCACCGCCAGTAACATCAGCGGCCACAGATCCGGTGTCAGAAGAGTCAGCCCCGCCCCCTCCAGATACACGCGCCGGGTGATGTCGATGGCGTAGCGCAGCGGGTTGATCGCGGTCAGATATTGCAGCCAGTCCGGCATGCTGCTGAGCGGCGTGGTGAGCCCCGAGAGCAGCGAGAACGGCATGATCAACAGCATCGAGTACAGCATCGCCTGCTGCATGGTCGCGGCCACCGACGAGATCAGCAGCCCGATGCCAACCGCGGCCAGCACGAACAGCAGTAACCCGATCGCAAGGGTCAGATAAGAGCCGACGAATGGGATTCGAAACCACAGTTGCGCGACCAACAGCACGCCGGCAGCCTGGATCGCGCCGACGAACATCGATGGCAGCGCCTTGCCGGCCATGATCTCGAACGGCCGGAATGGCGTCACCAGCAGTTGGTCGAAGGTGCCCTGCTCGCGCTCGCGCGCGACCGACATCGCCGTCAGCATCATCGTCTGGATCAGCGTCAGCGTGCCGATCATCCCCGGGATCATGAACCAGCGGGTTTCCAGATTCGGGTTGTACCAGGCCCGCATCGCCAGCTGTACCGGCGCCGCCGGCCAGCCGTGCTGTGCTCCCAAGTCGGCATTGAAGCGCTGTACCACGTTGTTGACGTAGCCCATCGCGGTGCCGGCGGTGTTGGAATTGCGCCCGTCGGCGATCACCTGTATGTCCGCGCCACGACCGGTCAGCAGCTGGCGCTCAAAGTTCTGATTGATCTGCACGATCAGCACGGCGCGCCGCGCATCCAATAGCGGTGCCGCATCAGCGGGCCGGCGGACGTCGGCGACGCGCTCGAACACGCCCGAGCCGTCCAGGCCGCTGAGCAGCTGCTGCGAGGCCTCGCTGCGATCCAGATCAAGCGCGACGTACGGCACATGGTTAAGGTCATAGGTGGCGGCATAGCCGAAGATCAGCGCCTGCACCACCGGTGGCACCAGTAAACTCATGCGGCTGCGCTTGTCTTTGAGCACCGCCAGCAGCTCCTTGCGCGCCAGTGCTAGGATCCGCAGCACCGAATCGAGCAGCCGCGTCATTCAAGACTCTTGCGCAGCGCCGCGCGGCTGCCCAGGCCCAAGGCGCCAGCCATCGCGGCCAGCGCCAGCGTATTGGGGATCACGACCGACCAGACATTGCCGGCCAGAAACACTGTCTGCAGCAGGGCAACGTAGTAGCGCGCCGGCAGCAGGTAGGTGACCACCTGTACGGCGATCGGCGTGCTGCGCAGATCGAACAGGAAACCCGACAGCATGAATGCCGGCAGGAAGGTTGCCAGCATCGTGAGTTGACTGGCGATCAGCTGGTTCTTGACCCACGATGAGATCAGCAGGCCGATTCCCAGAGCCACCAGCACGTACAGCATCGAGGCGCCCAGCAGCACCCAGACGGCGCCGCGCATCGGCACGTGGAATAGGACGCGCGCCGAGAACACGCAAAGTCCGAAGCCGATCAACGCCAGAAAGAAATAAGGCAGTGTCTTACCAAGTAGAATCTCATCGCTGCGCACTGGCGTGACCAGCAACGCCTCGAGCGTGCCGCGCTCCCACTCACGTGCCATCACCATCGCGGTCAACAGGCCGCCGATCAGGGTCATCACCAGTACCACCAGCCCGGGCACCAGAAAATAGCGGCTATCGTCCGCCTCGTTGAACCACAGCCGCGACTGCACATTGACCGGCACCGCGGTTGCGTCCTGCCCCTGGGCGCGCTCGCGTGCCGACCACACGCCGATCGCGCCCTGCACGTAACCTTCGATGATCCGCGCGCGATTGGCGTCCCCGCCGTGCACGATCAGCTGCAGCTGGGCATTACCGGCACTGAAGTGGCGGGCGAAGTCGGCCGGGATGTCCAGGATGCCGTCCACCGCGTGCTCGGTTAGCAACTGCTGCGCCGGCGCCATGGATCGCAGCACTCGCGGCTGGAAGTACGGCGACAGCTGAAAGGCTGCGGTCAGCTCGCTCGCCGGCTGCGAGGGCTGCTCGATCACCAGCGCGATTGGCACATTCTTAACATCCAGTGACAGCCCGTAGCCGAACAGCAGGATCAGGATCAGCGGCAGCACCACGCCGATCGCGATACTCGAAGGATCGCGCACCACCTGATGGGTCTCCTTCCACATCAGAGCGCGCACGCGCCGCAGCTTCCCGTGCCAGGAGCCGATCGTCGGCGAATCAGGCGCGACCATCCGTACCGCGTCCTTCAGGTCGCTGCCGAGCCAGCCGGCGCCCGTCCGGTGCGCGCGCGGGCTTGTTCGACCACGGCGATGAACGCATCTTCCATGCTGGGCTCGGGCTGATCCTTGGTGCGCGCGCGAGCGCGTACCTCGGCCGGCGACCCCTGCGACAATACTTGGCCGGAATCCATGATGGCGATGCGATCGCAGTACTCGGCCTCCTGCATGAAATGCGTGGTCACTATGATCGTGACGCCCTGATCGGCAAGCGCGGTGATGCGTCGCCAGAATGCGCGCCGCGCCAGTGGGTCGGCACCGCTGGTAGGCTCATCCAGGAACAGGATCTCCGGTTCGTGCAGCAGCGCCGCAGCCATGGCGAGCCGTTGCTTGTAACCGCCAGGCAGCTGCGCACTGGTGGTGCGAAGGTGCGGTTGCAGCTCGAACTGCCGCGTAGCCCAGTCGATGCGCTGCTGACGGCGCTGACCGCGCAGCCCGTAGGCACTGGCAAAGAACTCCAGATTCTCGAGCACGCTCAGCGGGCCGTAGAGTGAGAATTTCTGGGCGACGTAGCCGAGATGCTCGCGGGCCGCGGCGGCGGCGCGGCGCACGTCGGCGCCCGCCACGCGCAGCTGGCCGCCGGTCGGGGTCAGTAGTCCGCACAGCATGCGAAACGTGGTGGTCTTCCCCGCCCCGTTGGGCCCGAGCAGCCCGAAGATCTGGCCGCGCTGCACCTCAAAGCTGATGTGGTCGACCGCGGTAAAGCCACCGAATTGCTTCAGCAGTTGATGCACCTGGACGACCGGGCCGCTGCTGTGCGCGTCCACCGGTCGCTGGATTTGGATTGCCTGCGACTGCTCGCGTGCGAGCTGCCCGCGCAGCAGGACCATGAAGCCATCCTCAAATCGCGCCGGTACCGGCTGCATCGCCTGCCCCGCGAGCGGATCGGGCCGGCCGGTCGATGCCGGCTGTTGGCGCACGATGCGCACGCGACCGCCGTCCGGGACCGCATCGATGACGTCGGGATTATCCAGCAGCTTCGCCTGCAGCGCCCGCGGCGACTGCTGTGGCGCCAGCATGGCCACGAAGCAGTGGTCCGCGGCGAGCTCGGCCACCGCGGCCGGCGTACCCTGCGACAATACCCGCCCCTGCAGCAGCGTGATCACACGCTGGCAGCGCTCGGCCTCATCCAGATAAGCCGTGCTAAGAAAGACGGTCAGACCCTGCTCGGCCACCAGATGGCGCACGATCTCCCACAGCTCGCGCCGCGACAGCGGGTCGACCCCAACCGTCGGCTCATCCAGCAGCAGCAGCTCCGGAGAGCGCACCAGCGTGCAGGCCAGACCCAGTTTCTGCTTCATGCCGCCGGACAGCTGGCCCGCCAATCGCGTCCTGAATGTGCCAAGCGCTGTCATCTCGATCAGCGCCGGATAGCGTTCCTGTCGCTGCGCCGGCGTCACCCCGTGCAGATCGGCGTACAGGTCCATATTCTCCGCGACGCTCAGATCCTCATAGAGCCCGAAGCGCTGCGGCATGTAGCCGATGCGGTCCTGCACCTGCTGCGGATCCACCGCGACGTCCACGCCCAATACCGTGAGCGAACCAGCGTCGGGGCGCAGCAGGCCGGCCACCAGACGCATCAGCGTAGTTTTGCCGGCCCCATCCGGACCGACCAGCGCGGTCAGCTCGCCGTGACGCGCCTGCAACGACACCCCGTCGAGCGCCTGTACGGCCGGCGCATCCTTGGGACGGAAGCGTTTCGCCAGGTCGTGCGCCGCCAGCGCCGGCATGCCCGCGCCCGCGGCGGTGACGCGGTCGGTGATCGAAGTCACTTTCGACCCGCGGGGTGCAACGCGAGTTGCACCGTGGCTGGCATCCCCAGTCGCAGCTGATCGTCCGGGTCGTTGACGAATACGCGCACCTCGTACACCAAATCGGAGCGCAGCTGGGTCGTCTCCACCGACTTGGGGGTGAATTCGGCGACTGGCGAGATAAACCCGATCCATCCGGCAAAGCTGCGGCCTGGGAACGTATCGACCGTCACGCTGGCAGGCATGCCCTCGCGCACGGCCCCCAGATCGGGCTCATCGACGTAGGCGCGAATCCACTTCGGATCGGTTATGGCCAATGTGAAGGCGGCCTTTTGCGGTGAGGCGATTTCGCCGGGCTCGATGATGCGTGAGCGCACCACGGCAGCCATCGGCGCCAGCAGATCGGCATCCTTGAGCTGCTGCTGCAGTAGCGCTAGCTGCGCCTGGTCGGCTCGCAGCTGCGCCTCGCCTTGGGAAACGTCTTCGCGTCGCGGCCCGGCGAGCTGCAACGCCAAAGCCTTGTCGTTTACCGCCACGCGCGCGTCCGCGGAATCGAGCGCCGCCTTGGCCGAGTCCATTTCCTGGCGGCTCACGGCTCGGCCGGAGGACGAATCCGATAGCGTGTGCAGACGTTCGAATTGGGCATGGGCATTGGCCGCGTCGGCACGAGCGGCATCGACGTTGGCGCGCGCCTGCGCGATCTCCTCCGGGCGGTTGCCGTGGTGCAGCCGATCCACCATCTGCTGTTGCGCCGCGACGTCGGCGTCAGCCCTCGCCACCTGCGGCTCCAGCCGGCTGGTGTCGAGCCGCGCCAGCAGCTGCCCGCGCTGCACGTGATCGCCTTCCTGCACCAGCACCGCGGCGATCCGCTCACTGCCATTGAACGGCAGCTCAACCTGGCGCAGGTCAACGTTGCCGTACAGCACCAGTTCGGTGCGCTCCCGCTGACGACCCAGGAACCACCACAGCAGCAACGCGCCGACGACGATCACGGCGGCACTGACGAACAGCGCGACCAGGCGCGGGCTCCTTCGCATGCGGTCATCTGCTGGCGGCACGGTGCACCTCAGATTTCGGCCGAGTCTAAGCCATTGTGGAATTCAAATTCAAATTTGAAAATTATTTGCGCTAGATAATTGAAGGTGATGAACTCGGCGGCGAAAGATACCGCTGGCGTGACTGGCTGCAACGACCCACGACATCACAGATGCAACGGCGAGCTTCGGGCAGATTGGGTCGGGCAACGCGCCGCGCCTCGGCGAGCGGCGCCGGCGCAAGCGCCGGCGAGCGCACCCGCTCGCAGCTGATCGAGGTCGCCGGCCGCATGTTCGCCGAGCAGGGCTTCGACGGTGCCACCGGGCAGGCCATCTGCCGGCGCGCACGGGTCAATTCCGCATCCATCGTCTATCACTTCGGCAGCATGGCCGGTCTGCAACGCTCGGTGCTGCTCGAGGCGCAGCACCGCTTGGTCTCGACCGAGGCACTGGCGGCCGCGATCAGGGCCGGGCGTGATCCGCGCCAGCGGCTGGAGGCGTTCGTTGGTCTGATCGTCCGGGCTGTCACCAGTCCGGTGTCGCAATCCTGGGCCGGGCGGCTATTCGGCCGCGAGTGGATCACGCCCTCCCAAGTCTATGGCCCGATGCACGACCGACTGCTGGCGACCCGAGGGCGCATGCTCAAGTCCATCGTCGGTGCCCTGACGGGCTATCCCCCCGGCCATCCGCTGGTGGCGCGCGGCTGCATCAGCGTGATGGCGCCATGTGCGCTGCTGTTGCTGATGAACCGGCGCAAGCTGCATCGCCTGATGCCGCAACTGCGCGTGACCGCCGAATCGGCCGACCAGCTCACGCAGCACCTGGTGGCGTTCGCGCTAGCCGGTTTGCGCGCGATCTCGCAGCACCGTTCGGCCTGATACGAACAGCAGCGCGGCCGCGGAAGTTGCGCTAAAGTTGAACGCGCGAGCCGCCAGGGAAGCTCGCAACGTTAAATAGCTTCCGACAAACCTAATAATGTGCGGCGGCGCCAGACAGGTGGCGCTGTGCTGCATTGCAAAAACATGATCAGGAATCGCCTGCTGGGCGCGCTGTTGGGGACGATGAGTCTGCTGCTCCCGGTGCTGACTCGGGCGCAGTCCGCCGACGTGCTGCGCGACTATCAGCAATTCGAGCAGGCCCGGGCGGCCGGAGATTTCCAGGCCGCCGAACGATACGGCCGCAGCGCGCTGGTGGCGACCGAGAGCAATCCGGCCACGGATCCGAAGGATCTGGTCGATCTGCTGCGACGCCTGGGCGAGGTTTCAGCCAGGGCGGGCGACGATCAGCAGGCGGTCCAGTTCTATCAGCGCGCACTGGTGCTGCAGGAGAAGCAGCTTGGAACCGACCATCCGGACCTAGTGCCGACACTGACCGCGATCGCCGACCTGCAGACCAAGGACAAGGACTACACGCACGCTGAAACAATTCTGCAACGCGTGCTGCAGATCGAGCGCGCAGCCTACGGCGAACAGCACGAGACGGTGCTCGCCACCCTGCGGCAGCTGCGCGAGGTGTATCGCGCCGCCGGCGATTCGGAGGCTCTAGCCCGGACCGAGCAGCAGCTTCGGCCGGTGTTCCGGGAGTTGGCGGTGCCCAACCGCCGCTACAAACAGGATCAAGGCTTCGCCACCGTACGGGTGTTCTACGGCACCGACCGCAAACCGAGCGGATCACTCAAGCCGGCCGAGTTCTATGGCGGCGGGCGTGGTGACCTGCAGTACGGCTACCTCGATGTGACGATTCCGCAGCTGCACCAGGAGGCGGCGCTTGAGACCCAGTCGCGCTGGGACGTGTACACCCTGGTGATGGGCCAGGCGGCGGCCAAGAGCCGCTACGTGCTGCTCGACAAGGTCGTGCCGTTGCCGCGGGATGGATTCGTTTCGGCGCTGCGCAAGCAGATCCAGGCAGCCCCGTCAAAGGACGTGTTCATATTCATCCACGGCTTCAATTCGACCTTCGAGGATGCCGCCCGGCGCTGCGCGCAACTGGCCTACGACCTCGATTTCGACGGCACACCGATGCTCTATAGCTGGCCTTCGGCCGGCAGCGCCACCGCCTATACCATCGATGCCAATACCGTGGGTGAAAGCGGCCGCAAGCTGGCGACCTTTCTCGACGATGTCGTCAGTCAGTCCGGCGCCGATCGCATCCATCTGATCGCGCACAGTATGGGCAATCGTGCGCTGATCGAGGCACTGCGCACCTTCCTGGAGAAGCGCGCGCCGACGCAGCGCCAGCGCGTGTTTGGCCAGATCGTGTTCACCGCGCCCGATGTGGATCGCGAATACTTCATCGACACCATCAAGTCGATGGCAAGCGTGGCCCAGCGTGTCACGTTGTACGCTTCGAACAACGACTTGGCGCTGCGCAGCTCCGAGATCGTCAATGGCGCACCGCGCGCCGGCATGGCCGGCGTCAACATCATTTCGTTATCCGGACTGGACACGATCGATATGTCCGCCGTGCCGGCTGACGTCCTCGGACATACTTACTTTGCCGCCAACAGCGGTGCCATCTACGATCTGTTTCGGCTGCTGTGGCGTGGCGATCCGCCGCCAAATCGCTGCGGCATGAGCGATCACATGCCCGGCCTGCCGCTAACCGTGTGGCTCTTCAACGTCAGCAATTGCCGCGGCAATGACCTACTCGAGGCAGGAGTGCTGCTCAAACGCCTCGGCGATCGCGCTCGTGCCCAGGTACAGGCCAACATCAGTGGACTGAAGGATCAGAAGCAGCGCGACCAGTGGTCGCTGATCCTGCAACGGCTCAATACGTTGCTGGCTTCCGACGGCGCGCTGACGCCTGCCTCCGGAGCTGCGGCCATTACCACGGGCGCGGCTGCCAGCGCCGCTGCACCAAAGCAATGAACTCGCGTCGGTCCCGAGCCGCCGTCGCCGTCTTGGTCCTGTCGATGCTGCAGGTCGACCTGACCGCGGCCATGTCTGCGGTGGACAATCCGGAGGTCCGCGCGTACGTGAATGACAGCTGCATCGTCGCGGACGAACCGTATCTGATGCCGCCGCCGGATCCCAACAATCCGCAGGATCAGGCTACTACCAAGTTCTTTCCGCTGATTGGGTTGGTCGTCGGCAAGCTCACCGAGATGCTGATCAATCACATCGTGTCGGGCCAGACCGCCCACATCAAGGCCAAGGCTCAGCGCAAGGACACACGCTATGCGATGAGCGAGCAAATGAACCTTTACCGCGCCGACTTCAAACCCGAGCTCGCCGTGCACCTGAATGCCAAGCTCGGCTGCATGACGGTGGTGGCGGCCAAATTCAAACCGGCCCCGGCCGAGTGCGCATCAGCCTATCTGCCCCGACAACTCACACGCGAGACGATGAACCTGCCAGAGAGCCAGTGGAAGGCGGCGCGCAGCGACGACTCGGTCGAGAATCAGCTGCGGCGCGCCAACATCTGCGTGGACGGCAACGCTCGCGCGGTGTACGAGGCGCGCTTCGAATTCTCGCAGGACGGCACCGCCTACCGACTGAGAAATGCCGGCTATCAGATCCAGTCGCTGCTTACCACGCAGGATAAGGGCGCGACGCGCAGCTCGTTTTATACGCTGGAGATCTCGCAAGCCGGAACGACGGCCGACGAGACGCAGTCGCTGTCGACGGCCTGGGTTCGGCTGGGCACCGTGAGCGCCGGTGCCCATGGCGGCGCGGCCCCGGAGGAGGACGTGCGGTGGCTGAACGTCCCGCCGCTGTCGGTCGAGGCACGCCGCGTTTATGACGAGAAGACCCGCGTACACCAACAGGTAATGGGCGAGGCAGATGCTCTCAAGCGCGCAATCACCCGCGATCAGCGCGTGCTGGCCAGCCTGGATCAACGCGTCGCACAGGCGAGTGCCGATGTCGCCCAGGGCCTGCAGCAGGAACGCACCAAGATGGCGGTTCGGATTCAGGAGCAGCAGGCGGAGCTCGACGCGACCAATGCCGAGTACCAGGACCTGCCACAGACGTCACTGGAGTTCATGCCGGTGACCATCGTCGTGGCCGTCACCGAGACAGAATCGGAGAAAGCCGGACTGTTGGCGCTCGCCGGCGTGATCGGCAGCAACGGCGCTGAACTGGCCTCCGCCGCCGGCACCGCCAGCGGCAATCTGTTCAGCCGTTCACTGGATGCTGACGATAAAGCGGCCGCGCCCCTGGCCGATGGCGATTTCGAGCGCACGCGCGATGCGTACTACGATGCGCTGGTTGCCAGCAAGAGCGCCGGTGGCGCAAGCCCGGATGCTGCCGGTAATTTGGGCGTAGCGCGAAACAAATATAACGACGCCCGACACGCGCGCGGCCTGGAGCCGTTGCCATGATGACGATGCGATCGAAGCGAGCGGTATGGCTGCTGGTCGTCTGCACGGCGGCTGGCGCGCACTTATTGGCGCTAGCAGCCGAACCTGGCAACGGCAGCACCGGCGTGGTATCGGCCGCACAAATCGAGCAGGCCCTGCAGCCGGCACCGCAGCCCAGGACCCGCGGCCTGTCCGTGCACGCCAAGACCGGAACCAAGCAGATGATCGATTTGAACATCCCATTTGAGTACAACTCCAGCGAACTTCAGCCGCAGGCGACCGCGCAGCTCAAGCAGTTACGCTCGGCGCTGAGCGCGGATTCCGTTGGCAAAGATCGCTTCATGCTCGCCGGTCACACCGATGCCAAGGGCAATGCGCAATACAACCAGCAGCTTTCGGTGCGACGCGCCGAGGCCGTGAGGCGCTACCTGGTGGAAAGCGGCATCGAAGCGGCCCGCCTGCAGGCGGTCGGCTATGGATCAGAACACTTGGCGGTGCCCGACCGGCCGGACGATCCGGCCAATCGGCGCGTGGAAATTCGCAACCTGGGTGAGAGCCCGTAATCGCCATGGAAGCAATCCATTGCCCGACAGTCCGCTCGTTGCTAGTCCTGACCGCATGGGCGATCCTGAGCTGCGCCCTGCCCGCTCCGGCCGCCGCCGAGCAGCGGGCGCTGCTGGTCGGCGTTGGCAAACTTGATATTCCGGGTAACGATCTACCCAGCATCGAGCTCGACCTGGACCGCATGCACGAAATGCTGAATCTGCTCGGATTTCAGGACAACCAAATCCACACGCTGGAAGACGATAAGGCCACTTCGGCCAATGTAATCGCAGAGTTCAACGGCTGGTTGAAACAGGGCGTGCAGCCCAACGATCGGGTGGTGTTCTACTTCAGCGGTCACGGCAGCAACATACCGGACGAGCGCGGCGACCAGAATGATGACGTCAGCCAAGTTCTGGTGACGCACGACGTCAAACGCATGCGCGACAGCAAGGGTGCCGCATCGCTCGGCGGCGTGATCCCGGACTATCAGATCGCGCAGCTGCTGGCCGCGAATCCCAGCAAGAATGTGCTGTTCATCGTCGACTCATGCCACTCCGGCACCATCACCCGCTCGTTCACGCTCACCAATCACAGCCTCGGCTCCTCGCCGGTGTACGTGAAGTCGTACAACTATCCCGGCATGCCGGGGCGGCCAGTGAAGGTCGCCACGCGCGGTCTGGAGCCCAAGGAGCCGCAATGGGACCCAAAGGCGAACTACATCGCGATCACCGCGGCCGCTGATAACCAGGAAGCCATCGGCACCATGGATGGCGGCGTATTCACCCTCGGACTGACCGAGGCGGTCAAGCGCGATACGGCCGCAGGCAAGGCACCGACCGCCAAGCAACTGCGCGACGATGCCGACGCCTATATCCGCAGCAAGGTCGACAAGAATCAGGTACACACGCCGCAGCTGATGGGTAGCCCGACGCTGGCGGATGCGCCCATTGCAGTGATCGCGCTCAACGCCTCCAATGGCCCTAATCGCAAGCGCCTGCTCGATCTGGTCGCCGAGCAGCCGCAGCACATCGACATGACCGCCTCGAAATCCAGCTACGCGGTGGATCAGCCGGTCAAGTTGTCGCTGAAGCTGCCCAGCGACGGCTATCTGAACGTGGTCAGTGTCGACGCCAAGGATAACGCCACGGTGCTGTTCCCCAACGGTATCCAGAAGACCAATGCCGTGACCGCTGGTGCATTCACCTTTCCGACCGCGCAGATGGCGTTCGACCTGCTGGCGGCCGAACCGCTCGGTCCGACCTTGGTGGTGGCCTTCCTCAGCAGCGATCCGATCAATTTCTACCAGGAGACGGTCGACGACCGCGACGAGGCCGGGCATATCAAGTTCGACTTCGCATCGCTATCACACACTGCCACGCGCGCCATCCGCGTGGCGCCGCGCAAGAAGGACATTTATGCCGCGCAGCTGGAGCTGCAGATCGTTGCCGCCAGCGCCAAACCCTAGGCCCGATCAGGCAGAATCGTCGAATCGCCCCTTCTTGGCCCGAAACCGCGCCAGATCGAGCCGCGGAGCCTGTGACTGCACCCGCTGGTCCGCGAGCGGCGCGCCCAGACGCGTGTGCACCGGCAGAACGCCGGCCCAGATCGGCAACGCGTAGTCCGGCTCGTCGTCGATCGGCGGTCCGCGCCGGATCTTGGCCGAGACCTCCTCCAGACGCACGGCCAGCACGCTCGACTGCTTGAGTTCCAGTTCATTCGGGCCGCGCACCTCCCGCCATCGCCCCGGCACGACGTGATCGGTGATCACGTGCAGCGCCCGCATTTTCTCATCGGCGTCTTCGACCAAGCGCGCATCGCCGAGCACCACGACCGAGCGATAGTTGAGCGAGTGGTGGAATGCCGAACGCGCCAGCACCAGACCGTCGAGCAGCGTCACCGTCACGCACACCGGTACCTTCCGGGTCAGCGTCCGCAACATGCGGCTCGCCGCCGAGCCGTGCACGTACAAGGTGTCGCCGGCGCGCGCAAAGATCGTCGGGATGACATAGGGCTGAGCGTCGATCGCAAATCCGATGTGGCAGATGAAGGCCTCATCGAGGATCGCGTGCACCTCAGCCTGGTCATAGCTGGCCCGCTTGGCGAGTCGTCGCAGCTTGGTGCGCGGTGTCTGAGTGTAGCTTGGCATGCAGTTACTTCCGTCTGATGCGTTTCCAGTCCTTGAGAATCTCACGCGCGGCGTTGTGACCTGGTATGCCCGAGACTCCACCGCCGGGATGGGTGGACGAGCCGCACTGATACAGTGCGGTCACCGGGGTTCGATAGTCCGCCCAGTGCGGCGCCGGACGCTGCCAGAACAATTGATCGGCCGACAGCTCGCCATGAAAGATATGACCTTGCGGCAGCCCGACGATCGCTTCGAGATCCGGTGGTACCAGTGTCTCGATATCGATGATCTGGCTTGAGAAGCCCGGCGCCATCTCGTCGAGCATCGCCACCGCGGCCTTGATCAGGCCGGGTTTCGCCACGGCCCAGTCGGTGCCGGACTTGAGCTGATAGGGCGCATGGCCCCCGAACACGTTCACCACGTGCTTACCAGCGGGTGCCAGTGAATCATCCACGATCGTCGGCACCACCGGCGTCAGAAATGGGCGCGCCGAGTAGTTGCCGTACTTGGCATCATCGTAGGCACGTTCCAGGTATTCGATGTCCGGTCCGATATGCACGTAGGTGGGATAGGCGAATCCTGCGCGCGCCGGCTCGAATGCCCGATAACGCGGCGGTTGGTGGGCGGCGATATTCATCTTCAGTGCGCTGGAAAAGGTGCGGAATGCATCGATCTCGCGCAACAGCTCCGGCGGCAGATGCTCGGGCGCCAGCAGGCGCCGGAACAGCGTGCCGGCGTTGGCGTTGGAGACCACCACGCTCGCGGTAAACTCCCGTCCGTCGACGGTGCGCACGCCGGTTGCCCGCCCTTCGGCCACGAGCACTTCGGCCACCGCCGCGTCGGTCTGCACCTGCATCCCGAAGCGCTGCGCCGAGCGTGCGATCGACGCTGTGATCGCGCCCATGCCGCCGCGGATGAAGCCCCACCCACCGGCCCCCTGATGCTCACCCATCAGGTGATGCATGATCACGTACGCAGTGCCAGGCGAGCGCGGGCCGGCGAAGGTGCCGATCGAGGCGTAATACGCCAGCAGCGCCTTGACGACATCGTGCTTGAACCACACCGACAGATAATCGTATGCGCTCTGCGTCAGCAGGTCCGCCAGTCGATAGGCCCGGTCACCGGTCTTGCGATATCGCCACAGCAGCTGGGCAGTCTGCTTGAAACTTTTCCAGTCGCGCCGCACCGGGTCCACCGGGGTCTCGAACAGCAACTTGCGCACCAACGCCGCCGACTCCTGCAGCTGGCGCTCGAACTCCGGCAGCATCTGCGCATCGTGGGTCGAGAAGCGTGCAAATTCGGCCTGAGTTTTCCTCAGATCGTCGCTATAGACGATGTAGTCGTCGCCGCCGAGCGGACAGAACAGATCATTGGCCGGCAGGACCTCGAGTCCGAATGACTTGAGTTCGAGTTCGCGCATGATGCGCGGATGCAGCAGGCTCATGACGTACGAGAAGCGCGAAGCCCGAAACCCAGGAGTGAACTCCTCGGTGACCGCAGCACCGCCGAGGATGCCACGCCGCTCCAGCACCAGTGCCTTCAACCCGGCGCGCGCCAGATAGGCGCCACATACCAGGCCGTTGTGGCCGGATCCGATGACAATGACGTCGTACCGTTCGCTCATTGCGCGATTCGATCAAGGATGTAGCCAAGTATAGGCCAGCCAGGGCCGGTGCCGGCGGCTTGCGCGCTATCGGTCCTGCACGGCATGCTGGATGGGACCACGACACCGGAGCGCAGGTTTGTACATCCCGACGCACTTTCGCGAGACGCGGCCTGACGTGCTGCATGGCTTTGTGACCCGCTTTCCGCTCGCGACACTGATCACGGTTAGCCCCGATGGGATCAGCGCCAATCACGTGCCGATGCTATGGATTGCCGCCGTCGACGGCCTGGGACGGCTACACGGGCACGTCGCCCGCGCCAATTCGCTGTGGCGCGAGGCGGCGGCCGACTCCGACGTGCTGGCAGTGTTTACCGGGCCGCAGCACTACGTCTCCCCCAGCTGGTATCCCAGTAAACGCGAACACGGCAAGGTGGTGCCCACCTGGAACTACTCCAGCGTCCAGATTCGCGGCCGTATCCGCTTCATCCATGATGAAGGCTGGCTGCGCACGATGGTGGCATCGCTAACCGAGCGGCACGAGCAACAGCGCGAGCAGCCGTGGCGCATCGAGGATGCACCGGCGGGCTACCTCGACGATATGCTGCGCGCGATCGTCGGACTAGAGATCACCGTGAGCGCCGTGGAGGGAAAATTCAAAGGCAGCCAGAATCGAGACGCGGCGGATCGCATCGGCGTCGCCAATGCGCTGCGCGCCGAAGGGCTGTCAGTCGAGGAGGTCGCGCAGCTCGCGCCGCCGCCCGATCTGCCTCAAGCCAGATAGTCGGCTGCGACCGTCTGATCCACCGGCAGTTTGCTCGCGCGCAGCGCATTGAACACCGGCGTCAACACCACGCTCACGATCAGATTGAGAATGACCGTGTAGACAGCGATGTAGCCCGGGAAGGTGTGCCCCCCCAGCATCAGCGGATAGGCCGGCTTGAGATTGACCGCGATCGCCATCGCGGTGCCGGCAAAGATGCCGGCCGCCCAGCCCAGCAGCAACGCCCAGTCATTGAACCAGCGGCTATAGACCCCGAGCATGACCGAGGGCAGCGTCTGGATGATCCAGATGCCGCCGAGCAGCTGCAGCTGGATCGCGTACTGCGTCGGAACGAAGATGATGAATACCAGTGCACCGAACTTGACGATCAGCGACACCCACTTGGCGATCTGAGACTCCTGCCGGTCGGTCGGATGGCTGTTGATAAATTCACGATGGATGTTGCGCGTGTACAGATTGGCGGCCGCGATCGACATGATCGCTGCCGGCACCAGTGCGCCGATGCCTATGGCGGCGAACGCCACACCGACGAACCAGGAAGGAAAGCTGTGCAGCAGCAGCGCTGGTACGGCAAAGTTGTTGCCGAATTGTTTGAAGCCGGCCGCGTACTCCGGCAGATTGCCGACGCCGGCTGCAATCGCGAAGAAGCCAAACAGTGCCAGCAGTCCAAGCATGAAGGAGTATCCGGGCAACATCGCCGCGTTGCGCCGCACCGCTCCGCTGCTGTTGGCGCTGAGAATGCCGGTGAGCGAATGCGGATACAGGAACAGCGCCAACGCCGAACCAAACGCCAGCGTGGCGTAGCTGCCGTAGGCGCCGGTGGTATTGGCTCCGGGCACGGCCAGTAGTAGTTTCTGTGCCGGCACCGCGGCGAAGATCTTGCCGAATCCGCCGAGCTCAATCGGAATCGCAATGATGGCGGTGAAGGCGGTGATGTAGATGAGGATGTCCTTGACGATGGCGATCGATGCCGGTGCCCGCAGGCCGCTCGAGTAGGTAAATGCCGCCAGCACCACGAACGCGATCAGCAGCGGCAGATCTGCCGCCAAGCCGCTGCCGGAGATTCCCAGCGCGCCCACCACCACCTGGATACCCACCAGCTGCAGGGCGATGTACGGCATGGTCGCGACGATGCCGGTGATCGACACCGCCAGCGCCAGCCAGCGATTACCAAAGCGGCCGCGTACGAAATCCCCCGCGGTGATATAGCCATGCTTGTGGCACACGTTCCACAGCCGCGGGAATACCAGGAATAGGATCGGGTAGACGATGATGGTGTACGGCACGGCGAAAAACGCCGCAGCGCCGGCGCCGAACGCCAGTGCCGGCACTGCCACGAAGGTGTAGGCGGTGTACACGTCGCCGCCGACCAGAAACCAGGTGACGAAGGTGCCAAAGCGCCGGCCGCCCAGCCCCCACTCGTGCAGTTGATCCAGATCACCCTTGCGCCAGTGCGCGGCGGCAAAGCCGAGCCACGTGATCAGTGCGAACAGCAGCACGAACACGATCAGGGCTACCCAATTGACTTCCTGCACGACGACCCCCGCTTGGTATTGTTGTGGTGGCTAGCGGCTCGTTGCCCGGTAGACGATCGCCGTCAGAATCGCGCTGATGATGACCCACGCCATCTGGTACCAGTAGAAGAATGGAATGCCGATCCAGTTCGGCTCGGCGCGGTTGTAGTAGGGCACCCACAGCACCAGGATCATCTGCAGCAGAAACAGCAGATACCACCAGCTCCAGCCGCTGTGCTTGGCTCGCGCGTCGTCCATAGCCGATCCCCCCGGCGGTTTTTAGATCAATCTATACCTTTGTCCAAAGGCTTGCTAGCGATCACGCGGCGCCGAGCATCGCACCCCGAGCGCAGACAATCATCGATTGCGGCGGGATTTGACCGGCGGCTCGCCCACTGCCGGCAACGAGGCCAGCAGGTTCACCAGACGCTGTGGGTCCAGCGGCTTGATGCAATGCGAATCGAATCCCGCCTCACGCGAGCGCTTGCGGTCGTTCTCCTGGCCCCAGCCTGTGAGGGCGACCAGGGTCGGTTGGCGTCCCCACGGCTGCGAGCGGATACGCCGCGCCACCTCGTAACCGTCCATTCCGGGCATGCCGATGTCGAGCAGCACCAGGTCCGGCCGTACGCGGGTTGCCGTCTCGAGCGCCTCGACGCCATCTACCGCCTTGTGAATCTCGTGACCGCCAAGCTGCAGCAGCTGTGCAAGCGTTTCGAGCGCATCCAGATTGTCATCGGCCACCAGGATGCGGCGCGCGGCCACCGGCGGTCCCGCTAGAACCTGCGCGGCATCGCTCGTTTGCTCGCCGCTGCTGTCGCGCGTCTGGCGCGGCAATCGGACCAGGAATTCACTTCCGGTGCCTGGTCCGTCGCTGAACGCCTGCACCTCGCCGCCGTGCATCTCCACCAGGCGCTTGGCCAGCGCCAGTCCGATTCCAAGACCGGTCTGTGCGTGTCCGTTGAGCTGCGAGGACTGCGTGAACAGATCGAATACCACCGGCAAGGCCGCCGGCTCGATACCAATGCCGTTGTCGCGAATCCGGATTTCGATGCGATCGCCGTTGGCGCCGGCGGTGAGTTCGATGCGGCCGCCGGCATCGGTGTACTTGATGGCGTTGCTGAGAATGTTGCCGACGATCTGCGTCAGGCGGGTCAGATCACCGTCGATGTAGAGCGGCTCGGGATCAACCTTGACGTGCATTTCGTGGCGCTGGCGCGCTAGCATCGGCTCGACCGTTTCGACCGCACGCGCGATCACGGTCGACAGCTCGATCGACTCGCGGCTGACGTTGATCTTGCCGCGCGTGATGCGCGACACGTCCAGTAGATCGTCCACGAGCTTGGTCAAGTGGCCGAGCTGGCGCTCGATGACCTCCCGCGTCCAGGTCAGCTGCGCGGCTGGCAGCTGTGGATTGCGCATCAGCTGTACGGCGTTGTGAATCGGCGCCAGCGGATTGCGCAGCTCGTGCGCCAGCATCGCCAGGAATTCGTCCTTGTGGCGATTGGCCTCGCGCAGCGTGCTATTGAGATGCTCGAGCTCGCGGTTCTTCTCTACCTGCAGATTGGAATTGGCCTGCGCCAGGCGGGCGTTGGCCTCCTCCAAGCTGCGGTTGAGCTTGCGCAGCTCGCGCCGCTGGCAGTACAGCTCGACCAGCACCGCCACCTTGCTGCGCAGGATCTCCGGCACCACCGGGATCGATACGTAGTCGACCGCACCGAGCTTGTAACCCTGGAGCCGATCCAATTCACCGATATGCACTCCGGTGACAAAGATGATCGGCACCTTTTCGTAGCGGGGGTGCTCGTGAATCATGCTGGCGGTTTCAAAGCCGTCCATGTCCGGCATGTTCACGTCCAGCAGCACCACCGCGAACTCGTGCGCCATCAGTCTCTGCAGCGCTTCGGTGCCCGAGCGCGCCGTCACCAGGTTCAGATCCAACTCGCTCAGGATCGATTCGTAGGACAACAGCCGCGCCGGCTGATCGTCGACCAGCAGGATATTGACCTTTTCGTTGCGGTTGGCGCTCATGGAACCTTCAGCGGTGCAACCACATCCTGACTAGCGACAGCAGCTGTTCGGTATTGACCGGCTTAGCGACGTAATCGGACGCGCCCGCCTCGAGACACTTCTCGCGGTCGCCCTTCATCGCCTTGGCGGTCAGCGCAATGATCGGCAGCTGCCGGAACTCCTGGATGCCGCGGATGCGGCGCATGGTTTCATAGCCGTCCATTTCCGGCATCATGATATCCATCAGCACTAGCGCCAGATCCGGCGTCTCCTCCACCAGGCGAATGGCGTCCTGGCCGTTGTTGGCGCTGATGACCTGCATGTTGTGACGTTCGAGCAGGCTGTTTAGCGCAAAGATGTTACGAATGTCATCGTCCACCACCAACACACGTCGGTTGCGTAACGACTCGTCGCTCTGGTGCAGCGTCTCGATCAGCCTCTGCTTGGACTCCGGCAAATCAGCGATCACGCGATGCAGGAACAGCGCGGTCTCGTCGAACAGCCGCTCGGGCGACTGCACGCCCTTGAGCACGATGCTCTTGGCCTTGCGCCGCAGCTCGCTCTGCTCGGCATCGGTCAGCTCGCGGCCGGTAAAGACCACCACCGGCACGTTGCTGTATTCGACGTCCAGTTGCATGCGGTCGAGAAGCTCGAATCCGGACATGTCGGGCAGGCGCAGATCGAGCACGATACAGTCGAAGTTGTTCTCGCCGAGCAGCTCCAGGGCTTCCGCGCCGGAAGTCGCGGTGGTGATCTCGACGTCATCGTGCGCGATCAACTCGCGAATGCTCAGCTGCTCGGCCGGATCGTCCTCGATCACCAGCAGCTTGCGCACGCGCGGTTCGGCGAAGCGCTTGATGCGATCAAACGCGGCCTCCAAGCCTTCGGTAGTCAGCGGCTTATTTATGAATGAGAATGCGCCGCGCTCCAGCCCGTACTGGCGCTCCTCCTCGATGGTGAGGATCTGCACCGGGATGTGGCGGGTGGCAGGGTCGCGCTTGAGCTGACTGAGCACAGTCCAGCCGAGCATGTCGGGCAGGAATACATCGAGTGTGATCGCGGTTGGCTTGTAGCGACGCGCCAGCTCGAGTGCATCGGTGCCGGTCTTGGCCACTAGCGCCCCGAATCCGCGATCGCGCGCCAGCGTCAGCAGCACGCGCGCGTAGTGCGGGTCATCCTCGACGACCAGCAGCACCGGCTGACCAGGCTGCAGCGATTCGCGATCGTCGATGAGTTCCTCGGTGCGCGCCGCCGGCAGCACGATCGGGTGGAATGTGCCGGTGGTGGCGCTCGAAGTCCCGGACGGACGACCGGGGGCCTTGCTGTAGGCGGCACCGGCATAGCTCAGCGGCAGATACAGCGTGAAGGTGCTGCCGCTGCCCGGAATACTGGTCAGCCGGATTTCGCCCCCGAGCAGATGCGCCAATTCGCGCGAAATCGCCAATCCCAGGCCAGTGCCGCCGTATTTGCGCGCAGTACCGGCGTCGGCCTGCTGGAACGCTTCGAAGATGATGCGCTGCTTCTCCGGCAGGATGCCGATGCCGGTATCGCTGACCGAGAATTCGATCACCGCCTGCACCTGGCTGAGCACCGGGTGCTCGCTGGTCCAGCCGCCGGCCGCGATGCCCACGTACAGCCGCACGCCACCGTGATCGGTGAACTTGAAGGCGTTGGACAGCAGGTTTTTCAGAATCTGCATCAGGCGCTTGTAGTCGGTGCTGATGGCGCGCCCCAGATGCTCATCGAAGCTGGTCGTGAACGTGAGCTTGCGGTTGTCGGCTTCGTGACGGAAGTTGCGCTCCAGGGTCTCCTTCAGGTGTGTGAACGGCAACTCCTCGCTCTCCACCGTCACGGTGCCCGATTCGATCTTCGACAGATCGAGAATGTCGCTGATCAGGTTGAGCAGGTCGGTGCCGGCGCCGTGGATGGTCTTGGCGAATTCGACCTGCCGACCCGACAGATTGTGGTCGGCATTCTCGGCAAGCTGCTGACCTAGAATCAGGATGCTATTGAGCGGCGTACGCAGCTCGTGCGACATGTTGGCCAGGAACTCGGACTTATAGCGCGAGGTCAGCGCCAGCTCGGCGGCCTTCTCTTCCAGTGCGCGCCGCGCCAACTCGATCTCCTGGTTCTTGCGCTCGACCTCGACGTTCTGCTCAGCCAGCAGCCGCGCCTTGGTGGCCAGTTCCTCGTTGGTTTGCTGTAGTTCCTTCTGCTGCGTCTGCAGTTCGCCGGCGAGCTGCTGCGACTGCTTCAGCAGACCCTCGGTACGCATCGTGGCCTCGATGGTGTTGAGCACCACGCCAATACTGCCGGTTAGCTGTTCCAGGAACGCCAGCTGCGAGGCGGTAAAGGCATGGAGCGATGCCAGCTCGATCACCGCTTTGACCTGCCCTTCATAGAGCACCGGAAGCACGATGATGTTGCGAGGACGCGCGGCCACCAGGCCGGAGCGCACATGAATCGACTCCGGCGGAATGTCGGCCAGGAACACACGCTGGCGGTCCTGAGCGCACTGGCCCACCAGGCCCTCGCCGATTCGGTAGCGGCGCGGCTCGGCGCTCTCCTGTGGATCGGCGAAGCTCGCCAGCTGTTTCAGGAATGGCACTTCCTCGCCGCGCTCGACCACGTAGACGATGCCCTGCTGAGCATTAACCAGCGGCGCCAGCTCCGACAGCAGCATCTGCCCGACCGTCACCAGGTCGCGTTGACCCTGCATCATGCGGCTGAACTTGGCCAGGTTGGTCTTGAGCCAGTCCTGCTCGGTGTTGCGGTCAGTTGTGGCGCGCAGGTTGCCGATCATCGCGTTGATGTTGTCCTTAAGATCCGATACCTCACCGCGAGTATCGACCTGAATCGAACGCGTCAGGTCACCCTTGGTGACCGCGGTCGCCACTTCGGCGATGGCGCGCACCTGTGTGGTCAGATTGGCTGCCAGCAGGTTGACGTTCGCGGTCAAGTCCTTCCAGGTGCCGGCGGTGCCCGGTACGTGCGCCTGGCCGCCGAGACGGCCCTCGACGCCGACCTCGCGCGCCACCGTGGTGACCTGGTCGGCGAAGATCGCCAGCGTGTCGGTCATGCTGTTGATGGTGTCGGCCAGCGCCGCGACCTCGCCCTTGGATTCCACCGTCAGACGCTGGCGCAGCTCGCCGTTGGCCACCGCGGTCACCACTTTGACGATGCCGCGCACCTGGTTGGTCAGGTTGTTGGCCATGACGTTGACGTTGTCCGTGAGGTCCTTCCAGGTGCCGGCGACGCCCGGCACGATGGCCTGGCCGCCGAGCTTGCCCTCGGTGCCCACCTCGCGCGCCACGCGCGTGACCTCGGCCGCGAAGCCGTTGAGCTGATCGACCATCGTGTTGATGGTCTCCTTGAGCTGCAGGATTTCACCCTGCACATCGACCGTGATCTTGCGCGACAGGTCGCCGCGCGCGATGGCGGTGGCCACTTCCGCGATGTTGCGCACCTGACCGGTGAGGTTGCCGGCCATGGAGTTGACGTTATCCGTGAGGTCCTTCCAGGTGCCG
>DASXYW010000007.1:0-25193 GCA_036502265.1 Steroidobacteraceae bacterium | reverse complement strand
TTGACCGCGTCGGCGAGCTCCTCGAGCGTGCTGAAGTCGACCGCCCCGTACGACACCTGCACCGTCACCGCATCCGGCGTTGCAAGCATGGCGTTGAGCGCCTCGAGCTGGCAGGCGCTGGTGGCCGAAGTCTGGTTGAGCATCACCAGCAGGAATTCGTCACCGCCCCATCGGTACAGATGGTCCTCGGTGCCGGCAAGCTGCTGAATTGCCCGCGCGACGCGAATCAGCGCAGCGTCGCCGAGCACGTGGCCAAAATTGTCGTTGAGCTGCTTGAGGCCGTCGACGTCGATCATGGCGACACAGCCGCGCGCCGGCGACGCGGAGCGCTTCAGACCCTCGAGCATCTGAAAGAAGGCGTGTCGGTTAAAGGCGTTGGTCAGCGCATCGCGCTCGGCCTGCACGCGGATGCGATCGTTGTCGGCGGTCAGGATATCGTTGCGAACCGCAAGGCCATGGTGGCTCTGCTCCATGACCAGCACGGCACCACCGAACCCGAGCATGAACTCCAGCACCAGGTGGATCGCGGAGCTGAGTTTCAGCGCCGTCAGCGGCAGCGGCATATCCCACAGCACGTTGGCGCCGAACAGCGGCAGATACCACACGAAGATCAAGGTCAGCAGCGTGAGCGCGAATCGCATCGCGAACAGCCCGGGGCTTGGCGGCTCGCGCCGCACCGCCGAGGCCAGCGCGATCAGCGCGGTGGCGAATACGCCGGCCAGCACCAGCGCTTGCAGCAAGAACACACTGCGAAACTGATAGCCGATCACCTGGGGTGCCAGGATCGAGAACAGCGCCACCGGTACGAGCAGACGGACAAACCAGCGCCGCGACCAGTGACGGCCGCCGAAGTGCGCGCAGCCCTCGATGATCCAGTAACCGAACAGATACTCGCCGAACAGGTACAGCGGCAGCGCCCAGGCAGCCGTGACGGGCAGCGCCTGCTCGATCAACAGCGCCAGCAACGCAGCCGCCAGACTCAGCCAGGCGCGCACCCAGGCCAGCAGTGCCGGATGGCGCACCACCGGGTTGAGCATGAGGCACAAAAGGCCGATGAGGGCGGCGCCCATGGCCTGCACCATGAGGCCCAGCACCTGGACATTCTCGAACAGGCCACTCATGGCCATCATTTTAGTGGCGCGGTTGCCGGGCCGCTCGATCGAGCGCTCTGGACCGATAACACTGTCATCTCTGTGTCGCGGAGTGGCGACAGGTGGCGTTGGGCCGAGAGATGGCGGCAGTTCAGGTCTTGCCGGTGGGTTTGGCCTCGGCTTTGGTGTCAGCCTTGGTGGCGACGATCAGTTGGTCGCGGCCACCGGCCTCGACCAGCGCCTGTCCCTGCGCGCTGCTGATCGAGAAATACCACGGATGCGCCGAGCTTTTGAGCACGTAGAAATCACCGCTGGAGGGTTTGGACAGGGTCCAGTCGACGCTGTGCGCGTTGTCGTCCTTGAGCGCCACGGTCAGTGCCGGGTGGTCCTGCTGCCACTCGGCCTTGGGCGCGGTGCCCAGCACGGCATCGGTGTGGACGTCCGATAAATCCTGCACCAGCGCGTCGGCGTGCGTACTGTCGATGCGCTTGCTGCCGGCGAGTTCCGGATCAGTCCAGGTGGCGGTCTGCGGGCTGCCGCCGCCACCGCTGCTGCTACTACTGCCGCCGGCACCGCTGGTCTGCCTGACCAACTGCAATTTGTCACCGCTGGCACCGCCGACATCGAGTTCCGCAAGCTTGGCGGTATCGGAGCGCAGCAGATCCGCATCGAGCCAGGATCCGACATCGGTTGGAAGCTCATAGGTGGGCAGGTCGACGGCGTAGACCGCGTGGTCGGCGCTGCTGCGCGCATCGGACTTGCGCAGGCCAGGCGAGCTGCCGAAGTACAGGGTGTCGAGCGTCTTGCCGCCACCTTTCATCACTACACGCCGCTCAAAGTCACTGTCCACCAGCTTGAAGCGCTTGAGTGCGGCATCGCTGGTGGCAACCGGGAGCCCGCGCTTGAGGGTGCTCAGGTGATCCAGCAGCAGGTTGACGCGAGAGGCGTCGGCCGGCGCATCGAATTGTTCTGGCAGTACCCAGGTACCGCCCTTGCGCGCCAGTTCGACGTGTGTGGTTTGCGCCCCGGCGACCGAGCTAATGACGATCTGGTCGGCAGCCTTTACGACGCCGGCCTGCACCAGCGGCGTATCCACCCGGGCGCCGGCGAGCGGATCGCGGCGCATCGACAGCAGCAGCGCGACGGCCAGCTGCACCACCAGCAGTATCGACAGAGGAACGATGGCGCGGCGCATGCTTACACCTGTTCGAGCAGCTGCAACTGTCGCCGGCCGGCACTGCGTCGGCGCCGCCGGTTCAGCCACCAGACCAGTCCGAGGCCGCCGAGCACGGCGGCGTAGTTGCCATACTCCCACAGCGACTGCGTCTCGCGACTCAAAGGTATGAGCGTGCGGGCGAAATGCTCACGTCCGCGGATGCTCAGCAGACCCTGATCCTCGAGCGACCATTCGACCAGGTTCTGTACGAAATCGGCCGGTTGCGAGTAATCGGTCCCCAGTGCGCCGCTGATCAGGCGAATGGCCTGATCGCTGAGCATGGCGCTGGAGCCGAGCAGCACCAGACGCGAGGATGGCGGTGAGTGTTCGACCACGCGATCCAGCGACGGCTTGTCATTCGGTGCGCTGGCCTTCGCGGCGGCGTGGGCCGGCGCGCCTTTGGCAGTGGCGGCCGCCTTGTCAGGATCCGACGGGGTATCGGTCTTCGGCGGCGCCAGCAACGGTGAGGGTTTGCCCTTGAACATCGAATCGAACTCGCCCTCCACCATCAGCGCCAGGGTCTGGGGGCCAGCCGATTTGCCCACCGCGAAGCCTTCGTCCGGGTAGGACTGGTAATCGGGCATCAGATTGTTCGAATCAGACACCCAGCTCCAGTTTGAGGACCGCAGCAGCGGCGTCAACTTGCGGCCCTGATTGAGCTTGGTATCGACCAGCAGCGGCGCCGCCCAGGGAACGTCGATCTGATCCAGGCTGTCGGTGATCGGACTGTGCGGATTCAGTCCGCGACCGCGCACATCGACGATGTAGGGATATTTGGCGAGCTCGACTTCGTCGACCGAGAATCCCCCGACTTCGCGCTGCACCGGAATCGGCAGTGCGCCGCTCTGCTGGTCCAGCACCAGGCCCTTGCCGTACGACAGACCGTATCCGGCCAGCCAGTCCTCGAGCCCGGACTTCACCGGCCGGGCGATGATGCTCTGCTGCACGCTGACATCGGTCGGCGACGCCGACAGCAGCACGGTGCCGCCCTGCATCAGGAATTGATCGATCGCAAATTGCTGCTTGGTGTCGAGCCCCTGTGGGTCGAGCACCATGAGTAGGTCGGCATCGGCAGGTACGCGACCATCCTTCAGATCGGTGTCGATCCAGCGTGCCGATTCGGATAACGCGCGGCGCAGCGTGTTGAAACTCCGGCCAGACGCCGCGCCTCCCATCGGACCCATGGCCCCGGCACCCGGCCCCTGGGGATTGCTCATGACGGCGACCGTCTTGAGGAATCCCGGGGCGAGGCGCTTGACCGCCGCCTCGAGCGTGCTCTTGAACGCGGCCTGATTCAGCTCCTCCGGCAGCGGCACCTGCTCGGTGCCGCGCGCATCGCCGATGGTCATGAAGAACCAGAATGGCTTAGCGTCGGTGAGGCTCATCGCGATCGGCCGGAAGCCGAACTCCTTCGGCAGCTTGGCGGCAAGGCCGGGCTCGGTGTCCGGATCGTGCATCGCCGCCTTGAAGTTGCCGTTCGACTCGCGCGTGATGTCGGCCAGCGCCGACTCGAGTGCGGCGCGCGCCTCCTGCAGCGGCTTGGGCAGCGATTCGCTGGCCGAGATGTAGCCGGTGAAGCTCACCGGCTGGCGCAGTGTATCGAACACGCTGCCGCCGGCCTGGTAGCTCAGCAGCACCTTGCGAATCGCGCTGGTGGTGGCGTATTCCGGATTCTTCAGCTCGACATGTAGATCGGTGTCGGAGCTCTGCTTGACGTCGATCAGGTCGCGGTAGTTCAGCACCTGATATTGATCGCCGTAGGCGATCAGAATGTCGAAGTAGGAGTTGACCACCGACGCCTGGTATTTGCCCGATACCTGAAACGGCACCGGACGGATGTTGTAGCGGCTGGTGGCCTCGGCTTCGACCTTGGGGTCGTCATGCGGATCGACGAACTCCACGCGCACCTTGCTGCCACCGGCAACCGCGTACTCGCGCAGCAGATCGCGCAGCTGCGGCACCAGCGGTGCCAGCAACGGATGCGTTGCGGCGCTGAAATAGCCGCGGATCAACAGCGGCTCGTGCAGCTGCGCCAGGTAATTTCGCGTCGCTTCGGACAGGCTGTATATCTTGCCGGAGGTCAGATCGATGCGCGCCCAGCCGAGCTGATCGAGCCACAGATTGGCGGTCAGCGCGTTCACTACCAGCAGCGCCACGACGCCGTACCAGCGGCGATGAGCGTCGCTGGTCGGATTGCCGGCCCAGCGCAGCGACTCGAGCGACAATCGATTCAGTATCAGGAATACCGCCGTTACCGACAGGTAGTAATACAGATCGCGCACATCCAGCACGCCGCGCGTGATCGAGGCGAAGCGCGAACCCGCGCCGAGCGCATGCAACCATTCTCCGGCGCGATAACCGACCAGCGACGTCAGCGAATCGGATCCGATCAGATACAGCGCACCGGTCACCAGCACGGTCAGGATCAGGCTCACGATCTGATTGTCGGTGCGGCACGAGACCCACAGACCGACCGCCACGTAAGCGGCGGCCAGTGCCACCGCCGCCACATAGCCGCCAATTACCGGACCCCAGTCAAGCGGTCCCAGGTGCGCCACCGTGATCGGAAGCACCAGCGTCAGGATCAGCGCGATCAGTACCAGCCCGAGACAGCCGAGGAATTTGCCCAGCACCAGTTCGGTCGGCGTGGTCGGCGAGGTCAGCAGCAGTTCCACCGTGCCGGCCCGGCGCTCCTCGGCCCAGGAACGCATCGTCAACGCGGCGACCAGAAAGATCAGCAGCACCGGCATCCACTGAAACAGCGGCCGTACGTCCGCCAGGTTGCGCTCGAAGAAGGTCGCGACCCAGAAGAAGATGAATAGCGTTGCGCCCAGAAACGCAGCCAGGAACAGGAACGCGGCCGGGGAGGCGAAGTATCCGGTCAGTTCCCGCCCGGCAATGCGCAGCACCCTATGCAGCATCGCGGACCTCCGCGGCTGCCGCACCGGCATTGACCTCGGCAAATACCTTTTCAAGCGTTCGCTGCGCGCGCGTCAATCCGTAGAGAGCGAAGCCCGCGCCGATGACGGCTGCGCCGATCGCCGGCGCACGTGACTCGTCGGCATCGACCGAATAGCGATAGCGACCATCCACGGTCTCCAGCAGCCGCACCGATGCGACGCCCTCGACCGCACGCAGCACCGGCAGCGCGCCCTGCTGGTCCCGATCCAGCGTCACCAGCAGACTGGTCTCGCGCTGCAGATCGTCAAGCCGCGCGTCCACCACCTTGCGCCCGGCCCGCAGGATCAACACCCGCTGACACACGGCCTGCACCTCCTGCAGGATGTGCGTCGACACGATCACGGTGGCCGACTGCGACAACTCGCGGATCAGCGATCGCATGTGCAGGATCTGAGTCGGGTCCAGACCGTTGGTGGGCTCGTCCAGGATCACGATGTCCGGACCGTGCAGGATCGCTTGGGCGACACCGACGCGCTGACGATAACCGCGCGACAGCGTCTGAATCGACTCGGTGGCTTTGTCGCGCAGCTCGGTGCGGCGGATTGCCGCCGCCACTGCCCGCGGGCGGGCCGCGGCCGGCAGGTCGTGCAGTATGGCCAGGTATTCGAGGAATTCGATCACCGTCATTTCCGGCCAGGCGGGGCAATTCTCCGGCAGGTAGCCTACGCGGCGCTGGATTGCTGCGGTGTCGCGCCCGATCTCCAGCTGGTCGACCTGGATTGAGCCGGCGGTCGGTTCCAGAAACCCCGTCAACATCTTCATGATCGTGGTCTTGCCGGCACCGTTGGGACCGAGCAGGCCAACCACCTCGCCGCGGCCGATGGCAAAGCTCACGTCGTCGACCGCCACGAAGTCGCCGTAGCGGCGCGTCAGATGTGAAATCGTGATCATCGCCCACCTTTAAGCCGGGAACGCAGGTACGACTGGCGCGCGGGCAAATAGTTGCAGCGGGCGCCGGCCCGCTACAGCCGCTCGAGCGTCCGCTGGTCGCCGGTGCCGCCAAAATACTTGTCCAGGGCCGCCTGGAACAAGCCCTCGTGCGCACTGGCCTGCAGGAACAGGGTCAGCGAGGAGCGAAATTTCAGATCATCCGGGTAACCGAAGAGCTGGGAAATGTTGCCGGCGTCGGCTCGGACGACCAGCTCGACACATTGCCGCAATCGTTGCCCGAGCACCGGATGCTGCAGGTACGCACGTGCCTCGTCCAGGCCCGAGATGGCATAGGTGCGCGCCATCGGGCTCGATCCCAGTCCGGCGAGTTGCGGGAAGATGAACCACATCCAGTGCGTGGCCTTGCAACCTTGCCGAAGCTCGGTGACGACCCGATCGAACACCGGCTGCTGAGCCACCACGAAGCGCTCCAGAGCATACGATTCCCGGGGATCTGAGCCCATTTTACTTCCCGAACAGTCCCTTGAGCTGGTCCTGCAGCTTCTGTTTGAGCTCGCCCTTGTGCTGGTCGAGTTCCTGTTGCGCCCGTGCCTTTGCCATGCCCGACAGGTCCGGGCGCACGCCCGGATTGTTCATGGTGCCCGTGATCAGCATGGGTACATCGGCCAGCACCACGCTCGATGCACCCGCGCCGGGGGATGGCTTGAGGATCGAGGCCTGTACGCGGTAATCGATTGCCTTGCTCACGAGATTGGCCGAGCCCTGACCCGTGACGCGCAGATTGCCGGAACTGATCGTCAGATCCTTGGTGGTTGCCACGGCGTTGAATATATCGGCTGAGGCCTTGAACACATCGAACCGGGTGCGCCCGCTGTCGCTGCCGCTCGGGGCCGCCTGCTTCTGGAACAACGCCAGTGCCCGATTGATCTGAAACCACAGGTCCATGCCCTGCACCGCGCCGCCAGCCAGATTGGCCGTCACCCGCCCGGTCAGTGATTTAAGCATCGCGTCCGAGTCCCGGCCGCTTGCATTGAGATTCAGTGTCACTTCGCCACGACCCGACAGGCGTTGCGTCTTGGCGAAGTCATTCAACAACGGCGCGACATCGACGTTCGACAGGTTCTGCTGCAACTTGAGGCCGGGCACGGAGCCGTGCCCATCGAGTGTCAGTTCACCCTGGCAGCTGCCGCCGTACAGAGTGGCCGCAATCGGCGCCACGTGAATCACGCCATCCTTGGCCTGCAGACCTAGCGTCATGTCGGTCAGCGTGATGCCGGATACCTTGGCACGCGCCACGCGCGCCGTGCCGTGGACATTGAGACCCCGGAGCGAATCGGTCGGTAGCTCGGTAGGTTTGGCCGGCGTGGATACGGCCGCACTCGTGTGTGCACCGGCGCCGGCGTCGGGCGTGCCGTAGCGGTCCAGATCAATCTGATTCAGCGCCAGATCGAAGCTGCTGGCCTTGCTATCGAGATCGTCGACTGACACCGAGCCCTTGAGCACCGAATCATCGAGCTGTATTAAGAGCTCTGTTAGTCGCACAGCGTTATGCGCGAACGCGAAGGCGCCGGCCATGGCGAAGCTCGATAATGCCTTAGGATCGCGCATCGCCGGCAGCGTGACGCCGAGCTTTTTCATCAGATCGCGCGGCTCGATCGGCTCGAGGCTGAATCGCCCGTGCAAATCCGGGGCGTCGATGACCTTGGTACCCACCAGTGAGCCGTTCAGACGTGCCGCGGCGATCTGCACGGTCAGCGCCGGCATCTGCAGATCCTGCGTCGCCGGATTGAGCGTCAGCCTGAATTTTGCGGACACCGGCAGCGGCGCGGACCCGGGCCCACGGCTTAGCTGCAGGGATGCTGACACCGGAATCGGATCGGCGGACTGCACCGCGCCGATGTCGAGCTGCAGCTTGTCGGCGACTATGTCTTGGTAGGCGACACGACTGTCCTTGATGGTCACGCCGGCCAGTTGCGGCAGCGTCGCAGTGGGCGCAGCGGTCGTGGTGGCCGCGGCGTCCGGGGCGTTCGCCGGCATCTGCCAGTTACCACGACCGGCGGCATCTTTGCTCAGGTGCAGATCCAGGCCGGTGACTTCGATGCGCCCGATGTCGAGCTGCTTGTGCAGCAGCGGCAGCAATCGCACGCTCAGGGCCACGTGCCGCACCGAGGCAAATGGCGCACCATTAAATTGCGGCGGACTGCCCAGATTTGCAGGCCCGAGCTCGAGCGCGACCCACGGGAACACTGACAGCTTGATGTCACCCGGGAGCGCCAGCTCCCGACCGGTGGAGGATTTCACGCTTTCTATGATGCGGCCTTTGAACTCGTTTGGATTGACGAACAGCCAGACCCCGATCGCCAACATGACCAGCAGCCCGATGATGCCGCCGATGCCATAGCCGATGAATTTGAGCGCGCGCATGCCCTATCGCCTCTGAGTCACGGTCGGTAGCATAGTCCCTGGCAGCCGGTTTTCCGATGACGGCGTGGACTGCGGGACTTCGCATTGAAAAAAAGGGCGGATGCGGCGGCCGCCGATGGCACGCCCGAGCAGATTCATCTGACCTGGGGCGAGCACCCATCGCGCATGGTGGTCGTCTCCTGGGCCTCGCCCGCGCAGGCGCGCAATCCGCGCCTGACGCTGACTACGTCCGGACGCGCATCATCGCTGATACCGGCAGTACAGCGTTGCTACAACGACGGACTGACCGGCCAGATGGTGTTCACCTACCACGTAATCCTGGATGGCCTTAAGCCTGACACGCAGTACCGCTATTGTCCGACCGCGGACAATGACAGCCGGCGCCATGCGCCGTTCGCCGGCAACTTTCGAACCGCGCCGCACGGACGGGCACCGTTTCGATGGACCAGTTACGGCGATCTGTCGACACCGGTGACCTCATGGGCAATGTCATCACCACAGAGCCGTCACGCGGTGGATGCTGTGGAGCGGTTCGACCCGCTGTTTCACCTTCTTAATGGCGATCTGTGTTATGCGAATCTGAATCCGACGGCGCAGCCGGCGGTGTGGGCCGACTTCGGCCATAACGTGCAGCGCTCGGCCGCATTTCGCCCCTGGATGCCCTGCCCCGGCAACCACGAAATTGAATTTGGCAACGGCGAGCAAGGATTGAATTCCTATCTGACGCGCTACCGTCTGCCCGACAACGGCTCGCGCTTTGCCGGCTGCTGGTATCGGTTTCAGGTCGGCTCGGCGCTGTTCATCTCTTTGGCCGCTGACGACGTGATCTATCAGGACAGCGGCGCCTTCCTGGCCGGACCGGATCCACTGATCCCTGCACCCGGCAGCGGACTGGCTCCAATCCAACCCGGCACGTCGCTGTACATCCGTGGCTTCAGTGGCGGCGAGCAGACGCGTTGGCTCGAGCAGACGCTGCAGGCCGCGCGTCACGATGACAGCATCGACTGGATCATCGTGCAAATGCACCAGGACGCGCTCAGCTCATCCGAGAACGGCAACGGCTCCGACCGCGGCATTCGCGAAACCTGGCTGCCGCTGTTCGATCAGTATGGCGTCGATCTGGTGCTGTGCGGTCACGATCACGACTACGAACGCAGCTGGCCGGTGCGAGGCTGTAATCACAACCTTGGACGCGATGCGCTCGACGGCACTGCGGTGGATACCTGCCAGCCCCAGCCAGTGATGACGAGCGAACCGGTCGACGGCCGGTTCGATGCCAGCCGCGGCACCATGCATCTGATCCTCGGCGGCGGCGGCACCGACGAACCGCTCGATATCTACGGTGTGAATCCGACCACCGGCGCAGCGCAGGCCAAAGTCATCACCCGACCCAATCGCCCGTTCCCGGGCCCGATTTCCGGAACATTCGTCAGGCACGGCGCCGACGCGCTCGAAGATGCCATCTGGTCGGCGCGGCGCGACCCCGGCACCGGCTACGGCATTGCGGTGTTCGACCTTGATCCGGGCGTTGCCGGCGGCCAGACCACGATCACGATGCGATACTTTCACGCGATCGGAGCCGACCGGACTCCGGCCGCCGACTATGAGTTGTTCGACAGCGTCGTACTGTGCAAGCAGCGGCGCGATGCCGAGGGCGATTAGAATGCCCACAGCGGCAGGACCGCCAAAGCCTGAGGGGATATTCAGTGGCTCCACAAAAAGAACTGACGCTGCGCGGAATCATCCTAGGCGTGCTGATCACGCTGGTATTCACGGCGGCCAATGTATTTTTCGGCCTGAAGGCCGGGCTGACCTTCGCGACCTCGATTCCCGCCGCGGTGATATCGATGGCGGTGCTGCGCGGCTTCAAGGGAATGACGATCCAGGAAAACAATGTCGTTCAGACGATCGCTTCCGCAGCCGGCACGTTGTCGGCGATCATCTTCGTGCTGCCGGGGCTGATCATCATCGGTTGGTGGGGCGGGTTTCCGTATTGGATCTCATTCTGGATCTGCGCGCTCGGCGGCATCCTGGGCGTCACCTATTCGATCCCGCTGCGGCGCGCGCTGGTGACGCAATCGGACCTGCCTTACCCGGAGGGCGTAGCCTGCGCTGAAGTGCTGAAGGTCGGCGGTGGCGCCGATTCGCGCGCCGACGCCATAGCCGATTCGCGCGCCGGCCTGCTGGCTGTGCTGTGGGGATCGATCGTTTCGGGCGTGTTTGCCGTGGTGGTCGGTACACGCATCTTTGCCAGCGACCTGGTGAGCTACTTTCGGCTGGGCACCCGCGGCGCAGTCAGTGGCTTCGATCTGCTGCTGTCATTCGCGTTGTTCGGCGTCGGCCATCTGGTCGGACTCTGGGTCGGTGTGGCCATGCTGGTCGGCGCGTTGATCGGCTGGGTGTGGGGAGTGCCGCATTATTCGGCACTGAGCGGCAGCCATGCAGCGGTTGCCGCGCTCGCTCACGACACCTGGAACCACCAGATCCGATTCCTCGGTGCGGGCACCATTCTGATCGCCGCGGTCTGGACACTCGCCAAGCTGTTCAAGCCGGTCTACGGCGGCCTGCTCTCGGCGCTGGCCGCCTCGCGCGCTCGTCGTACCGGCGATTCGGCGGCATTGCCTCGAACCGAACGTGACATCCCGATCGGCCTGGTAGGTCTGATTACGCTGGCCTGCCTGGTCCCGATCGTTGTGCTGCTGGCAAAATTCGATTCGCACGGCGCGCTCAATTCGTACATGACGGCACTGGCGCTGGGCGGATTGGTATACGTCGTGCTGATGAGCTTCTTCGTGTCGTCGGTGTGCGGCTACATGGCCGGGCTGATCGGCTCGTCGAATAGTCCGCTGTCCGGAATCGGCATCCTGGCGGTGATCGGCGCCGCATTGCTGCTGGAATTCGGCGTCGGTTCGGGTCTGCCGGCCGAGACCGAACAGGCGCTGGTGGCGTATGCGCTGTTCGTAACGGCGGTGGTGTTTGCCGTCGCCACCATCGCCAACAATAACCTGCAGGACCTGAAGACCGGCCAGCTGGTGGACGCGACGCCGTGGAAACAGCAGGTGGCGCTGGTGATCGGCGTGGTTGCCGGTGCGTTGATCATTCCGCCGATCCTGGATCTGCTGAATCACGCCTACGGTTTTGCAGGGGCTCCCGGCCCAATTCGCGAGCACGCCCTGCCGGCCCCTCAAGCCGGACTGATATCGGCTTTGGCGCAGGGCGTGCTGCAGAAAAATGTCGACTGGAGTCTGATCGAAGTAGGTGTCGGTATCGGGGCAGTGATAATCGCCATCGACGAACTGCTCCGACGCGTGACCCGTGGCGCCCACCTCTCGCCGCTCGCCGTCGGGCTCGGGATCTACCTGCCCACGCAGAGTACGTTAATGGTTGTGGTGGGTGCAGTCGTGGGCTGGTACTACGATCGGTGCGCCGACCGGCGTCCCAACCCGGCAGCCACCAAACAACTCGGCGTACTGCTCGCCTCCGGCCTGATCGTCGGTGAAGGTCTGGTCGGCGTCGTGATCGCCGCGCTGGTGGCATTCTCCGGTGAGGACTTTCCGTTGTCCCTGGTCAACGACCACTTTGCCGATAACGGCGCGGTCATCCTGGGACCGGTCGCATTCGCCGTAATCGTGCTGGTGATGTATCGCTGGGTCGCGCGTCTGCGCCGCTGATTCGAAAGGGTGCGCTTCGCAGTCACCCGGTAAGGATGACATCGGCGACCCACGCGAACGGCATGCGCAGCAGTCGGCGTAGATCCGACAGCGAATCTTGCCCCTGGCGAGTCAATGCCGTCAAAAGCACCACGGCAGCCATGACAGCGATCGAGGTAGCGAAATAGCCGATGATCACTCGGGGCCAGCTGTTTTGCGTCGGCACGCCGATCGCGGCAAGCCCACCGGCGACAGCCAAGGCGGTGCAGACGGGCAGCAAAACTGCGACACAGACACGTCCGAGGCCCGCGATTTGGCCGAAATGCCGGCGAATCAGCCACAGCATCGGCGCCAGGTTGACAAACATGCCAATCACTCCACCGACGCCGGCCGCCCGCATGCCGAACCTGTGAATTAGGAAGGCGCTGGCGAGCGCGGTAATGAATGCCCCTGAAATACTCAGCATCGCCGTATAGCGTGCCTTGGCAATCCCCAGCGCGTACAGACTGAATACCCAGCCGGCGCAGCTGAACAGTCCCCCGACCGTCAGCACCTGCAGCACTGGCGCCGCGTACTGCGCCGACGCGGATCCTACCCATACCGACAGCAACGAGTGCGCCCATGGCAACAGCGGCGCCATCAGCATTGCCGCCACCAGATTCACCATCCACGATGCGCGAAAGAATAGCTTTGCCTGACGCTCGACACTCTCCGCCGAACTGATGCTGAACTGCGGAAACAGGGCTTCGCCGGCTTTCAAGACCCCGATATATGACACCTCCTGCAGTCTCTGCGAGACGTTGTAGTAGCCAACGGCATTTGGTCCCACCCAGGCGCCCAGCAGATATCGGTCGATCTGATTGGCCACATTGGCCGCTATCTGCCCCAGCGTCTGCCAGCCGGTAAATACCGCGATCGAGCGCGTCGCGACGCGATGCACCCTGGGTCGCACCAGCGACCAGCGAAAGCTCGAGGCCGTCGACATCAGCCAGAACAGCGTGATCAGGCCGTACCCCAGGGCCAAGGCCAGAATGTAGCCTTCGACATCGGGCATTGCGCTCACGATGACGAAGATCAGCAGCGGGGCTGCCACCGCCCCGAAGCCGTTGATCGTGGCGATTCTGCGATAGGCCTGCGCGGCAACGTGCACCCCCTGCATCAACAGCGACAACTGCTGAGCGATCCAGCCGCACGCCATGGTCGCGGAGATAAGCCCGATCGAGTGCATGACCGGTTGGTAGCCCGGATACAGTGCACGCGCGATCAGTGGCGCAATCAGGGCCAGCGCGATACCGGTCACGCCAACGACGACCAGCCCGATGGCAGTGATGGTCGCGCAGAAATCGGTGACGGCGCGCGCGTCCGACTGCGACCGCAGTCGCGCCAACGCTTGCGCCGTGGATAGGCCAAGGGTGGTCCCGATCAGAGTGAGAGGCGTCGCCAGCGCCAGCAGCAATCCGCAGATACCAAACTGCGAGATTCCGATGTGTCTGATCACGAACGGCAGTGCCACCAGATTGGCGGCGATCCCCAACAGGAATGCCAAAAGATTCCAGCCGGAGTTGCCGGCGATCAACGCCAGCGATCTGCGCTGATCAGCCCCGGCGTTCACGTCACAGGTTGCTCGAACGAGGTGTGACGCGAGTCAAGCGCATAGATTCGATAGCGCGCGCCGTCGGGATCGTCCTTCGGAACGGGATGCAGCGGCCAGATCTCGTCTACAGTAAGTTTTTGCCAGTCATGCGGAACCACTTCGCCCGAACGCATCAGCGGCGCCATCGACCACGGGTTGGCAAACACGATCCATGTCTGCCGCGGCGCTTCCCGCAGCGACCGCGCGATGTTTTCCACTACGGTGCGTAGGGTCTGTTTCAGAAACGGGTTATAGAAGTGAAATACCGTCACCTCGGCAGTAACGTGCCAGTCAGCAGCGTTGCTACAAACCACTTCGATGTTTTGGCAGACGGTGCCCCTTGCCTTGGCGACGTTTTCCAGCGACCGTTTGGCGAGAGCCGGTGAAAGCTCCACCCCGGTGACACGCTCAAATGGAAGCGTTGCCGCCGCGATCAGGGTTCGTCCCAATCCGCTGCCATAGTCCACGAATTCACCGGAAAATCGGGAGAGAAATCCTGCCGCGGGTACGAATGCCGAAGCGCCGCTCGTAGCGCTGCTCGCTCAGCCGTGCCCTGACGTGAAGCAGCAGCCGCCCGCAGGCCAGTTGCAGCGTGTATCCGAGCCCCTCGGTCTTGAGCATCCTTGCCACATTGCTGATACGAGCCCGTGCGTTCATGTTATCGACCGAGTCAATCCTCAGTGTCTGGCGTTGCGCCCTTCAGGGCTGTGCGCACGCTACGTGCGATGGCGCGCACTTTCGCCAGTCCCGGCCACAGAAACAACGACGCAGTTCGCCACGGGACCTCGAATCCGCCAAACTGGTTCTTGAATCGTCCGACGAAATAAATCTTTTCGTTGACCTGGCCGCGGTGCGGTGTCGGCCCCAGATGAAAGGTCTGATCGCCTCGCGCCCGCGACTTCAGGATTGCCTCGTGCACGCACAGGGTGTTGCCGCCTGCGTCACGGTACTTCTGTGCCGTGGCGGCAGCATAGTAGTAGCTAGCACCTTTCCACTGCATCGTCATGATGCCCGCAATCGGGTCGCCGGATGGAAGGCGAGCCAGCAGCACCTGGCAGCGGCCGATGGGCGACAGCGTGTTCCAGAGGTGGGAAAAATAGCCGGTGGGACGCGGCCTGGAATCGGTCGCACGCATTGTCTGGGCATGCAATGCCGAAAAGATTTCGACGTCGGCGACGCCGCGGGCGCAGCAGACGTCGACGCGCTCACGTTGGGCTTTCTTTACAGCGCTCTTGCAACCCTTGCGGAACTCCTTCCATAGCGCGGCCTCGGTCTGGGTGAGATCGATCACCTTCGCCGGCATGGATCTGATCTCAAATCCGGATCGAGCGAGCACCGAGTTGTCGGGGGAATTCGGACCCGGCGCCATGCTCGCCAGTTCCAAACTAACCTGCGCCGCGCCGCTGCGACGCCCGACCTGCCGGATCGCGTGGACAGCCGCCGCATCCAACTCGGCCCTTTCGGACTCGGCTATCCCATTCGCTCGGGCCAGGCCCGCTCGATAGTTATAGATCCGCCGCACGGGCAGGTGAGGAAACTCCGGAATTCGCTCCAGGTGCAGGGCGATGACTGCGCGTAGCGCGCCGCGCTCGTTGACCAGCCCGAACGAACGATCCTTCCCGGGACCCGCTCCGACCGCCTGCCAGAGTGCGGTGTGAAATAGCCAAGCTTCCGGGGAATCCTCGACGAACCGCTCCCACGCGCTCGGGCCGATCATCGCGCGTGAAACGATTTTGAAGCACTGCGGCATTTTCTCGTACGATACAGCACGTTTCCCGACGTGGCGAGATCACGCAAAGCAAACCAGACGCGCCGATGCCGACGCGCATCAGCGCCCCGTCAGCTGCTCGAGGCGGTCCGGGTAGCGCGCCCCTTGGACAATGATCTTCGAGGCCGCCATCTCGATGTCGCGCAGATCGGCCGCCGTCAGCTCGATCGCGGTTGCGCCGATATTTTCGACCAGGCGCTCGGACTTCGTGGTGCCCGGAATGGGAACGATCCACGGTTTCTGGGCCAGCAGCCACGCGAGCGCGATCTGCGCCGGGGTGGCCTGCTTACGCGCCGCCATTGTTCGCAGCAGATCGATCAGCACTTGATTCGCCTTGCGCGCTTCGGCGGTAAAGCGCGGCACGATGTTGCGAAAGTCGGAAGCATCGAACCTGGTGTTCTCATCAATCTTGCCGGCAAGAAAGCCTCGGCCGAGCGGACTGTAGGGCACCAGGCCGATACCGAGTTCCTCCAGGGTTGGCATGACCTCGGACTCAGGCTCGCGCCGCCACAGTGAGTATTCGCTTTGCAGCACCGCGACCGGCTGGACGGCGTGCGCACGACGGATCGTCGCCGCACTGGCTTCGGACAAACCGAAGTGCCTGACCTTGCCCTGGCGGATCAGATCCTTCACCGCACCGGCGACCTCCTCGATCGGCACCGCGGGGTCGACCCGGTGCTGGTAAAGCAGATCGATGACATCGACCTTGAGGCGTTGCATCGAAGCCTCGGCGACCTGCCGGATGTGTTCGGGCCGGCTGTCGACACCGGCGGGCTGCGTGCCCATCTTCGGGTCGATCTTGAATCCGAATTTGGTCGCGATCACGACCTTGCCGCGACACGGCGCGAGCGCTTCGCCGACCAGTGTTTCATTGGTGAACGGCCCGTAGACCTCGGCGGTATCGAAGAAGGTGATGCCCCGTTCGACCGCCGAGCGCAGCAACGCAATCATGTCGCGCTTGTCGGCAGCCGGACCGTAGCCGAAGCTCATGCCCATGCACCCCAGGCCGAGAGCCGAGACTTCCAGGCCGCTGTTTCCGAGCCTTCGTTTCTGCATGGGAACCTCCGAGGGATTTCAGTCTCGATCATCTTGGCGCCAGAACCCATCGTGAGAAAGTCAGCGGTTCGCTCACGCTACGGCGACGCGACCATAATTCTGGGCCACGCTGTGGTCGTGATCGCCTTGAAGGACACATACTTGTTTGATTTAACTCAGATTTCTTCGCCCTTGCGACGGCATGCAAGCCGGACCTTGTGAGCGATAGAAGGGCCGTGCAAGATCGGTGCTGGCCCTCAAGTAATAACTTCCGCGATTCCTCGGGCAGCTTTCGACCAAATGGCTCACGACGTTTTCATGAGTTACGCCGCGTCCGACAAGGCCGCAGCGCTCGCGGCCGTGGCCGCACTCGAGGCTCAGGGCATTCGCTGTTGGGCGGCACCTCGCGACGTCGCCGCGGGTTCGGAATATGGCGAGGAGATCATCGAGGCAATCAAGGCCTGCCGTATTCTGGTACTCATCTTCTCGGCCCAGGCAAACGCCTCGCCGCACGTGCGGCGCGAGGTCGAGCGCGCGGTGTCGGCGGGTAAGGCCATCGTCCCGTTTCGCATCGAGAACATCATGCCCACCGGCGCGATGGAATATGCGCTGGGCAACACGCACTGGCTCGACGCGCTGACCCGGCCGCTCGACCCACATCTGGCCACGCTGCTGCAGACCGCGCGTCGCATGCTGGGTCGAGACGGTGCCGCTGCCGCGGCCGAACCCGGGCCTCCGGTTTTCGCCGTGCGGCCATCGGTCGTCGTCCTGCCGTTCAACAACATGAGCGGTGATCCGGAACAGGAATACTTCAGCGACGGCATCACGGAAGACATCATTACCGACCTGTCGAAGGTATCCGGACTGTTCGTCGTCGCCCGCAACACCGCTTTTACCTACAAGGGCAAGGCCGTCAGGGTTCAGGAGATCAGCCAGGAACTCGGTGTGAATTTCGTTTTGGAAGGCAGCGTGCGCAAGGCGGGCTCGCGGGTGCGGGTCACGGCGCAGCTGATCAACGGCAAGGACAGCGGCCATATCTGGGCCGATCGTTTCGATCGCGACTTAACCGACATCTTCGCGATCCAGGACGAGATTACCCACGCGATCGTCGAGCAACTGAAGGTCAAGCTGCGCCCGCAGGAAAAGAAATCGATCGGGCAAGCGCCGACCGACAATGTCGAGGCCTATACCTACTACCTGCGGGGACGTCAGTTTCTGCATCGACATTCCAAGTCGTACTACCAGCTGGCGCGCCGGATGTTCACCAAGGCGGTGGAGCTCGATCCGATGTTCGCGCGCGCCTACGCCGGCATTGCCGACTGCGATTCGTGCCTGGTCTTGCACTACCACGTCGATGTCTCGATCGACAGCATTCTCGCCACGAGTGCCCAGGCGCTAGCGCTCGACAATGGCCTGGCCGAAGCCCACGCCTCACGCGGACTCGCGCTGTCGCTGGCAGACAAGAAACAGGAGGCCATGGCGGAGTTCGAACGCGCCACCAGCCTGGATCCGAATTCATATGAGGTCCACTATTTCTATGCGCGCGCATGCTTCGCCGAGAACAAGATGGAGCAGGCAGCGACGCTGTTCGAGCGCGCCGCCGAGCTCAAGCCGGACGATTACCAGTCGCTAGGCATGCTCGCGATGATCTATCGGACACTGGGACGCGAGCGTGATATCGAGCCCGCGGCGCGCAAGGCGCTCGAGCTGGCAGAGCGGGAGTTGACGCTGCACCCGGAAAACCCGCGGCCCGCATATCTGGGTGCCGGCTGTCTGGCGAAGATCGGCGAGCGCGACCGCGCCACGGAGTGGTTGTCGCGCGCACTGGCGATCGATCCTGACGACATCCTGACCCAGTACAACGTCGCCTGCGTGTACTCCATCCTGGGCAACTTCGACGCCGCCTTCGATCTGCTCGAGCGCCTGCTGCCGCACGCCAATGCGGAAACCAAGTCGTGGATCAAGGTCGACTCGGACTTCGATCCGCTGCGCGACCTGCCGCGCTATCAGAACGTCATGCAGCTGGCGCGGTAATGGGCAACTGTGGCTTTCGACGGTAGTGATAAAAGAATGGCACGCCCGCCAGAATGATCAGCAACCCGATCGACGAGCGCACCGGCCGATCGATCCACAGATTTATGGTCAGCGCCAGCGCTGCCATGCCAAACACCGCCGGGATCCACGGATACCCCCACACTCGATAGGGTCGCAGCAGCTGAGGCTCGGTCCGCCGCAGTCTGATCAGCGCCACAGGCACCAGCGCAAAGAAGATCCATATCGCAAAGACGTACAGCGAATACAGCTCCTCGAAGGTGCCTGTCAGCGCGATCAGCGCACCCAGAAATCCCAGGAAGAGCAACGCGCCGCTGGGAGTGCGATAGCGTGGGTGAGTGCGCGCCACAAACGCGAACAACAGGCCGGCGCGCGCCATCGCGTAGGGAATGCGGGCATCAGCCATGATCACGACGTGCAGCGAGGCCAGTGCGGAAATGCACATTGCCAGCGTCAGCCAGATGGCGCCGCGCGGTCCCGCGACCGCCTGGACGACCTCGGAGGCCACTGCCTGCGAACCTGCCACTTGCGCGAATGGCAGCGCGTGGAAGTACGTCAGATTCACCGCAATGTAGAGCAGCACCACGATCAGAAGTGCGGCCACCAGTACGCGCGGGATATTTCTGCCCGGATCCTGGATCTCCTCGCCGAGGGCGCCGAGATTTTGAAAGCCGTTGTAAGCCCACATGGCAGGGACCAGGGCGGTGAGCACGGCACCGATGGTGGCCGCCCCCAGCGCCACGGGTGGCGCGACTGTCGGCACGGGGGAGCCCGCGAACGCTGCGCCGGCCACGATAATCAAGACGATTGCGCCGACTTTGATCGATGCCAGGACAAGTTGAATGCGCCCGCCGGTGCGAATACTCAGATAATTGATCGCGGTCAGAAGCACTATCAGCAGCGCGGCCAGAGGTTGTGCAACGGTGAGCGTCAACGCGTGGCCGCCGAAGTGCAGGCTGACCCAGGGCGCCGCGAGGGCGGGATATAGGAAGCTGGAGAATCGCATGAATCCCGCCGCCAGAATTGCCGCCGCCGTGGGATTGGTCAGCACCGAAGCGGTCCAGCCATACAGGAAACCCCACAACGGTCCGAGGCCTCGGCCCAGGTAGACGAACAAGCCGCCCGCCCGCGGCAGCGCCGCTCCCAGCTCTGCCAGACACAGGGTGCCGAATAAAGCGATCACCGCGCCGGCGAGCCAGGCGGTGATAACCAGGTCGGCCGAGCCGGTGGCGCGAGCCATCGCGCCGCTGACCAGAAATATGCCGGTGCCAACGATCGTACTGACCACGACGGCGATCGCCGGCCAGAAACTTAAGCCCCGTGTCAGCGGCGGCACCGACGATGCCGCAGCGTGGTTCACGTCCTGAGCGCTCACACCGCGGGCTTGATGTTGGCGTTGAGTCGAAACAGGTTGGCTGGATCAAACCGCTTCTTGAGCACGGCCAGGCGCGAATAGTTGTCGCCATAGGCAGCGTGCACTCGAGCTTCGCGATCATCGGTCGCGGCAAGGTTCACATACTGGCCGCGCGTCTGCGGCTCGATCGTGATCCAGGCTCGCCGCGCCCAGTCAATGCCGCGCTCGCTATCGTGCGCCGACATATCCCAGGTCGTGGCAACTCCAATGGTATGACTTGCCCCGCGATTGAAGTAGGCGGAATCCTTTGGCGCCACCCGGCTGATCGCTCCACCCTGATGCTGCAGCCAGATGACGCTATTGGGCGGCGCACTCTCCACCGACTCGACCATGGAGTCGATCAGCGCCGGCGTGATGCCGTAGACCATACCGCCCTTACCGTAGTTTCCGAGCGGGGTCGTGCCGCGCAGATCCGCGCTGCCCTGCAGCGTGGTGTACGGCACGTGCGCCAGGTGATCCTTGACTGGCTTGCCGAGCTTGCGCAACGGCCCGACCACTCGATCCGCATCGCCCGCCAGACCGCTGTAACAGACGTCGAATTCCAGCCAGTGCGCTCCGTCTGTGCCCGTACCTAGGGCCATGTCGACATACAGCTCATCGGGCGCCGCGGCCACGATGTTGGCAGCGCTGCGCAACGTCTGGCGCGCAGCGTCGAACGGCAACACCAGCTCGCCGCCGTACATGATGGGTGTGATCTCGTGCAGCTGGAACGTGAATGCGCTGACCACCCCGAAGTTGCCCCCGCCGCCGCGCAGCGCCCACAGCAGATCCGGATTGTCCTTGGCGCTCACACGGCGCCAGCTGCCGTCCGCCGTGATCAGGTCCGCTTCGAGCAGATTGTCGCAAGTGAGCCCGAATCTGCGTGCGATGCGCCCCACTCCGCCACCCAGGGTCAGTCCAGCCACGCCGGTGTCGCCAACCGTGCCGACGGGGGTGGCCAGTCCAAAGGCGAGCGACTCGCGATCGATCTGCCCCAGCAGCGCGCCGCCCTCCACTCGGGCCACCTTGGCGATTGGATCCACCTCCACCGCTCGCATCGGCGACAGGTCCACGACCAGCCCGCCGTCGCAGCCGGATTGACCCGACAGGCTGTGACCGCCGCCACGCACCGCAGTCAGTACACCGTGAGTGGCGGCAAAGCTCACCGCAAGGCGCGCATCGGCTGCGCCTACGCATCGGACGATCAGCGCAGGCTTGCGATCGAAGGCCGGATTCCAGAGCCGGCGTGCGCCTTCATACGAGGGCAGATCGGGGGTAACGAGTTCGCCACGCAGCCCGGCGCGCAGTGCCTCGACGTCCGCGGCCTTCAGAGTCAGGTCGCGCCCGTCGAGCCCTTTCGCGGCAATGTCCGTGCCCTCGCTCGCCGCCGCACGGCGGTAGGGCATCGATGCGGCAGCCACGGCAGCGAGTCCTGCGGCAACAAAGGTTCTTCTTTTCATGCTTATCTTCCTGTGCGTGCTGCAAGGCTGCTCCGGGGCAGCCGGAACGGTCAAGCGCTAGAATGACCACGGCCACGCAAAGCCGAGGAAAATCACATGGCCGACGATTGGAAAGCGATAGCGCGGGCCACTCATGCAGGTTCTGAGTCCGGGGCCGTGACCTTCCCGCAAAGCGTGCAGATGCTGATGGGTGGCGGCTTTGACGGCTATATGGTCGACCTGCGCCGCTCGACACGGACCTACTACCTGCCCAGTGGCGAGGCGGTAGAGTTCAGTTCCCCTCCAACCGCAAAGCCAGTGGGCGCGAAGTTCGAAGCTGAAACGATCAGGCAAGCGATCAAGGAAGCCCAGGAACTCAAACCTGGTTACACGTATCAGGGTTTCTGCGACAAGATCGCAGCCGCGGGCTGCGCCGGCTATCTTGTGGCACTGCTCGGCAAGCGGGTGATGTACTTCGGCCGCACCGGGGAGACCCACACCGAGTCCTTCCCGGGGACCCAGCCACCGGCAGGTCAAAACGAGGCCGTCGTCCGCCAGTTCTTTCAGCTGCTTAATGCGGAAGATCTCGAGGGTCTGCGCGCCCTGCTGGCCGAGGATGCTGCCTGGCTGCCGCAAGCACGCGACATGCCGGGCGCGGGTGAATATCGCGGCCGCAACGTTGTGGTCGATGACTTCCTGAAGCCGATTCGCGGATTATTTGCCCGCGGCAGCCCGAGCAATCGAATTCTGTCGATGGTCTCGAACGACGCGCTGGTGTTGGTGGAGACACACGGCACCGGAAAACTGGCCGACGGCCGGCCGTACGACAACCGTTATGCCTGGGCATTCGAGATTCGCGACGGCAAGGTCGCCGTCATCCGCGAATACCTGGACAGCTATTACATCATTCGTCTGTTCGGCAAACCCTGAGGCGCGCAAGGGCCTCGAGTCGACGTGCGGACGGATCAGTCGACGTGCAGGCGAACCGGAAGTTTCCCCGGCCCTTGACCGATGGTGGTTATCCAGGGCACCCGCTCGCCTGCCAATTCGATGCGCGTCACGTGGCGTGCCAGCTCGGTCAGCAATGCGTTCGCCTCCAGTTGCGCCAGAACGCGCCCGGCACAGGCGTGCACGCCGTAGCCCCAACCGACCTGTTTGCGCAGTTCGCGCGACAGGTCGTAGCGCTCCGGATCTTTCCAGGCGCGAGGATCGCGGTTAGCAGCGGCAAACATCAGCCCGACCGGCTGCCGCGCCGGGACCGTGAAGCCGTCAATTTCCACATCGCGGGTCGTGATTCGCCCTGCCATCCGCGACGGGGAGTACCAGCGCAGGCTCTCGTCGAATGCAGTACGGGCAAGAGTCGGGTCGGCACGTAGCTTCTGATACTCGTCCGGGAACAGCGCGAACGCGTGGATTGCATTGCCCAGTGTCACGATGGTGGTATCGGATCCGGCCGACAGCACGATCTGCAGCAGCAACTTGGCTTCCGCCTGCGTGATCGCGCCCTGATCCGCGATCCTATAGAGCGTCATGCCGATACCGCCCTCCACCAGGTGGTCGCGATCGCAGCAGTGTTCCAGCCACTCCAGCACGGGCTCAATGCCGACCATCGCCTCGCGGAACAGTTCGTTCTCCGGTCCCATCGTCGCCCAGACCATGTGGCCGAATGCGTTCATGTGCTCGCGGCCTTTGAGCGGAATGCCGATCGCATCCGGCAGCACCTTGTAGACGAAGGCGCGAGTGATGTCGGCCACCGCGTCAATGACCTCGCCGGGGCGCGGAATCAGGCTTCGGATCAGCGCAGCGGCGTCACGCTCGAATGCCGGACGCAGAGTGCCGAGCAGTTGGGACGACAACGCCTGACCGATCGCCTGGCGCACATGCGTGTGCCGCGGCGGATCGTCGGTCAGCAGAATCTCCGGCCGTACCGACTTCGGGTCATGCCAGGGGCGCGAGCGCGACGAGAAGGTCTGCCAGTCTTGCAGCCCCGCGAGCACATCCGCATGGCGAGTGATCATCACGGTGCCGTCACCTAGGCGCACCAGCGGCGAAAACTCGCGCACGGTATTGTCAACGGTGCGGGCGTTGCGCACCGATTCGCGGCAGAACAGGTCAACCGGATAGTCCGGGATGCACTTGCTCAACGCCATGGCCCTCAGTTGGATTTGAGCTTCCAGCCTGCCCCGTCCCGGACGATGAAACCGGCGCCGGGATCGGCGAAGTGACTGCCAATAAGGAGCACCGGCTGCTCCTGGAATCGCTGCACGAACGCGGTCCGGGTCTTCAAACCGGTGGGCTTGTCCAGATCAAATGTAGCCGGATGTGACGGCATCGCCAACTGCAGCGGATGGTGCATCACGTCGCCGGTGATAACCGCCTGTTCACCTTGCGAGACAATATGAACGCTGACGTGATCGAGCGTGTGTCCCGGCGTAGGCAGCAGTCGGATCTCCTCACTGATCTCATGATCGTTACGGATGAAATCCACCAGCCCGGCCTGCACGATCGGATCGACGGAGTCGGTGAGGTGATTGACGGCGTCATAGCCGCCACTGTCCCTGAGCATTTGCCAGAAGTCGTATTCCCTGCGGCTGAACAGGTAGCGTGCGTTGGGAAACGTCGGCACCCACTGGCCGGTCACGAGCTGCGTGTTCCAGCCCACGTGATCAAAGTGCAGGTGGGTGCACAGTACGGTATCGACATCGGCCGGCGCGATGCCGATCGAGGCCAGATCCTGCAGGAACGTGGTGTGCATGTGGGTGAACACGGGAAACTGGCGTTCGCGGTCCGCACCGATGCAGGTATCAATCATGATGCGACGATTGCCGGCCTTGGCGACGAAACCCTGGAAGTTGATGAACATGCGGCCTCCAGGGGTCGCGTGATGCGGCAGCAGCCAAGGGTGCGCGAGCACCATCTCGGGTTTGCCGCCCTCCAGCGCCATCGAGATGTCGTCTTCCCACTTCCAGACCTCCACCAGCCGCGTGATCTCCACGCGGCCGATGCGCCAGGTCCTCATGTGCTCTATGGCCATGTCGGGAGCTGCCTCAAGTCGCGGCCGCCAACATCGGTTCGATGCGGGCCGGACTGAGCAGCGGACGCTGCCGAATGAGATCGGCCGCCTTCTCGGCGATCATGACAACGACTGCATTGGTATTACCGCCGACGATGAGCGGTATCACCGACGCGTCCACCACGCGCAGCGCGTCGACACCGCGCAGCCGCAGCGCCGGATCGACCACTGCATCGGGGCCGGATCCCATGCGGCAGGTCCCAACCTGATGGTGCACCGTGTAAGCGGCGGAGCGGATGAAATCAGCAATGCCCTCCTCGGTCTGGACAGAGGCCCCAGGCGCCGTCTCGGTGGCACGGTAGCGCGCAAACTGCGCCGACGCGAGGATGCGGCGCGAGAGCCTGATTGCCCGAATCAACGGCTGAATGTCCGACTCCACGCTCAGAAGCGCCGGGTCGATCAACGGTGCGGCGTGCGGATCCGGGCTCGCCAAAGTGACCCGACCGCGGCTCTTGGGATACAGGCACACCGGACTGATCGCGTAACCATGACCCACCGGCAATGGGAATTTCGGCCCCGGCCGCGCCGCCGGCTGGAATACGAACTGTACGTCGGGGCGGTCCAGTC
>DASXYW010000006.1:0-38143 GCA_036502265.1 Steroidobacteraceae bacterium | reverse complement strand
CTCTCCAGGGTCAGCGACTTGGGGGTGAAGCGACCGAGCTTGTCGACACTGTGAGCCCGCCCGGTGGACATGATGCGGATCTTGTCGCCGCGGCGCACGCTGCCATTGACCACGCGCACCAGCGACACCACACCGACGTAGTTGTCGAACCAGGAATCGATGATCAGCGCCTGCAGTGGAGCGTGCGGATCCCCGCGCGGCGGCGGTATGCGTTGGATGATCGCCTCCAGCAGGTCCGGCACCCCGGCGCCGGTCTTGGCGCTGACACACACCGCATTGCGCGCCTCGATGCCGATGATCTCTTCGATCTCGGTCATGACGCGCTTGGGATCGGCCGACGGCAGGTCGATCTTGTTGATGACCGGCAATACCTCCAGGCCCTGCTCGATCGCGGTGTAGCAGTTGGCGACGCTCTGCGCCTCTACCCCCTGGGAAGCGTCCACCACCAGCAACGCACCCTCGCCCGCGGCCAGGCTGCGCGACACTTCATAGGAGAAGTCGACGTGACCAGGGGTATCGATCAGGTTGAGCAGATAGCGTTCGCCGTCGCGTGCCTGATAATTGAGGGTCACGCTTTGGGCCTTGATAGTGATGCCGCGCTCGCGCTCCAGATCCATCGAGTCGAGCACCTGGGCCTGCATTTCGCGCGCTTCCAGGCCGCCGCACAGCTGGATCAGGCGATCCGCCAGCGTCGATTTTCCGTGGTCAACGTGAGCGATGATGGAGAAATTACGTATACGTTGCATCAGGCGCGCGGATTATAGCCTTAAGGCGCGCCGCCCCGGTCGCGCAACATGCGCAGCAGTTCCGCGGCATCGAGCCTGGCGTGGCACACCGCGACCGAGTCCAGCAGCAGCACCGGGATGGTAAGTCCGTAGCGTCGCTGCCACAGCGGGTCGGAATCGACGTCGAGCACGCGGATCGGCGGCAGCGGCCGGCGATCCTGCAACGCATTCAACGCCAGCAGCATCTCTTCGCACAGCCCGCAATCGGGTCGTGTCAGCAGGATTAGCGAGGGCGCGGATGCGCCGGCTGCACTCAATGCCGGCCCGCGCCGGCCGTGGCAGCCGCGCCAAAGCCGGTCGGGGCGCCCATTCCGGAGCTTCGGATCGGGCCGAGGCCGACGCGTGCGTCGGCGGGTGGTGAGCTGTCGATGCGCGTGTCCGGATTGCTGTGACCGGTCGGGTCATCGAAGATCGAGTTGCCCTGCAGGCCGCCATGCGACGCTTCGGCCGCCAACCCCAGACCCAGCAGAGATGTCGAGCTCGCCGGCGCCGCGGTCCGGATCGACTGCGCGATGGCACGTACGGTGTCGGGTGGCACTTCGCCGACGGCGGTGACGCGGTAACCCTGCACGACGGTCGAGTAGGCCGCTGAGGAACCGATGGTCGCGGCGTCTTCGGTACCGGATGCGGTCACCGATTCGCGCCCGATGTCGACGAACACCGAGACCGAGGCCAGCCCGTCGCTGAATACCAGGTGCTCGACCGGGCCGCTGCGCAGCACCTGGCGCGCATCTACCGTCATGTGAAATCCGGGCGGCAGCAGGCTCGCCTCCCAGGACACCGACAGCCCGCGTGAATCGGCGGAGTCGACCAGATGCTGCACCCAGCGGTAGTTGTGGGCGTCGACCGAGGGCTGCAATTCACTGTCAGCGATGTGTGCCGGCAGGCGCAGATCGGTGAACACGATCTGCTCGATAACCTGACCCTTGCCGTCGCGCAGCTGGGTCTTGAGCGGCATCGCGGTGGCATCGTCGATCCAGACGCGATAGCCGTAGCGCATTTGATCCATCGGAGTAACCGCAATCAAGTGCGCGGCTCGCCCGGAGACCCGGGTTTTCTGCAGCTCGCCAACCTGATAAATACCAGCCGACACCGTCTCCATCTTCGGCAGGCTGCCGAGCAGCACGCCGGCATCGTTGCTCTTTTCCACCAGCACGGTGCGCTGGTCGGGCAGGTAACAGGTGAGCTGAGTGCCCTTGCGGATGAACTCGCGGCCCGAGCCATCCATCGACAGCAGGCGTTCGTACACGCCGTCGTTGGCGACACGATGGATCACGCGCAGGGTTTCGCTCTCGCCGGCGTGCTCGTGCACGAACACGCCCTCGTAGTTGCGGGTTGCAAGCGCCTGATCGGTGCGGACCAGCCACGCGAATGGGTCGTCCTCGGCGACGGCGGACATCGCGCAGCTCAGCAGCGCGATACAGCCGCCGGCGGCGCGCGCTAATGCCGCGACGTTGGGCTGGTGTGCGACTCGAGAACTAGCGACTCGAGGCTGAAGCCGCTGTGGCTGCATGCAATGCCCCCGCCGGGGTCCCTGCCGGCGCACGGGGTGCGGCGGCGAGTTCCGCCCCATCCTCATTGCTGACCAGAGCCGACAGCAGACTGCGCCGCATCAGCGGCATCGAATACTGGCTGTGGGCGACGATGAAATCGGCCAGATCGGTGCGCAGGGCATCGTTGCCGTTCACGACGCTGGCGGGAGTGACGTAGCTGAGCGGCTCGGCGCTGCTGGGGCGGTGTGCGGCGGACGTGGTGGCCAGGATCGCGCTGCCGCCGGTCGGGGCTGTGACGATTTCCGGCAGCGTGGTGTTCGACGCCGTCGTGTTCGCCGTTGCGGACGGGCCCGGCGTGCCATCGCCGGCGACCAGCGCCGCGTTGCGCAACATCGAGATCGATAGGCCGGCGACGCCGACCACCATCGATGCCGCCATGGCGGTGTTCAGCAGCACTCGCCGGCGGCGAGCGCGTCCACGCTCATCGACGCCCCGCAAGGCCGTGCTCACGCGCCGCGCAAAACCGCTGCGCGCGGTGGCCACCGGCTCGGAGCGCATGGCGGCGCCAATCAGGGCGTAGCGCGACCAGCGCGCGCGCAGATTGTCATCCCGGTCGATGCGCCGCGACAGCAGCTCGCATTCGGTAGCCGGCAATTCGCCATCGAACATCGCCGACAGCTGGCTTTCGCGCTCTTCCTGATTCACACCAGCTCCTCCGTCCGACCCAGACCACCGTCGAACACTTCCCGCAAACGACGATCGATCGCCTCGCGGGCGCGAAAGATGCGCGACCGCACCGTGCCCACCGGGCAATCCATCGACTCGGCAATCTCCTCGTAGCTCAGGCCCTCGAGTTCGCGCAGTACGATCGCAGTGCGCAGGTCCTCGGGCAACTCCGCGATGGCGCGATTGACGGTGTCGCGGATCTCTTCGGTCAGCGCCAGGCCCTCGGGCGTCTCCGGGTCTTTCAGTCGGCTGACCATATCGGAGGAATCATCGTTGGTGTGCAGATCGAGTTCGTAGCTCACGGGGTTGCGCTCGCGGGCCGCCAACGCGTTCTTGGCGGTGTTGATCGCGATGCGGTAGAGCCAGGTGTAGAAGGCGCTGTCGCCGCGAAACTGCGGCAATGCGCGGTAGGCTTTGACGAAAGCCTCCTGCGCGACATCCTCGGCATCGGCCGGATTGCGCAGGTAGCGCATCACCAGCTTCACGACCTTGTGCTGATATTTGAGTACCAGCAGGTCGTAGGCGCCGCGCTCGCCGCGCTGCACCCTTCGCACCAGGCTCAAATCACTCGCATCGGCTCCCATCGGCAATCCTGTCTGCACATTGCCAGGTGGTCCGATAGCAATAGACCCGGAACCGTACCTGGAGTTCTTCGCGTGAAGTCTATCAGCAGTCGCAGACATGAGAACCTGAGAAAAAGTGGGGATTGACGCGGGGCACCAATAAGCTTTTGAGCGCAGTTGCCGGGGAAGGTTCCCGTCGGCGGTCCGGGCTACATAATCTTTTTGCCCGCTCGGGGCGTGCTCGCGCGGATCAGATCAACCAGCGCCGCCATATCCGGCAGCGCCGGACGCTGGCCACCGAGCAGATAGGCGGCCAGCTCCGGATCCGGCAGGCCCAGCAGGGCCTCAAATTGGCCGCGGCCTGCCTCGCTGGTTTGCGCGTAATGCGCCTCGAGCCAGGCGTTCAACAGCAGATCCAGTTCCTTCATGCCACGGCGGCAACGCCAGCTCAGGCGGGCAGCGTGCCGAGCGCTCATTGTTTGCGCTCGAGCATCATTTTCTTGATCGCCCCGATGGCCTTGGCTGGGTTCAGATCCTTGGGGCAGGCCTCGGTGCAGTTCATGATCGTGTGACATCGGTATAGGCGAAACGGATCTTCGAGCGCATCCAGGCGCTCGCCGGTCGCCTCATCGCGGCTGTCCACGATCCAGCGGTACGCAGCCAGCAGCGCGGCCGGCCCCAGGTAGCGCTCCGAGTTCCACCAGTAGCTCGGACAGGCGGTCGAGCAGCAGGCGCACAGGATGCACGCCGAGGGGCGATCGATGCGCAGCTGTTCTTCTTTGGATTGCAGTCGCTCGCGATCCGGCGGCGTCGGCGTACGGGTCTGCAGCCAGGGCTTCACCGCGGCGTACTGGGCGTAGAAATCGGTTAGGTCGGTGACCAGGTCCTTGACTACCGGCAAATGCGGCAGCGGGTAGATGCTGACCTCGTCGGCGCCGAAATCCGCGCACGCCTTGGTGCAGGCGAGCGTGTTCAGGCCGTTGATGTTCATCGCACACGAGCCGCAGATGCCTTCGCGGCAGGACCGGCGCAGTGACAGCGTCGGATCAATCTCATTTTTTATCTTCAGCAGCGCGTCGAGCACCATCGGCCCGCAGCTGGCCATGTCCAATTCGTAACTGTCGACGCGCGGGCGCGCACCACTGGACGGATCGAAGCGGTAGATCCGGAAGCGGCGCACGCTGCGGGCGCCGGCGGCTGCTCGATGGTTCTTGCCAGCGTGGACATCGATGCGGGAATTGGGCGGCAGCCTGAACTGGGCCATGCTCAGTAGCTCCGGGCCTTAGGCTGGATGACTTCGATGTCGCTGGTCAGGGTATGCAGATGCACCGGGCGGTAGTCCATGCGGGCGCGACCCTGGAAGTCCACCCAGCACAAGCTGTGCTTGAGCCAGTGTTCATCGTCACGCTGCGGGAAATCCTCGCGCGCGTGCGCACCACGACTCTCCTTGCGGTTGGCCGCCGAATGGACGGTCGCCACTGCCTGCAGCAGCAGGTTGTGCAGCTCGAGCGTCTCGATCAGATCGGTGTTCCAGATCAGCCCACGATCCGACACCGCCACGTCGGCGAAGCTGGCGAAGGTCTCCGACAGGCGCTCGATCCCCTGCTGCAAGGACTCACCGCTGCGAAACACCGCGGCATCGGCCTGCATGATGCGTTGCATCTCGAGCCGAATTGTCGCCGTCGGGCGCGAGCCGCTGGCGTAGCGCAGCCCGTCCAGACGCTCGAGCATTCGTTCTACTCCGTGCTTCGGCAGCGGGCGCTGGGCCGCCCCGGGCTTGAGCAGCTGGGCACAGTGGCGCGCCGCCTCGCGACCGAACACCACCAGATCGAGCAGCGAATTGGATCCGAGCCGGTTGGCGCCGTGCACCGAGACGCAGGCCGCCTCCCCGACTGCCATCAGCCCGGATACCACGGCGTTCGGGTCGCCGTTCTTCAGCGTCACCACTTCTCCCTGGATGGTGCAGGGAATGCCTCCCATGTTGTAGTGCACGGTCGGCAGGATCGGAATCGGCTCGCGCGTAACGTCTACGCCGGCGAAGATGCGCGCCGTGTCGGCGATTCCCGGCAAGCGCTCGTAAATCACGGCCGCGCCCAGATGCTCCAGGTGCAGATAGATGTGGTCCTTGTGTTCGCCGACGCCGCGGCCTTCGCGCATTTCGATGGTCTCGGCGCGACTGACCACGTCGCGTGAGGCCAGGTCCTTGGCGTTGGGGGCATAGCGCTCCATGAAGCGCTCGCCCAGAGAGTTGGTGAGATAACCGCCCTCGCCGCGTGCCCCTTCGGTGATCAGACAGCCCGAGCCGTAAATGCCGGTCGGATGAAACTGCACGAACTCCATGTCCTGCAGCGGCAGGTCGGCGCGCAGCACCATGCCGCCGCCATCGCCGGTGCAGGTGTGGGCCGAGGTACAGGAGAAATAGGTGCGGCCATATCCGCCGGTGGCCAGGATCGTCATCTGCGAGCGGAACCGATGCAGTTTGCCCTCGGCCAGGTCCAGTGCCACCAGTCCACGGCACTCGCCATCCTGCATGATCAGGTCGATCGCGAAGTACTCGATGTAGAACTCCGCCTGGTGACGGATCGACTGCTGATAGAGAGTGTGTAGCATCGCATGGCCGGTGCGGTCGGCCGCGGCGCAGGTACGCTGCGCGATGCCCTTGCCGTAGTGCGTGGTCATGCCGCCGAACGGACGTTGATAGATGCGCCCGTCCTCAGTGCGCGAGAACGGCACGCCGTAGTGCTCCAGCTCGATCACGGCCGAGGGCGCCTCCTTGCACATGAATTCGATGGCGTCCTGATCGCCGAGCCAGTCCGAGCCCTTCACGGTGTCATACATGTGCCAGCGCCAGTCGTCCTCGCCCATAATCGCGAGCGCCGCGCTGATGCCGCCCTGCGCCGCCACGGTGTGACTGCGGGTAGGAAACACCTTGGTGATGCACGCGGTTGCCAGTCCAGCCTCGGCCAGACCCAGGGTGGCGCGCAATCCGGCGCCGCCGGCACCGACGACCACCACGTCGTAGGTATGGTCCACGAACTCGTAGGCGCTCATGCTGCACCCCGCAACGCGACGCGCAGCACCGCGTACACGCCGGCGCTGGCCACCAGAGCGTGCACCAGGGCGCTCACCAGCAGCGCCGATGAGCGCGACAGAAAACCGCCGACGTAGTCTTCGATTACCACCTGCACGCCGAGCCAGGAGTGCCAGCACGCCAACAGCACAGTCAGGATCAACAGCAGCGGGTTGCAGCCGGCGCCAATCCAGACCGTGACGGTGCGAAAGTCCGGCGCCGGCAGCGATAGCAGTTGAACCAGCAGCCACACAATCAACGGCGCCAGCGCGATCGCGGTGACGCGTTCGGTCAACCAGTGTCCGACGCCATCGCGCGCGGCACCATGACCGAGGATGCGCGCCAGCGGTGCCCGCAAGCTCATACGGCACCGGTGTCAGGCCGGAAGATTAGATAGATGCAGATCGCGGCCGCGATCAGCGTGACGGCGACCACCAGCACGGCGCTGCGGCGCGCGTCGGCGCGTTCGTAGCCGAAACCCAGGTCCCAGGCCAGGTGCCGCAGGCCATTGCAGAAGTGATAGATCAGGGCCGTGACCGCCAGTGCAGCGATGATCTTGCCGGGAGCCGACATCAGCAGAGGCACCAGGGCCTCGAATGCTGCCTCGCCCATGCTGGCACTGACCAGCCACGCCACCAAACCGAGTAGCGCGAACGCCAGTGCGACGCCAGTCATCCGGTGCAGGATCGACAGCGTCATTGTGTAGGCCCACCGGTACACCGTCAGGTGCGGTGACATCGGCCGTTCAGCCATGCCTGCTCCCCATCAGAAATCGATGCAGCGCCCGCCGCGCTCCCAGTCGCCGTAGCGCGTCGGATCCGGTGCGACCGGTACCGGCCGGGCGGCAGGCGCTGCGTATGGCGCCCTCAGCTCGGGCGCGCAACCTTCGGACCCGGTGTCGTGCGCCGTCGCGACGGGCGGCTCGACGGGTCCTGCGCTTTCGGCCGGCATGCGGGGAAGTGTGCCAGAATTGCACCCCACCGACTACCGCGCGGCTGTGCGCGGGCGCGGCAAAATACGGCTGCTACGATGTTCGAGCGCGACGCTGTCTGTGTGCTCGACGACATCGGCACGCTGCGATTCAGCGGTGTCGACGTCGAGAAATTTCTGCAAGGCCAGTTGTCGAACGACGTGTCGGCGCTGCCGCCGGGCGTACTGCTGCGCGCCGGATTGCATAATCCGCAGGGCCGTACCCTGGCGCTGTTGTGGCTGACTGCTAGCGAGCAGCACGACGTGCTGGCGCTGTTGCCGCGCGAGCTGCTGCCCACGATCGCGGCGGTTCTGCGCCGCTACGTGCTGCGCGCCAAGGTGCTGATCAGCGATGATAGTGATCAGGTGCGCGTCCTGGGCCTGCGGGCGCCCGAGGCCGGCGGCGCGCTACCCGGTCAGCGTGTGGCCTACGGCGCGCGCACCGATGAGCGCGCGCTGCTGCTGCAGAGTGCCGATCCGGCGTTGCCAACGCCGCCCTCGATGCCGCGTCGGGCATGGCGGGCACTCGACCTTGCGGCCGGATTGCCGCAGGTGTACGCCGCGACCAGCGGTCAATTCGTCGCGCAGATGCTGAATCTCGATTGCGTCGATGCAATCTCTTTCAGCAAGGGTTGCTACACCGGTCAGGAAGTGATTGCCCGCGCACACTATCGCGGACGCATCAAGCGCCGGATGCAGCGCTTCGTCAGCCACGCGGCCCTCACATCCGCTCCCGGCGACAGCGGCCGGCTCAGTGACGGACGCAGCTTTCGTGTGGTGGAGGCGCTTCAGCTTCCGGATGGGCGCTGCGAATTTCTGGCGGTGACGGCGCTGCCGGGTGGTGGCGGCGAGGGTGAGGGCGGCGCCGCGATCGCCTGCAGCGAGCTGGCGCTGCCGTACGCGCTGCCCGACTAGCGCGGCTCGCTGTTGGTGATGGCCTTCAAAACGCGCTGCGGCTGAGCCACGCCGTAGCCCTGGGCGAAGTCCACGCCAATGTTCTTGAGCATCTGGATGATCTCGGCGTTTTCGGCGAATTCGGCGATGGTCTGCTTGCCGGTCAGATGCCCAATCTCGTTGATTGAGCGCACCATCTCGCGGTCGATCGGGTCGTGCAGTATCTCGCGCACGAAGCTGCCGTCGATCTTGAGGTAGTCGACCGGGAAGTGCTTCAGATAGCCGAACGAGGACAGCCCGGTACCGAAGTCGTCAAGCGCGAACTTGCAGCCCAGTTCCTTGAGCGCCTGGATGAAGCGGTTGGCCTGCGAGAAACTCGCCACCGCCGCGGTCTCGGTGATCTCGAAGCAGATCTTGGTGGCGTCCAGTCCGGAGCGGTGGAACTGATCGATGACGTAGGGTAGAAACTTGTCGTCGCCCAGGCTTTGGCCCGAAAGATTGATCGAGCACATCGCCAGACGCTCGCGCTCGTCGGCCTCCGACACCAGCCAGCGCAGCGCATTCTCGATCACCCAGCGGTCGATATTCGGCGTGATGCCATAGCGCTCGGCCGCTGCGATGAAGCTGTCGGGTGAGACGATGCGGCCGTTCTCGTCGCGCATGCGCAGCAGCAGTTCGTAGTGCGCGCCGGTCTCGGGCACCTGCAGCGGCAGGATCGGCATGCGGAACAGCTCGAAGCGACCCTCTTCCAACGCGGCGTTGATGCGCGCGGCCCATTGCATCTCGCGCCGGCGCCGCATCAATTCGATATCGTTCTCGGCGAAGCTGTGCACCCGGTTGCGGCCCTGCTCCTTGGCGGCTGCGCAAGCGCTGTCGGCGGCCGACAGGATCGAGGCGACATCCTCGTTGTCGGCTGTGATCGGCACCACGCCGATGCTGGCGCCGAGCCGGAACACGCGCTCTTCCCAGCTGAAGCGGAAATTGCGCACCGCCTCGCGCAGCGACTCGGCCATGCGCATCGCCTCGTCGAGCGTGCAGCTCTCCAGCAGCACGCCGAACTCATCGCCCCTGAGGCGCGACAGCGTGTCGCGCCAGCGCACCTTGGATTTCAGCAGCGCTCCCATCTGACCGAGCAGCGCATCGCCGGCGCTGTGACCGCACGTGTCATTGACGATCTTGAATTGGTCGATGTCCAGGTAACACAAGGCGTATGAGGCCTCGCGCGCCTTGGCGCTCTTGAGCGCGCGCTCCAGGCGCGCTTCGAATTCGCGCCGATTGACCAGGCCGGTCAGCACGTCGTGACTGGCGTGGTAGCTCAGCCGACGGTTGAGCTCGCGCGACTCGCTCACGTCGTGGAATACCAGCACCCCGCCGTCGACCTTGCCGGTGCCGGAACGGATCGGCGAGGCGGTGCTCTCGACGTACAGCTCGTTGCCGTCGCGGCGAATCAGCAGCATCGGGCGCACCGACTTGATCGGGCGCGCGCGCCGGATCGACACCGACAGCGGGTTCTCGAGCGGTTCGCAGGTCTCCTCGTGAAATGCGCGAAAGATCTCCTCGACCGGGCGACCCATGGCATCTTCGAGCCGCCAGCCGGTCAGCTGCTCGGCCACCGGGTTGATGTAGTCGATGGTGGAGGCGGCATCGGTGGTAATCACGCCATCGCCGATCGACTGCAGCGTGATCTGAGCGCTCTCCTTCTCGCGGAATAGCGCCTCCTCGTACAGCTTGCGCTCGGTGATGTCGAGTTCGACCCCGACCAGGCGCAGCAGACGGCCATGCACATCGAGCTGGGCCTTGGCGCGGCTGATCACCCAACGCCATTCGCCGTTGCGATGGCGCATGCGATGCACGCTCTCGAAGATCGGGGTCTTGGCGGCCACGTGCTCGCGAATCGCGGACTGCACCCTTGACATGTCGTCAGGGTGCACGAGGCTGCGCCAGTCGAACCCGCCCTTCAGATCGGCCTCGTCGTAGCCCAGCATCGCGCGCCAGCGCGGTGAGAAGTACACGTCGTGACCCTCGACGTCGAAGTCCCACAGGCCGTCGTTGGCAGCCAGCTCGGCCAGCCCATTGCGCTCCTCGATGCGCGACAGCTGCTGCGACAGGCGCAGACGCTCCAGCCCGGTCGCCAGGCTGGCGCCGAGCAGCTTCATCAGCAGTTGCAGATTGACGTCGAAGCCGCCGCGCGGCAGGCCGAAGGCCAAGCCCAAGATACCCGCGGGACGATCCTTGATGCGGTAAGACACCAGCAGCGCCGAGCCGATCGCCAGCTCGGCGAGCGTGCCGGCGTCCTCGACCTGATCCTTGCGCGGCGAAGCGGTATCGCGAAATTCGGCCAGTCGCAGGTGATCGAAGCGCGAATTCACCCACGGCAGCGATGTGATCGGGGTACCGCGCAGCGCCTCCGGGTGACACTGGGCGAAATGACCGCGGGCGCACAGCACCGATTCGACGTGCTGCCCGGTCTCGTCCAGCTGCGCAACGAAGGCCGCGTCGGCCGAGGCCGCATCGCGAAATGTCTCAAGACTGCGCTGAATGCACTCCTCGAGATGCTCGCGATCGAGATTTTGCAGATCGACCGCGATCTTGGTGCAGGCAACGTCGATGCCCGGGGTCGGTCGGTCGGTCTTCCCGGTCCAGAATTGCGGAGCGATGACGTCGGACGCCGTAAGGTCGGTCATGGTGCCCGGCGGCTTTGCCATTGGACCTAAATTCTCGCACAGCACTGCCGAAATACAAGCTAAGCCGCTGATTTATTGACACACGTCTAGTAATGGTCGCCCCGGACCTCTAGCGAGCCTGCTCCAAGGCCGCCCGGGCAGCCTTGTACGCTGCGTGCAGGAATTGCTCCATTTCCAGCTGTAGTGCGCCCATCGCCGCGGGTTCGAGCGCCCGCGGTACCGTGCGCGGCGGGCCGATCCCGATGGCGATGCGCGTAAACGGCCAGGGCAGCACGAATCGATCCCAGTGCACCAGCGTGGCGCGCGCGGCAACGAACGACAGCGGCAACATCGGGCGGCCGGACATCTGCGCCAGCAGGATCGCGCCGGGCTTGAACTTGAAGCGCGGTCCACGCGGGCCATCCGGTGTGATGATTGGGGATACCCGCTCGTGCATCAGCGCCTCGAAATAGGTCTTCAGAGCGAGGGCGCCGGTGTGGGATGAGGAACCGCGGATCACCGCCCCGCCCGCGCGCCGCACGATCATGGCGCCAAGTTCGCCGTCCACCGAGGGACTGATCAGAAAGCCGAGCCGGAACTGCCGCCGCTGCTGCTCGCGCAGCAGGTAGCGAGCGCAAAACAGCTGATGTTGGTGCCAATAGCACGGCAGAAACGATGGCCAGCGCTCGAGCACCTGCTGCAGATGCTCTTCACCCGCCACCGCGACGATGCGGCAGCTTCGCCACCACAGCCGGATGATTCCCAGCAACAGCGGGGCGGCAAGTGCATACACAGCGCGACGGACGGGACCCATGCGCCGGCCGGAGACGGTGACCCGTCGGTAGATGGTATTGCGCAACGACCCGTCGGGCTTTTGTTCGCTCATGCCATGCACCGCGCAGCCGGCCGCAGCCGACGTGACACCGATTCTGCGGGATGGCCCGCAGCCCGGCAAGGCACAGATTCCCTTGCGCTTCGGGCTAGAATCGCGCGCTCATATGAATTCAACTCCGCTCATGACGGCCGCAACGCTCAACGAACTGCTGCTGGCGCAGCGCGATGCAGAGCGCGGCGTCACCTACGTGGACGGCGAGCAAGATCAACGCAGCGTTCCTTACGCGCAGATTCATCAGCGCGCGCTGAGCATTCTTCAGCGGCTGCAGCGTCTGGGTGCGCGCGCCGGCGATCGCATGATCCTGCTGTTGTCGAACAACGAGGCGTTCATCGATGCGTTCTGGTCGGCGCTACTGGGAGGCATCGTCGCGGTGCCAGTCGCTCCGGGCATCAGCGACGAGCACCGCCACAAGCTGCTGCGCATCGCGCGCCGTCTGAATGACCCCTTCATCTACACCGAGCAACGCCTGATCGACCGCATCGCAACCAGCGCCAGCTTGCCCGAGGATCTGGTGAGCTTGGAGGCGCTGCGGCGGCGCGCCTTCCTGGTCGACGAACTCGACCAGCTCGGTCGCAGCGGCAAGCCACATCGGGTCCAGCCCTCGGACACCGCGTTCATCCAGTTCTCCTCCGGCTCCACCAGCGAACCCAAGGGAGTGGTGCTCAGCCACGCCAATCTAATCGCGAACATCCGCGGCGTATCGCAAGTCGCGCGCCTGAGTTCCGCGGACGTCAGCCTGTCGTGGATGCCACTCACGCACGACATGGGGCTGATCGGATTTCATCTGATGCTGCTCGCCAATGGCGCGGCGAGTCACCTGATGCCCACTGAGCTGTTCGTGCGCCGCCCGCTGCTGTGGCTGCAGACCGCGGCACAAGTGCGGGCGAGCCTTTTGTGTTCACCGAACTTCGGCTACCGCCACTACCTGAAGGTGCTGGGTGAGCGCGCGCCCGGGGAACTGGATCTGTCGCATGTGCGGCTCATCTTTAATGGCGCCGAGCCGATCAGCGTCGAGCTGTGTGAACAATTCCTGCAGCGGCTGGCTCCTAGCGGGCTGCGCCCTGAGGCCATGTTCCCGGTGTACGGTCTGGCGGAAGCCTCCCTGGCGGTGAGCTTTCCTGCCGCCGGTCAGGGATTGCAGGCCGCGACCTTCGATCGGCAGGCACTCGGGGTGGGCGATAAGGTCGAATGCGGCAGCATGCCGCCGGCGACCGGTGTGCGCCTGGTGAGCGTCGGCCGGGCGATACCGTACTGCGAGCTGCGCGTCGTCGCCGATGATGACCGGATGCTGCCCGACGAGCGCGTCGGGCACATCCAGATCCGCGGCGCCAACGTCACCGACGGCTACTACCAGGATGCGGCCGCCAACGCCGCCGGCTACAGCGCCGATCGTTGGCTGCGCACCGGCGATCTCGGCGTGATCCACGGCGGCGACCTTTACGTGACCGGCCGCCACAAGGAGATCCTGTTCGTCAACGGCCAGAACTATTACCCGCACGATCTGGAGCGTATCGCCGAGGATGTACCGGGTCTGGAACTCGGCAAGGTCGTGGTCACCGGCGCCCGTGCGAGCGAAGCCGAGGCCGATGAACTGCTGGTATTTGTCCTGCATCGCGCCGACCTGGCCGACTTTCTGCCGCTCGCGCGGGCCGTGGCGGCCCGCATCGGCGAGCACGCCGGCCTCGAAGTCAGCGCCGTAGTGCCGGTGCGGCGCATTCCGAAGACCACCAGCGGCAAGGTGCAACGGCATCTTCTCGCCCAGGAATACCTGAGCGGCGCGTACGCAAGCGACCTGGCGGAGCTGGCGCGATTGCGCTTGCAGCAGCCGACCGCGCAGATCGCGGGCAGCGCGATTCAACAGCAGCTGCGCGGCTTGTGCGAGCAGGAACTCGACGGACGCAGTCTCGAGCTCGATCAGAATCTGTTCGACACCGGCGCGAGCTCGCTGAAACTGATCGCGATCCATGATCGCATCGAGCGAGCGTGGCCCGGGCTGGTCGATATCACCGACATTTTCGAGCACCCGAGCATCGCCGAGCTGGCGCAATTCATCGAGCACAAGCTGGTCGCCACCGCCGCTTTGTAATAATTCGCCGGCTGGCAGCGGCGCGGCGACATCCGCCGTCGAGGCGGCTAAAATCCGCTCATGGCCGAAGCCGCGACCGACGTGCTGGTGATCGGCGGTGGACCGGCAGGTTCTAGCATCGCGACGCTGCTCGCGCGCCGCGGCCACCAGGTCACACTGCTCGAGAGGCAGCGCCATCCGCGCTTCCACATCGGCGAGTCGCTGCTACCCGCCAACTTGCCGTTACTTGCTCAGCTCGGGGTCGCCGACCAGGTGCATGCCATCGGCATGCCGAAGCTGGGTGCGGAGTTCATTTCACACATCGATGGCCGCGAGCAGGACTTTCGCTTCGCCGAGGCCTGGGACAAGTCGATGCCCTATGCCTACCACGTGCGGCGTTCGCAGTTCGACGAGATCCTGTTGCGCAATGCCGCCGCCGTCGGGGCGCGCGTCATCGAGGGCTGTCGGGCGCGCACCGTACAGCTGCCGGCGCCAGGCAACACCGATCAGGACGTGCGGGTACAGGCCGAGTGCGACGACGGCAGCACACCGAGCTGGCGTGCGCGCTACCTGATCGATGCCTCGGGCCGCGATACCTTTCTAGCCAACAATCTTGGCGCCAAGCGCCGCAACCGGCGGCACAACAGCGCCGCGCTGTTCGCACACTTCAGCGGCGGTCAGCGGCACGAGGGCGAACGTGCCGGCCACATCTCGATCTACTGGTTCGAGCACGGCTGGTTGTGGTTCATTCCGTTGCACGATGGTGTCACCAGTGTCGGGGCCGTGGTGTGGCCGCACTACTTGAAGTCGCGTACCACGCCGGTGAAGGAGTTCTTTCTGGCAACCATCGCGCAGTGCCCGCCGCTGGCCCGGCGCCTGGAGCGGGCCACGCTCACTACCGAGGTCGAGGCCACCGGCAACTACTCCTACAGCGCCACGCACAGCCATGGCAATGGTTACCTGCTGCTCGGGGACGCCTACGCGTTCATCGATCCGGTGTTCTCCACCGGCGTCATGCTGGCGATGATCAGCGCGTTCGCCGGGGCGGATGCCGTCGACGCCTGCCTGCGCACGCCGCAGCGGGCGGGCGCCGCGCTGCGTGCCTTCGATCGCACCATGCGGCACGGCCCGCGCCAGTTTTCCTGGTTCATCTACCGGGTCACCCAGCCGACCATGCGCGAGCTATTCCTGGCGCCACGCAACCTGCTGCGCATGAAGGAAGCGCTGCTGTCGGTGTTGGCTGGCGACATTTTCGGTGCTACGCCGATCTGGAAGTCGCTGCGCGCGTTCAAAATGACCTACGGCGCTTTCGCTACATTGCGACCCTTTCGTACTCTGGAAAGCATGCGGCGTCGCAGACTCGACATCCGCGCGAGCTGACATGAATCACGCGCGCGCCGGCTTTCGTTTCTACAGCCGCTGGCTGGCGCTGTTCGGTGTTTATCGGATCGACGTCTCGGCGCTCGATGCCCTGTGCCACAGCCCGCCGATCATCCTGGCGCCAAACCACCCGTCGCTGATCGATGCGCCGCTGATCCTGGGCTGCCATCCGAATCTGAGCTGCATCATAAAATCCGGTCTGACTGACAACCTGCTGTTCGGGCCGGGAGCACCCTTGGCCCGCTACATCTGTAACCGTTCCTCGCTGCAGATGGTGCGCGCGGCGATCGACAATCTGCGCGATGGTCAGTGCTGCTGCTGTTCCCGGAGGGAACGCGCACTACCCGCGCACCGGTCGATAAGCTCAAAAAGAGCATTGGCGTGATCGCCAAGCATGCGCGGGTGCCAGTGCAGACCCTGATCATCGATACCGACTCGCCGCTGTTGTGCAAGGGCTGGCGTTTCGGCATGCGACCGTCACTGCCAATCCGCTCTCGCGTGCGGCTCGGGGGTCGGTTCGATCCGCCGCCGGAAGTGGATGCCTTCATGGCCGAACTCGAGCGCTACTATCGCAGCGAGCTGCGCGGCGGATCGACGTTCCATTGACGCTGCCCTCGGCCACACACCTGGTGCTGATTCCCAGCTACAACCCCGGTCCGCGGGTATTTGAGACCGTGCGCGATGCGCGCGCGCATTGGAATCCGGTGTGGGTGGTGGTGGACGGCAGCACCGACGGCAGCACTGCGAAACTGGCCGAGCTGGCGATGACGGACTCTGGGCTGCGGGTACTGACGCTGGCGCGCAATTGCGGCAAGGGGGCGGCGGTGCTGCACGGCGCGAAGGTGGCACAGGCCGCCGGATACACGCACGTGCTGACCATGGACTCCGATGGCCAGCACCCGGCAACTCACATCGAGGCTTTCATGGCGGCCTCGCAGGCTGAGCCCACGGCACTGATTCTGGGTGATCCGCGTTTCGACGCCAGCGCGCCGGCGGTGCGCGTGCAGGGTCGCAAGCTGTCGAACTTCTTCGCCAACCTGGAAACGCTCTGGTGCGGCATCCATGACTCGCTGTTTGGCTTTCGTGTGTATCCGCTCGAGCCAATGCTGCGGATCTTCCGGCGTCAACTGTGGATGCGGCGCTTCGATTTCGACGCCGAGATCGCGGTGCGTCTGTGCTGGCGCGGACTGAGGCCACGCAATCTGCCCGCGCCGGTGCGCTACTTCGCGCCCGGCAACGGCGGGGTGTCGCACTTTCATTACGGGCGCGACAACGCACTGCTCAGCTGGATGCATCTGCGGCTGCTGGTCGGTTTTTTCCTACGCCTGCCGTTGCTTATGTGGCACCGCTGGCGCGCCTGAAAGGCACTCGCCGCGCAGGCAATCCCGATATAATGCGTGCCGTTTACATTGGTCCGTTAGTGGCCAAAATATAACCGATTATCATGTCTCAACCAGCGTTGCCCACACAGCCGCCGCCGGCGCTCGATCCGCTCGTCCTGGAGCGCGAACTGGCACAGCTGATCGTCAAGGGACTCAATCTGCCGCTGCGGCCGGACGAGATCGATCCCGAGGCTCCGCTCTACGGCGAGGGGCTCGGTCTCGATTCGATCGACATCCTGGAGATCGCGCTGATCGTATCCAAGCAGTACGGCATCCAGCTGCGGGCCGATAATCAGGAGAATGCCGAGATTTTTCGTTCGCTGCGCCAATTCGCCCGCTACGTGGCCGAGCAGAGAATCAAGTGAGAGGCGCGACGCGGCTGACGCGTCGTTGAGCGCGCATGACCGCACTGCCCCTGATCGCCCACGACCGGCCTGACGCCGTCATCGCCTGGCGCGGCGGCCGGCCGATCAGCGCTCGCCGGTTTCTGCTCGATGTCGCGGCACTGGCGCAGCGCCTGCCGGACAGCATGCACGTGCTCAACTTCTGTGCCGATCGCTACCGTTTCGCGGTCGGGCTCGGCGCCGCGTTGGTACGCGGCAAGTGCAGCATTCTGCCGTCGGCGCACGCGCCGGAAGTCATTCGTCAGCTGCGGGTGTTCGCTCCGGACGTATTCTGCCTGAGCGATGATCCGCAGTGCCCGATTGCTCTGCCGCAGCTGTTATACGTCGATGCCGGCGACGGCGCGGCCGATTCGATCGCCGGGGAGTTGCGAGTCCCGCTGATTCCCGCCACCCAGCGCGCCGGGTATCTGTTCACCTCCGGCTCGAGCGGCGCGCCGGTGCCGCACGCCAAGAGCTGGGGCAAGCTGGTTCGCTGCGTGCAGGCCGAAATCAGTCGCCTGCCGGTCGCTGATCTGACCGGCTGCGCGATCCTGGGCACCGTTCCCGCGCAGCATATGTACGGGTTCGAATCCACGGTGATGCTGCCACTGCAGTGTGGTGCGGCACTGTGCGCGGAGCGGCCGTTCTTTCCGGCTGACATCGCCGCCGCGCTGCATGCGGCTCCCGCCCCACGCGTGCTGGTGTCCACGCCGGTGCATCTGCGCGCCTTGCTGGCGGCCGGCCAGGTTTTGCCGCCGCTCGAGCTGATTGTGTCGGCCACGGCGATGCTGCCCGCCGGCCTGGCGCGCGAAGTGGAGAGCCGTTACCACGCGCCGCTGCTCGAGATCTATGGATCGACCGAGACCGGCGAGATGGCCAGCCGTCGCACCGCGCTCGAGCAGCAGTGGCGGCTGTTTCCCGACGTGCAGCTGAGCACTGATGCGCAGCACTGCTGGGCACACGGTGGCCACATCGAACAACGCACCGCACTGGCCGACGTGCTGGAGCCGGTCGCCGAGAATTGCTTCCTGCTGCACGGACGCACCGCCGATCTGGTCAACATCGCCGGCAAGCGCAGCTCGCTGGCCCATCTCAATCACCAGCTACAGGCCATTCCTGGCGTGCAGGATGCGGCCTACTTCGTGCGCGAGGATGTGCAGGGGTCACTCGCCGACGTGACGCGGCTCGGCGCGCTGGTGGTCGCCCCAAAGCTCGACGCCGCCAGCATTCTTCAGGCGCTGCGCCAGCGCATCGACCCGGTGTTCCTGCCGCGACCCCTGCTGCTGGTGGAGCAGCTGCCACGCAACGCCACCGGCAAGCTAGCGCAGCACACGCTGCGCGCACTGACGGCGGTGGCAGCGGAGCAGCAACCGCACCTGTTCGCATGAACAGCCACACCCTGCGCCTGTGTATCGCGCCGGATCACCCGGCGATCGCCGGCCACTTTCCGGGATTTCCGGTCGTGCCGGGGGTGGTGTTGCTGGATGAGACGCTACACGCGATCGAATGCGCGCAGGCGGAGGAGCTCGGCCGCGATGGCGAGTCGCTGTGGCAGGTGAGCACGGTCAAGTACCATCGCGCCGTGCGACCGGGCGAGTCGCTGCAGCTGGAGTACCAAGTGCAGCCGGACGGGCACACGCGCTTCGAGCTGCGCAGCGCCGAGGCGCTGGTGGCTGGAGGGATTCTCGAGCGCCGGCCCGCCGCCACGTTACTGCCGGCGTCGCCACCGTGACCCCTCCCACCGCCCAATGGACCACGAGCCATGGGGCGGTGCCGGACTGGCGTCGAAGTCCGGAGCGCGGCAGTGGCCTGGCGCTGCAATGGATGGCGCGCCTGTCGATTCGTATCGGGCGGCCGGCGGGCCGCGTGCTGCTCTACGCGATTGCGGCCTATTTCTTCGTATTCGCACCGACTGCTCGCCGCAACATGCGCGACTACCTGCGCCGCGCGCTGGCGCGCGAGCCCGGCGCGCGCGAGCGCTTCCGTCACCTCATGACATTCGCCACCTGCATTCACGACCGCATGTATCTGCTGGCCGAGCGTTATCAGCTATTCGATGTGTCGCTGCAGGGCGAGCAGCTGATGAGCGAGGTGGTGAGCGCGGGCGGGGGCGTGCTGCTCATGGGAGCGCACGTGGGCAGCTTCGAGATACTGCGCTGGCTCGGACGACATCGCACTGGATTGGCACTGGCGATGGCGATGTACGAGGACAACGCGCGCAAAATGAAGGCCATGGTGGCGGCGCTGGCGCCACGCAATCCGCCCGAGATCATTGCAATCGGCCGGATCGACGCGATGCTCCAGATCCGTGCGCGCCTGGATCAGGGTGCGCTGGTCGGGATGCTGGCCGATCGCAGCATCGCTGCGGAAGACGTACTGCCGGTAAGCTTCCTGGGAGCGACCGCCTACCTGCCCACCGGCCCAATGCGCGCGGCCGCGATGCTGCGCCGGAAGGTGGTGTTCATGCTCGGTCTGTACCGCGGCGGCAATCGCTACCATGTGGTGTTCGAGCCGCTGGCGGATTTTTCGGCCACAACGCCGGCTCAGCGCCGGGCCGCAGTCGAGGCCGCGGTGGCGCGCTACGCTGCGCTTTTGGAGCGCTATTGCCGCAGCGATCCGTACAACTGGTTCAACTTCTTCGACTTCTGGCGCAGCCCCTCGACCGCGCCGCCGCGATGAACGCGCGGCGCGCCGCCGCCTGTGCGCTGTTGGCCGCAGCCCTGGCGAGCATCGGCCTTGCTGCGCTGGCCGCGGACAACAATACCGACTTCGACCAGCTGCTGCAGCTGTTGGCACAAGGTCGGCACCGCGAAGCCGACTACACCGAGAAGAAATACCTGGCCATGCTCGCGCATCCGCTCGAGTCCTCCGGCGAGCTGGTCTACGAGGCGCCGGATCATCTGGAACTGCGCAGCCTGAAACCAAAACCGCAGACGCTGGTGCTCGACCACGGACTGGTCACGATGCAGGCCGGCAGACACCGGCGCCAGGTGCGGCTTGAGGACTATCCGCAGATCGCGCCGCTGATCGACAGCATGCGCGCAATCCTGGCGGGCGATCGCACCGCACTGGAGCGCGTGTTCGCGCTGCAGTTCATCGGCACGCTCGAAAGCTGGCAGCTGCAACTTACGCCGCGCGATCCGCGGCTCGCCGAGAGCGTCAGGCAGATTGACATGCAAGGCGAGCGCGACGCCGTGCGCGAGATCCAGGTGCTGCAGAGCGACGGTGATCGCTCCGTGATGAGCATCACGCCGCGCCCATGAGCCGCTCGCGCTGGCTGGGACCGTGCCTCTGGCTGCTGCTGCTGGCGCTGGCCGCCGTGGTGGTCGCCCGTGCCCGCTACAGCGCCGACCTGTCGGCCTTTCTGCCGCGCGCACCGACTGCCAGCCAGCAGCTGCTGGTGCAGCAGCTGCGCGACGGGCTGGCCTCGCGGCTGATCCTGATCGGAATCGAGGGCGGTGGCGCCGACGCGCGCGCGCTGGTCTCGCACGCCGTGGCCGCTGCGCTGCGCCGGCGGCCGGAATTTGTCAGCGTGAGCAACGGCGAGCAGGCCAGCCAGGACCAGGACCGGGAGTTCGTGTTTCGGCATCGCTATCAGCTCAGCCCGACGGTGACGCCCGCGCGCTTCAGCGTCGAGGGCCTGAACGCGGCCATCGAGGATAATCTGCAGCTACTCGCCTCGCCGGCCGGGTTGCTGGCCAAGTCGCTGTTTCAGGCCGATCCAACCGGCGAAACACTGCAGGTGATCGATCAGCTCGAAGAAGCCGCCGGTCCGCGTCGCGAACAGGGCGTGTGGAGTTCGGGCGATGGCACGCGCGCGCTGCTGATTGCGCAGACCCGCGCCGTTGGCTCCGATACCGACGCGCAGGCGCAGGCCATCGCACTGATTCGCAGCGCGTTCGCATCCGCAGCGCCGGCACCGGACCTGCGCCTTGCGATGACCGGACCGGGAGTGTTCTCGGTCGAGGCGCGCGCCACGATCGAGCACGAGGCGGTGCGCCTGTCGCTGCTGAGCACCGCGGTCATCGTCACGCTGCTGCTGCTGGTGTATCGCTCGCTGCCGACGTTGTTGTTCGGTTTGCTGCCGGTGGCTTCCGGCGCGCTGGCCGGCGTGGCGGCGGTGGCGCTGGGCTTTGGCGTCGTGCACGGCATCACGCTGGGCTTTGGCGTGACGCTGATCGGCGAGTCGGTCGACTACTCGATTTACCTGTTCATCCAATCATGCCGACCGGGCGGCGCGGATGACAACGCGCTGTGGCGCACGATCGGACTGGGCGTGCTGACCTCGGTGTGCGGGTTCGCCTCGCTGCTGCCCTCAAGCTTTCCGGGTCTGGCGCAGCTTGGCCTGTACTCGATTAGCGGACTGCTGGCCGCGGCCGCGGTAACGCGCTGGGTGCTGCCGCAGCTGCTGCCGCAGCGGTTTCCAATTGCCGATCTGGTGCCACTCGGCAGCGTCGCCGCGCGCGGCTTGGCGCGCGCGCAGGCCGCCGCCGCAGTGCTGCTGCCACTGGCGCTGGTGTGTGCGCTGCTGCTGTACCGGGAGCGCCACGAATTGTGGAACAAGGACCTGTCCGCGTTGAGTCCGGTGGCGCCCGCGGCGCTGGCGCTGGATGCGAACATGCGAGCCGACCTGGGCGCACCGGACGTGGGCACCCTGGTCATCGCCAGCGCCAGCGATGAGCAGCAAGCGCTGCAGCTGGCCGAGCAGGCCGCCGCGCGGCTCGATGCCCTGGCGGACAGCGGCGTGATCGGCGGCTATGACAGCGTGACGCGCTTTCTGCCGAGCGAACATACCCAGCGCATGCGCCAGGCCAGTGTGCCACCCGAAGCGGAGTTGCAGAGCCGTCTGGGGCACGCCGTGACCGGCCTGCCGGTGCGGCTGCAATCGCTGCAGCCGTTCGTGGAGCAGGCCGCGGAGGCGCGCACCGCGCCGCCCATCACGCGTGCCGATCTGGCGCACACCTCGTTCGCTCTCGGGGCCGATGCGCTGCTGTGGCACGGCGATGATCGCTGGCACGCCCTGCTGCCCTTGCACGCCGCGGCCGCCACCCCGGCGGTCAGGGACGCCGGCATCGAGCTTGGCCCGGTGCAGCGGGCGCTCGCTTCGCTGGCCAACGAGCAGGTAGTGGTGCTGAACATCAAGCAGCAACTGGATCTCCTGTACGCCAGCTACCTCACCGAGGCCGTGCGTCTGTCGCTCAGCGGGCTGGCGGCCATCGCGATCCTGCTGCTGCTGGTGCTGCGCAGCCTTAAGCGCGTGGCGCGCGTGATCGCCCCGCTGCTGCTCGCGGTGCTGGTGGTGAGCGCGGGTCTCGCCGCATGCGGCACCCGACTGACGATTTTGCATCTGATCGGCATGTTACTGATCGTCGCCGTGGGCTCGAACTACGCGCTGTTCTTTGACCGGCGTGCTGCCGATCGCAGCGGCGCCGCCCTGCCGCTGACCCTGGCTTCGCTGCTGATCGCCAATACCTGCACCGTGGTCGGCTTTGGGGTTCTGGCCTTCGCGCACGTGCCGGTGCTGAGCGCACTGGGCGAGACCGTGGCACCCGGCACCCTGCTGGCCCTGCTGTTCGCAGCGCTGCTGGCGCCTCGCCGGCTGACCGCGGTCCAATCCTGATGCGCACCCTGCGCTTTGCGCCCGCCGGAGCGGCCAGCACTCGCGTCGTGCTGCTGCCGGGCGCTTATCATGTGCTCGAGGATTTCGTCGGCGCCGGTTTTGATCAGGCGGTGCGCGAGCACGCACCGGCGGTCGAACTGGTACTGGCTGACCCGGAACCAGCGCACCTGAACGATCGCAGTTGGCTGGCAGGCCTGCGTCAGGAGCTTAACGGGGCCGGCACCGCCGCCCGACAGTGGCTGGGCGGCATTTCGTTGGGAGGCTTCATGACATTGCGTATGGCCGCCGCGAGCACGCAGGGTCTGAGCGGGCTGTGCCTGCTGGCTCCCTACCTAGGCGCCCGGGCGGTGGTGGCCGAGGCGGAGGCCGCGTTGGCCACGCCGGCCGGCTGTCGCGCGCGCTGGCCGCCGGCGAAGCTCGCGCCCGACGATGATGATCGACGCGTGTGGGGATTCGCGTCCGCGCTGGCCACTCGGCCCGATGCTCCTCGGGTATTCCTTGGCTTTGGCAGCGAGGACCGATTCGCGCACGCCCAGCGCCTGCTGGCGCAGCTGCTGCCGCCGGACGCAACCCAGGTGATTCCCGGCGCTCACGACTGGCCAGTCTGGCGCGACCTGTGGCGGCGATTTCTCGAGCGCGAGGTGGCGACCGGTTGAATGTCTTCACCCACAGCGCGCCCACCGCCTGGCGCGCCACGCCGCTGGTGCGCGCCTCGGCCCTGCTGCATGGGGCGGCTGCCGGCTTCACCGCCCTGCACCCGCACTGGTGGCCTTGGGCGCTCGGCGGCGTGATGGCCGATCACCTGCTGCTGACGGGACTGGGGCTGTGGCCGCGCAGCCGCGCGCTGGGCTCGAACTGGACGCGCTTGCCGCCGGCGGCCGCGGCGCGCGGTGAAGTGGCGATCACGTTTGACGATGGTCCGGACCCCGCCGTCACTCCACAGGTGCTGTCGATACTGAACGCGCGCCAGGTGCGGGCGACCTTCTTCTGTATCGGCGAGCGCGCCGAACAGCACGCGAGCTGCGTGCGGGCCTGCGTAGCGGCCGGACACGCGGTCGAGAATCACAGCTACCACCATCGTCACAATTTCGCGCTGCTGGGCCCGGCGCGCCTGCGCGACGAGCTGCTGCGCGCGCAAGACGCCCTGGCGCGCGTGAGTGGCAGCCCGCCGCGCTTCTTTCGTGCACCCGCCGGCCTGCGCAACCTGCTGCTCGATCCACTGCTGCAGCGACAGGGCCTGCAGCTGGCCAGCTGGACTCGACGCGGCTTTGACACCTTCAGCGACAACGCGGAACGGATCATTACGCGGCTGACGCGCGAACTGCGCGCCGGCGACATTCTGCTGCTGCATGATGGCCACGCCGCCCGCAGCCCCGCTGGGGTCGCGGTAGTGCTGGAGGTGCTACCGCGTCTCATCGATGCGATCGTGCAGCGTGCGCTGCATCCAGTCACGCTGCGCGAGGCGCTGCGATGATGGCGCCACTGCAGCTGACGCATTTCACCGCCAGTAGTTGCCTCGGCCACGGGGTCGAAGCGACGCACGCGGCTTTGCAGCAGGCGCGCAGCGGCCTGTCGCCGTGCCACTTCGAGGGCATCGAGCTGCCGACCTGGATCGGGGAAGTGACGGGCATCGATGCGGTGCGCGTGCCGCCCGGTCTGCAGCGGTTCGACTGTCGCAATAACCGCCTAGCGCAGCTGGCTCTGGGCCAGGATCGGTTCGACGCGGCGGTGCGCGCGGCGCTCGCGCGCTTCGGCCCGCGACGCGTCGGCCTCTACCTGGGCACCAGCACCTCGGGCATCCTGACCACCGAGCTCGCCTACCGTCACCTGGATCCGATTACCGGCGCGCTGCCGGCGCAGTTCGATTACGCCGGAACACATAACTCGTTCTCGGTGGTGGACTTCGTCGCCCGGCTGTTCGACCTGAGAGGACCTGCGGCCGCGGTGTGTACCGCCTGTTCTTCCAGCGCCAAGGTGTTCGCCGCCGCCCAGCGCATGATCGCTGCCGATCAGATCGATGCCGCGATCGTGGGCGGAATCGATTCGCTGTGCCTGACAACGTTGTATGGCTTTAATGCGCTGCAGCTCACCGCGCGCGAACCGTGCCGGCCGTTCGACCGCGCCCGTGACGGGCTGTCGATCGCCGAGGCGGCCGCGTTCGCCCTGCTCGAGCGCGCGCCGGCGCTGCCGGATGACGACGCGGTGCTGCTGCTCGGAGCCGGCGAATCCAGCGACGCCTACCACATGTCCAGTCCCGAGCCGGACGGCGCCGGAGCGCTCAGTGCCATGCGCGCGGCGCTGGCCGCCGCCGGTGTGAGCGCGCGCAGCGTCGATTACATCAACCTGCACGGCACCGGCACTCCCAGTAACGACAGTGCCGAGAGCCGCGCGGTGACCGCCCTGTTCGGCGATGTCACGCCGTGCAGTTCGACCAAGGGAGCCACCGGTCACGCGCTGGGCGCGGCCGGCGCGCTGGAGGCCGTGATCTGCGCTATCGCGCTCACGTCCGGCTTAATGCCGGGCGGGCTGCATCACCGAGTGCCGGATCCCGCCCTCACGCTCAATTACATCACCCGCAACCAGCGTGCAGCGCTGCACTGCGTACTGAGCAATTCGTTCGGGTTCGGCGGCGCCAACTGCAGTTTGCTGTTCGGCCGCTACGCGCGGGCCCGACAATGAGCCGTCTGAGCGCTGTCATCGCCGGCGTCGGCCTGCTGGGACCCGGACTCGGCAGTTGGGATGATGGCCGTAAGATTCTGGGTGGACAGCGGGCCTACAGCGCCAATGCTACCGTCGTGCCCCCGGCCCTCGCGCTGCCCCCGGCCGAACGACGCCGCGCCGGGCGGGTCATCAATACCGCGCTGGCGGTCGGCGCCGAAGCCCTGATGCGCTGCGGTGCCGATGGCAGCACGCTGCCGACGGTGTTCGCCTCATCCTGCGGAGATGGCGACAACTGCCATGAAATCTGTGTCGCGCTGGCGGGCGAACCACGGCAGATCTCGCCGACGCGATTCACCAACTCGGTGCACAACGCCGCCGCCGGCTACTGGAGCATTGCCCACGGTTGCCGTGAAGCCTTCACCGCGGTGTGCGCCGGCGACGCCAGCGTTGGGGCGGGTCTGCTCGAGGCCTGCGCGCAGCTGGCGGCTGGCGCCGGCAGCGTCCTGCTGCTGTGCTATGACGCCGACTACCCGCCGCCGCTGCGCGCCAAGCAACCGGTGCCCGATGCCTTCGGCGCGGCCCTGCTGCTGCGAGCGCCCGCCGCAGCCGCCCATGCAAGCATCACGCTGGAGCTGAGCGATACGCCGAACGTCACGTCGATGGCCGATCGCAATCTCGAGACCCTGCGCCGGGCGATCCCCGCCGCGCGCTGTCTGCCGCTGCTGCATAGCCTGGCCCGGCAACGCAGCGGGCCCGTGGTCCTGGAATACCTGAACGGCCTACAACTGGCAATCGAAGTGCGGGTTTGAAGCTCGATCGGCAATGGATCGAGAGCCACATCCCGCATCAGGGCAGCATGTGCCTGCTGGAGGAGGTGGTGTCCTGGGATCTGCAGCGCGTCGCCTGTCGCGCCGGCAGTCATCGCGCGCCGGACAATCCGCTGCGAGCCCATGGCCGACTGAACTCGGTGTGCGCGATCGAATACGCTGCCCAGGCGATCGCCGTGCATGGCGCGCTGCTGCAGAGTCGACCAGGCGGCGGCAGTGGCTTCGGCATGCTCACCAGTGCGCGCCGGGTCGAGTTCGCGGTGGCGCGCCTGGACGATCTCGCCCAGGATCTGCTCGTTACCGCGGTGCGATTGCACAGCGACGCGGTCAGCGCGCTCTATGCCTTCAGTCTGCAGCAGGACGAGCGGCTGCTGGCGCAAGGGCGTCTGAGCGTGCTGCTGGGTATGAGCGCCACGCCCGGCCCGTCATGAGCGCCGCGCCGCGCCGCGCGCTGGTCACGGGCGGCAGCGGCGGCCTGGGCGCGGCGATCTGCGAGCGCCTGGCACTGGCCGGTCATTACGTCTACGTGCATGCGCATCGCAATCCAGCCGCAGCCGAACGCCTGGTGCAGCAACTGTGCGCCCGGCGACTGCAGGCCGCGGCGCTGGTTTTCGACGTGACCGACGCCCTCGCCAGCCGCGCGGCACTCGAGCCGTTGCTCGAGGCCGGCGCAATCCAGATCCTGGTGAACAACGCCGGGGTACACGATGACGCGGTCTTTCCGGGAATGTCGGCGGCACAATGGCAGCGGGTCCTGGACGTCTCGCTGCAGGGTTTCTTCAACGTCACGCAGCCGCTGCTGCTGCCGATGCTGCGCACCCGCTGGGGCCGCATCCTCAATATGGCATCGGTGGCGGCCCAGAGCGGCAACCGTGGCCAGGTGAACTATGCTGCTGCCAAGGGCGCGCTGATCTCGGCCACGCGGGCGTTGGCTCTGGAAGTCGCCAGCCGCGGGGTCACCGTCAACGCACTTTCGCCCGGCATCATCCAAGCCGGCATGAGCGCGGGCCACTTCGACCCGCCGACCATCGCGCGACTGGTGCCGATGGGGCGCGCGGGAGCGCCAGGGGACGTGGCCGCTGCTGCCGCCTTCCTGGCCAGCGATGCGGCCGGCTACATTACCGGGCAGGTACTGTCGATCAACGGCGGCATGTACTAAAGCCGCCGGTCACGCCGGGCCGAGGGTGGGTCTGGCTATAATCGAAGGCACGATGCCGGACCGCACCCACATCCGAGTCCCCTTAAGCTTGCAGCCAATGAGGCTGCTGCCGCTGTTGTTGCTGGCGCTTCCCGCGGCCATCGCGCTGGCCGCCAACCTAAGCCCGCCGAGTGTCAACGCCACCAGCACCAAGGCACGCAGCAAGCACTACGCGGGGCTGGTGCAGCCCTCGTCCACTGGAGCCGCCAAAGTCGCCCGCCAATCGCTGCTCAAGCAGCGCACCGGCGCCCTGGGCGCCAGCGTTCATCACAGTGCGAGCACTGTCACCTCGAACACCCGACCGCCCGCCAAAACCATCGTCGTTCGGCCTCTCTCTCCGAAGTAACCGATTGAAATATAAAAACTTTATTGTTTGTCGCCGATTGCCGACAGGCAGATTGGGTGACAAAAATGTTAAACTGCAGTCCCCCCAAGATACCCCCTCGAGGGTCGCATACATGACTCGCAGACGACTCCGGCTCCCCGAAGCAATCGCGCTGTTCGCCACCGCCTTTCCGGCGCTGGGCAGCCAGCCGGAACCAACCCCTGCCGATTCGCCCTTTGCGGCGATGCGCAGCAGTGTTCACGAATTCGGCCACGCGGTTAAACGCGGCTCGGCGGAATTCGGGCACCGCGTCCAGCACGGGACCCGTGAAGCGGGGCACCAGTTGGACAGCGGCATGCACCAGGTGGGTGACAGCATCCATCGCTGGTGGCACGGCGTGCGCAGCGGCGTGGCCCGCGCCTGACGCCGAGCGGGTCGCGACCGCGGCCTACTCTTCAACCGTCTCCTTGGAAGTCAGCTGCGCCGGCGGTGCGATCTTCCAGCGCCGGTGAATCCAGGTCCAATCGGCGGGATGGGCCCGGATCATCTCTTCTACCAGCGCGGCGTAGCGCGCGGTAAACGTGGCGGTGTCGAGTCGCTCGCCGGCGGCGCAGATCGGCACGCAGTCGAGCTCATAGTGGCCCCGGGTCAAGCGCCGCATCGGTACGAAAAAGGCGGCATAGCCGGTCATCCGGGCAATCTCTGCTGGCCCGGGATAAAAAGGCGTCGGCCGTCCCAAAAAGCTTACCCATTGGCGCCGACCGCTGGAGGCTGGCACCTGGTCGGCGTGCAGCGCCACGCCATGCAGCTGTCCGCGCCGTCGCACCACCTCGCGCACCAATTTCTTCGCGGCAATCAGGTGTCCGCCGTAGCGGCAACGCATCTTGCGCAGCTCGCGATCGAAGCGCTTCGAATGCAGCGGTTTGTAGCCGGCTTCGATCGGCACGCCCAGAAACAGCACGCAGGCCTGCAGTGTCCATTCCCAGTTGCATTGGTGAGCGCCCAGCAGCAGCACCGAGCGGCCGGCGCGGGTCTCGGCCGCGACCCGCTCGACGTTGTGCATCCTCATGTGCGTGCGAAGCTGGTCGGCCGACAGGCCGGCCATCTTGATGAACTCGGCCGCCACCTGTGACAGGTTGCAATAGTACTGATCCAGCAGCGCATCGATCTGGGCGGCGCTGCGCTCGGGAAAACAACGCTGCAGGTTGTCGCGCGCCACCGCCACGCGAAATCGGAAAACATGGCGCAGCACCCACACGATCAGCGCCGTGAGCCGATAAAGCGCAGCCAACGACAGTCGCGACAGAGCCCGCAGCCACGCGGCCGGCGGGCCTGCATCGCACTCCTCGGGCGGCGATCGAAGCTGCTGTGACATGGGTCGGGATAGCTTAAGCGCTTCGACTCGCGCTAAGGTGCCCAATCATGCTGTGGGTCAAAGCTGCGCACTTGCTGGCCGTGATCGCCTGGCTCGCGGGCCTGTTCTATCTGCCGCGCATCTTCGTGCATTACGCCGAGGGCCGATCGCTCGGCGAGGACGTACGCCGGCTGGTGGTGATGGCACGCCGGCTGTATCTGTTTATGAGCATCATGGCGATCGCAGCGCTGCTGCTCGGGCTGTGGCTGTGGCTCGGTTTTCACGACACTGGCCGCTGGCTGATGGTGAAGCTGGTGTTGGTGTTGGCGCTGCTGGGTTACCACGCCGCCTGCCGCCTGCTGTTGCGACGGCTGCAAGCCGCAGCGACGATGCCGAGCGCACTGGCGCTGCGACTGTTCAACGAGGCCGCGCTGCTGATCGTGGTGCCGATCGTGCTGCTGGCGGTGGTGAAGCCGTTCTGAGGCGCTTAGCTCACACCGTGCGGCTGAACAATGCCTTGTCGGGCGCGCGCCGCGCCAGCCGTGCGTCGAACGCCATGCAGATGTTGCGCAGATAGCCACGGCCCTTGCCGGTCACGCGGCAACCGCTGGCCGTAAGCTCCACCAGACCATCGGCCGCCGGCTCAGCCAGCCGTTCGGCCGCCGTGCGCACGTAGCCGGTGAAATCGGCGGCCTCGTCCCAGTGTGTTTCCAGCCGCGTCATCAATCGCAGGATGTGCCGGCGCAACACCTGGTCCTCCGGATCGAGCACGTGACCGCGCTGGATCGGCAGCTCGCCGGCGGCGACCCGCTCCTGGTAGCGCTGCAGATCCTTTTCGTTCTGCGCGAACGCATCCCCGGCATCGCCGATCGAGGACACCCCCAAACCAATCAGCGGCCGGGTGAAGGCGGTGGTGTAGCCCATGAAATTTCGATGCAGGGTGCCGGCGCGCACCGCGCGCCAAAGGCTGTCGCTCGCGAGCGCAAAATGATCCAGCCCGATCTCGTGGTAGCCCTCCTGCTCCAGTCGCGCACGCGCCAGCTCGTAGAGCGCGCGCTTGTGCTCTCCGACCGGCAAATCCGCCTCGGTGAAGCGGCGCTGCCCTGGCTTGATCCACGGCACGTGCGCATAGCCGTAGAGCGCAATGCGGTCGGGGCGCAGGCGGCATACCGCGTCCATGGTGGACTCGATGCTGGCGGCGGACTGCAGCGGCAAACCGTAGATCAGATCGAAATTCACGCTGTCGAACGACAGCGCGCGCGCCGCGCGCGTGACCTCGGCCACCTGCGCAACGCTCTGCACGCGATTGACGATGTCCTGCACCTTGGGATCAAAGTCCTGGACCCCCAGGCTGATGCGGCGAAATCCGTAGCGTGCCAGCACCTGTAGCTGCTCGGGCGTGGTGACTCGTGGATCGACCTCGATCGAGGCCACCGCGCCCGGCCGCAGCCGGATGCGGCGGAACAATCCGGCGAGCAGCAGCTCGAGCTCCTCGGACGACAGGAACGTCGGCGTGCCGCCGCCGAAATGCAGCTCGCCCACCTCCAGCGTCGAACTGCCGAGCTGCCGCATATACAGATCAAGTTCGCCGAGTAGCGACTTGAGGTACGGTGGCACGAAGGCGTGACTGCGGGTGATACGGGTATTACAGCCGCAAAAGGTGCACAGTGCCCGACAGAAGGGAATGTGCAGATACAGCGCCGCGCCATGGCCCCCGGCCTGGGCCAGCGCCGCGGCCACATGCCCGATCCATTGCGCCGCGCTCGGGGTGATCTCCCAATACGGCACCGTCGGGTAGCTGGTGTAGCGCGGCCCGGCGACGTCGTACTTCGCAATCAGCGGATCAGCCTCGGCCATCATCCGAACATCTCCCGCTGCACTCGAAGCACCAGTCGAATGTTGTCCTCGGGCGTGGTCTGCAGTACCCCATGGCCCAGGCCGCACACCCAGGCCGCGCGCGCCGCCTGCGGCAGCGTCAGCACCCGCGTGAACACCTCGCGCACTCGCGCCTCGAGCTCTTTTGGGGGCAATAGCAGCCACTGCGGATCAAGGTTGCCCTGCACGCTCCAGCGAGCGCCCAGCGAGCGCAGCGCTTCATGCAGGTCGTGTCGCCAGTCGATGCCCAGACCCTGCAGGTCCAGCTTCTGGAGCGCCGCCCAATGCGACGGCCCGGTATCACGTGAGTAATACACCAACGGCGTATCCGGGCAGCGGGCGCGAAATGCGCCGGTCACCGCCACCAGCGGCGGCACCGCGAAGCGTGCGTACTGCTCCGGACTCAAGATACCGGCCGCCGTGTCAAAGATTGCCACGCAGTCGGCTCCGGCCTCGGCCTGCAGCACCATGTTGGCGGCCAGCAGCTCGCACAGACGTTCGTTGAAGCCCTGGTACAGGCCATTGTCCAGTCCGGCGATGCCCTCGCGCTCGAAGCCCTCGTGCGATCCGGCCACGGCATAGGCGTACAGCGTGAACGGACCGCCGACGAAACCAATCAGTGCGCGATCGGCCGGCAGACGCGCGCGCAGGCGGGAAATGGCCTCGGCTTGGAATGCCATCCGGGTGGCGCGCGCCGCACCGCCGCGCAGTCGCGCCAGATCGGCGAGCTCGCGCAGATGCCAGTCCAGCTTCGGGCTGGGCGTGTAGCTTAAGCCCATGCCCATCGCCTCCAGCGGGAACAGCAGGTCGGAAAACAGGATCGCCGCATCGAACCCGAAGTCCTCGATCGGACCTAAGGTCACGGCTACCGCCAGATCCGGCCGCTTGCACAGTTCGATGAAGTCGTGGCGGGCGCGCAGCCGCTGGTAATGGCGGTGGTAGCGTCCGGCCTGGCGCATGAACCACACCGGCGGGCGGCCGCGATTGCGGCGCGCCAGCGCCTGCTGCAACAGCGATTCGGTCACTGCGCCTCACTCATGTTGGATCTCGGTTAGCAGGTAGCCCACGCCGCGGATGCTGCGGATGACGCGCGGATCCGCCGGGTCGAACTCGACCAGCTTGCGCAGCCGCACGATGAAGTTGTCGACCGTGCGCGAGGTCGGAAATTCATCGGTGGACCAGGCGCGATCGAGGATCTCATCGCGGCTCACCGCCTTGCCGACGCGCTCGGCCAGCAGCCGCAGCACGGCACACTCCTTGTGGGTGAGCGCCACGGACTCGGCGTCCACCGTGGCCGAGAAGCGCTCGAAATCCACCAGCGCCCGGCCGATGCGCACCCGGCCGCGCATGTCGCCCGGCACACGCGCCAGATCCTGGGCCCGCTTCAGGCTGTTGTGGATGCGCAGTAGCAGCTCGCGGTAGTGGAACGGCTTGCCGACGTAGTCATCGGCTCCCAGTTCCAGACCGTGGATGCGATCTTCGGCGGCGGCGTGCGCAGTCAGAAAAATGATGGCGGTGCGCGGCGCCTGCGTGCGCAGCAGGCGCGCGAACTCGAAGCCGTTGCCATCCGGCAGCGCGACATCCAGCAGCGCCAGGTCAAAGGCACCGCTGCCGAGCGCGCGCCGCGCACTGGCAAGCGACTCGGCCACCAGCACCTGGAACCCTTCCGTGCGCAGCCGTTCGGCCAGCGTCGCGGCCACATTGCGCTCATCCTCGAGCAGCAGCAGACGGGCCGCGCCGCTCATGCATCCACCGGTAGCCACAGCTCGCAGCGAAAGCCGGCGCCGGGCGCGGTGTCGAAGGCTGCCCGGCCGTGCATGCGCTGCATCAGGCGGCGTACCAGGTACAGGCCAACGCCGGCACCCTGCGAGGCGCGGCCGCGTGCGAACAGCCCGCCGAGCGCTCCGGTGCCGGGAGCCACGCCACGGCCGTTATCCTGGTACTCGAGCCGCACGAAGTTCGCTCGCCGAGTCGCGGTCAGCCGTACGCCGACCGGATCGATCTGCGAGTGGCGGACCGAGTTCTCGAGCAGGTTGCGCAGGATCAGCTGCAATGCGGCAGCATCGGCCTGTACCGGCGGTAGATCCGGTTCGACCTGCGCGTGCACCTGCAGGCGCGCGCCGTGCGCCGCCGCGATGCCCGGCAGCGTGCGCGGCAGCCACGACTGCAGCGGTAGCTCCTGCTCGGACAGCGGGCCGCCGCCTTCGACTCGCGCCAGCTCGAGCGTCTTTTCGATCTGCGACTCCAGACGGTGCGAATCCTCCAGCAGCCGGCGCGCCAGCTCGGCACGCTGGGCGCCCTCGGCAATCGCCTCGGCCTGCAGGCGGATGCTGGTCAGCGGGGTGCGCAGCTCGTGGGTCACCGAGGCGAAGAACGCCTGCATGCTGCGGGCTCGGCGCTGTTCGCGCCAGTACAGCCACGCCAGCAACAGCGACACCACCAGCAGCAGCGCCAGAAAGGTACTGGACTCTCCCACCAGCATCAGTCGTGTGCGCGCCCAATGCGCCGCCGCGGCGCCGGTGTCGGCATCGCCGCCGAGCGACTGCAGCACGGCGATCTGGCGTGCCTGGCGCCCAATCAGGGTGGCCCACCACGCCACCAGCACCACCTGCAGCGCCAACCACACGGCCGCGGCGCCGGCAACCAGCGCGGTACGGCGCATCGGGACGATGCTCAAAGAACCCTGTCCGGCGGTGCGACTCACAGACCCAACCATTGGCGCCAGTGCGCGGGTTGCGGGAACACGCGCAGATTTTGCACCCCCGCGCGTCGCAGATGCTCGAAGGTGCGGCCCGGGCCGCAGGCATGCTGTGCCTGGGCGAAGCTCCGCTTGCCCCAGCGCTCGAACTGCGCCCCGCTGGACCAGTACAGGTGGGTGACATCGGCCGGCGGCGCGCCCTCCGCACCGCCCGGCTGCGAATCGGCGTGCCGATAGGTCCCGATCACCTCAGCGGCGGGCCAGCCAGCCACTGCGTCCTGGTGCGTGAGTACCGTCCAGCGATCGGTCGGCGGCAGCTGCAGCAGCGGTTCGGCCAGCAACGGCTCGAGCGCGGCAAAGCCCAGCCCGTCGGCGCAGCCTTCGACCCACAGGCCGCGCGCAGCCAGCGCGCGCCAGGTGGCAATTCCCGGAACCCAGATGCGGACCGACGGCGAATTGTCCGGCACCGACAGCTCTTCCGGCCACGCCACGCGATGCGCCACGAACACGGGCGCGCCACTTGTCAGGCGCTCGTTGGCGCGCGCGATGCCCGCGGCGAGCGGCTCAGCGCCTGGGCGCTCGGCACGGCTGCCATCCCAGGGCCGGATGACACCTTGCGGTGTCTCGAGCGGCGGCTGCGGGCTCCAGCGCGGCGGTAGCGCGCCGCGCCCGCTCTCAGGTGCATCGCCGGAGCGTTCATACATCAGCGCGCCGCCCAGCTCAGGCAGCTCGATGTGCGTGGCGCCGAAGCGCTGCTGACAGCCGCCCCCGCGCAATGCCAACAGTGCGCGCTCGGTTGCGACCGCGCGGCGCGTGGCAGGGTGATCCAGTGCGCTAAGCACTACTGCGGTTTCAGCATCGTCCAGGCGGCATTCGAGCGCCAGCGCGCCCTGGGCCGGCGCGGCCGGACATTCCGACAGCGGCAGCAGCATGTGCGGCAGCCCCACGAACAGCTCGCGCAGCAGCGCCTGGCCCGCATCGTCGATCCACAGCCGTGCCAGGCCGGCAAAGGCCAGTACGATGCCATCCAGATGCCGGCTCGAGCCGCGCGGTTCATGCAGCCGCCGCAGTCGCGTGTCGACGTTGCCGCGCACATCCACCAGCTTCAGGCGCGGGATCGAGCGGCGGTCCGAGGTTCGATACGGTAGTACCTGTTGCAGAAAATCCGGTACGAAGCTGGCTCGGCGCGGCGAGCAGCTGCCGATGCGCAGCTCGTGGCCGGCGGCCAGGCGCGCCGGCACGTCGCGCGCGAACACCACCAGATCGTGCGGCCACTGGCGACGCGGCACCGCGGCCAGTCGCAGCCGAGCGGTGCGATCCAGGCTCAGGTCCTTGTACGAGTGCACCGTAAAGTCGACCCGGCCGTCGAGCAGTGCGCGGTCGAGTTCATCGGTGAAAAATTCCTTGCCCTCGACGATCGACAGTGGCGTGTCGAGCAGGCGATCGCCGCGGGTATCGATGCCGACGAGTTCGACGTCGAGCTCCGGGTGTAACTGCTGCAGCTCGCGTGCCACCGCGGCGCTTTGTGCGCGTGCCAGGAGCGAGCGGCGCGTGCCGAGCTTCAGTGCCCGCAGCGCCATGGGTCAGAGAGAATCGAAGGCCGCGAGGTCTTCCCAGCTGTGCGGGTGCGATGCGCTCGCACCCAGCGCGCGCAGCGTGGCCTTTTCCCGGCAGGCGCGCCGGGCGCGCTCGAACTGGCGCCGGCGCTGCTCGGACTGCGCCCGCAGCATGTCGAACAGGACGCCCAGACTGAGCAGCTCCGGCACCCCGTGCCAGGGCGCACTGTCGGCCCGCTCCAGTCCCAGATGAATCACCCGGCCGGCGCGGTCGCTGCGCTCACCCCAGGCGGCAATGCGCGCTCCGTCCTGCAGCGGATCGATCGGTACGCACACCACGACGTTGCGCGCCGCGCGCCACGCCGCCAGCTCAGCCTGAGGGCCCCCTTCGATGAGGCGCAGCGGGCGCGCCGGCTCGCGCTTGACCAGTTCGCGCGACAGCTCCAAGGCACGCACGGCGGTTCGATTCCACAACCACAGTTCCGATCCTGGCAACCAGGGCGCCACCGACTGGGCCAGCTGCCCGGCCCCGATCAGCAGCGTCGGGCCGCCGCCGGCCTGATCGCCCAGCAGCCGGCGCGTCTGCGAACCGTACGAGGCGCTGCCCAAGTGGCTCAGGTGCTGCGCTCGCACCGTCTTGGCATCCTGGAATAACCACTGCATCCACGGTGACAGTGCCCGCGCCAGCGGGCTGCCGTGCTCCGAGAAATCACGCCAGGCCGCTTTGATCTGACCGAAGATCTCGGTCTCGGCGACGAGCTTGCTCTCAAGGCCGCTGGCAAAGCCCAGCAGAAAAGCGTACGCCGCCTCCGCGCGGTGGCTCTCAAGCGGGCCATCATCGGGAAATTGCTGCCGCGAGCGCTCGTCCGCATCCGCTGAGCCGGCATCGAAAATCGCGACGCGGCGCTGACAGGTGTCGATGATGAAGCGATCGAGCCCGGCGCGCTCGCCGACAGCGCCCGCGGCTCGCGCACCGCGCCAATGCAGCACCCTGAGATCGCCCAGTTCCACGCGCGGCAGCGTATCGCGGGCCTCCCGCTGAGTGTCATGGCCGTGTCACCACGCCTTGCCGCCGAGCGTCCGGCTCCCGCCTCTGTGACGCGGCTGCGGCCTAAGCCTTAGCGCCCCGGCTGCCCCCGATAAAGCAGGCCAAGTGGCTGATTAGACATAATCGGCCTCGTCGCAACCTAGCGGGCGATGCGAAAGGCCAGTACCGTCTTTTCGGAGTACGTCTGGCCCGGACGCAGGATGGTGCCGGGGAAGCGCGATTGGTTGGGTGAGTCGGGAAAGTGCTGCGTTTCCAGGCACAGCCCGCTGCGATAGGCATACACCGAGCCGCCGCCGCCGGCGGGCCTGCCGTTGAGGAAATTGCCGGAATAGAACTGCAATCCCGGCTGCGTGGTGCGCAGCTCGAGCGAGCGGCCGCTGTCCGGATCGGACACGATCGCCGCCAGCGTCAGCGCACCAGGCTGAGACTTGCTCAGAACCCAGTTGTGATCGTAGCCGTGTGCGCGCTGCAGCTGCTCGTCCTGCTCACCGATCCGACTGCCGATCGCGTGCGGCTGATGAAAGTCGAACGGCGTGTCGGCCACCGCTCGCAGCTCTCCGGTCGGAATCAGCGCCGCGTCGATCGGTGTGAAACGGTCGGCATTGATCATGAGGACGTGGTCGACGATGCTGCGTGTCGGATCGCCGGTCAGATTGAAATAAGCGTGATTGGTCAGGTTGACCGGCGTGGGCGCCGTGCTCGTGGCCTCGTACTCGATCGCCATCGTGTCGTCGTTGTCGAGCCGGTAGGTGACGTGCACCGTGAGCTCTCCCGGGAAACCCTCCTCGCCAGACGGGCTGACATACGTCAGCGCCAGTACCGGGCCCCGCGGGCTATCGCTCGGCTGGGCGCTCCAGACGCGCTTGTCGAAACCGACGCCGCCGCCGTGCAGAGTGTTCTTACCATCGTTCGGCGTCAGCGCATAGGCGGCCCCATCGAGGGAGAAACGCGCCCCGGCGATGCGGTTGGCATAGCGGCCAATGGTGGCGCCGAAATAGGGAACGCCGGCCAGGTACGGATCGAGCGAGTCGAAGCCCAGCACGATGTTCTTGAATTGAGCGCTGCGATCCGGCGTCTTGAGCGACACCAGCGTCGCCCCGTAGGTCATGATGCGCGCTTCGATGCCATGTACATTGGTGAGGGTATAGAGCTCCACCGGCTGATCTCCCGCGCGACCGAAGGCGGCGTGCTCGATCGGGCTGTGGCCCTCGTAGGCCAGCGCGCCGGTCCCGAGCGCACCACTCGCCATCCAGACGGTCAGCACCCGCGCCACGAGATATGTTTTCGCCCGCATCGCATTGCCTGCCGTTGCCGTCCGAGGGCCGGTATTAGAGCAGACCGGCGGCCCGCTGTCCGCCGACACCTACATGCGCAGGAGAATTCCGGACCATGCCACAGAAGCCGCCGTAGGTAGAATTGCCCCGCAACAGCCGCATGGTCTGCACAGAGCGGCGAAACCATCAGCATGTCGCACAACGAACAGGGACTTCGGACCCGGCAAGCCAGACTTGGCCTGATCGATGAGGCCACGCTGCGCATCTTCGTCGACAGCGTGCGCGATTACGGCATGCTGATGCTTGACCCATCCGGCAAAGTGGTGAGCTGGAATGCCGGCGCCGAGGCGATCAAGGGCTATCGGGCCGAGGAGATCATCGGGCGTCACTTCTCGCAGTTCTATCCTCCCGAGGCCCTGGCGCGGGGCCTGCCCGCGCA
>DASXYW010000005.1:0-48280 GCA_036502265.1 Steroidobacteraceae bacterium | reverse complement strand
GCTCGCGCAGCTGGTCGCGCAGGCGGGCGGCATCCTCGAACTGCAGCTTATCCGCCGTTGCCTCCATGCGCTGCTGCAGCGAAGCTACGACCTCGGCGTTGCGCCCTTCCAGCACGCCGATCGCGCCCCGCAGATCGCGCGCGTAGTCCTCGGGCGAGATCAGGTCCACGCACGGCGCCGAGCAGCGGCCGATCTGATGCTGCAGGCACGGGCGGCTGCGATTGGCGAAGAATGAATCCCGACAGTTGCGGATCTTGAACACCTTCTGCAGGTGCTGCAGCACGTCGCGCACCGCATAAGCGCTGGCGAACGGCCCGAATAGGCGGCTGTGTCGCGGCTGCGGTCCGCGGTAGAACGACAGCCGCGGGTAGGCGTGATCGGGCGCATATAAGATGTAGGGAAAGGTCTTGTCGTCGCGCAACATGATGTTGTAGCGCGGCCGGTGGGCCTTGATCAGATTGCATTCGAGCAGCAGCGCCTCCGGCTCGCTGTTGACGACGGTGACCTCGATGCGGGCGATCCGGCGCACCATGGCCGCAATCTTGGTATCCAGGTCCTTGTTGCTGAAATAGCTGCCGACGCGATCGCGTAGGCGGGCTGCCTTGCCGACATACAACAACTCACCGTCATCGGCGTACATGCGATACACGCCCGGACGCTGCGGCAGCGTCGCGACGTAACTCTTCAGATCGATCTCGGTGTCGCTCATGGCGGCCGCGCGAGAAGCACCTCAACCCGCGGCGCGCTGTGAGCCCGGCGCCGCCGGTCGTGACTCCTTGTAGCCGGTCAGTTGCTCGTCCGAACTCAAGCTCAGACCCAGATGACGCAGGATACCGTCGTCGAGTCCGTAGATCAGCCCGTGCACCGATACCGGCTGGCCACGCCGCCACGCATCCTGCACCAGGGTGGTCTCACCCACGTGCACCGTCTGCGCCAGCACGTTCAACTCGCACAGTCGACGCAGCTGCGCCTCGGGCGTTGCCGCCGCCGTCAGCTCGCTGAGGTGACGATCGCGTACGTCCTGCACGTGCCGCAGCCAGTTGTCGATCAAGCCCAGCTTTTGGTCGCGCAGCGCCGCGGTCACGCCGCCGCAGCCATAGTGGCCGCAGACGATGATGTCGCGCACCTTGAGGACATCGAGCGCGTACTGGATCACCGACAGGCAATTCAGGTCGCTGTGCACCACCACGTTGGCGACGTTGCGATGAACGAAGATCTCGCCCGGCATCAGGCCCAGGATCTGGTTCGCGGGGACGCGGCTGTCGGAACAGCCGATCCACAGATACTGCGGCAGCTGCTGCTGCGCCAGATGCGCGAAGTATTGCGGATCCGACCCGGTCAGGCCGGCGGCCCATTGCCGATTGCTCGCGAGCAGCGAATCCAGGGCTTTGCTGCCGCTCACGATTTCTGTTTGCTGCGCTCGGCAATCAGCATCGCGAGTTCCAGCGCCTGCTCGTAATTGAGGCGCGGATCAACCTGTGAGCGATAGGCGCGCTGCAGGTCGGCATCGGTGAGGCCGCGGGCCCCACCAGTGCACTCGGTGACGTCTTCGCCGGTCAGCTCTATGTGTGCGCCACCCAGGTAGGTTCCGAGCTGCGCGTGGATGCGGAACGCCAGGTCGAGCTCCTTGAGAATGTTCTCGAAGCGGCGCGTCTTGAGTCCTCCGGCGCTGGTCTCGGTATTGCCGTGCATCGGGTCGCAGCACCACAACACCGTGTGACCGGTGCGCCGCACCGCCTCGATGGCCGGCGGTAGCGATTTTTCGATGTCCTTGGCGCCGAAGCGATGGATCAGGGTCAGACGTCCGGGTTGGTTCTGCGGATTGAGCGTGGTCACCAGTTCCTGCAGCCACTGCTCGTTCATCGCAGCACCGATCTTGACGCCGATCGGATTGGCGATGCCGCGGAAATATTCAACGTGCGCGCCATCCACCTGCGCGGTGCGCACGCCAATCCACGGCATGTGCGTCGACAGGTTGTACCAGTGATTCTGCCGTGCGATGAAGCGCGTCTGCGCCTGCTCGTACAGCAGATGCAGTCCCTCGTGACTGGAATAGAAATCCACCCGCGTTGCGTCGTGAACCGCCTGGCCGGTCAGCGACTGAAAGAAATCCAGCGCGTCGCCGATCGAGTGCGCGATGCGCTCGTAGGCTTCGCGCAGCTCGGCGTGGCGCACGAATCCCAGATCCCAGTATTCCGGGTGGTGCAGGTCGGCGAACCCGCCGTCCACCAGCGCGCGTACGAAATTCAGCGTCAGCGCGGCGCGTTCGTAGCCGCGCAGCAGCAACTGCGGATCGGCGCGGCGCGCCTCGGCGGTGAATTCCGCGCCGTTCACCAGGTCGCCGCGATACGCCGGCAACGTCACGCCGTCGCGCGTTTCCATATCGGCGGAGCGCGGTTTGGCGTACTGCCCGGCCATGCGCCCGACGCGGGTCACCGGGCGCTTCATGCCCGATAGCAGCACCAGACTCATCTGCAGTAGCACCTTGAGCTGCTTGGCGATGCGGTCGGACTCGCACTCGGCGAAGCTTTCGGCGCAGTCACCACCCTGCAGCAGAAAACCCTCACCGCGCTGGGCGGTCGCCAGCCGCTCGCGCAATGTCTCGATTTCCCAGGACACCACGATCGGCGGCAGGCGCGCCAGTTCTGCGACCACGCGGCCCAAGGCCGTGGGATCGTCGTACACCGGTTGCTGTGCAGCCTTGCGCGACTGCCAGCTGGCCGGGTGCCAGGAGGTGCCGTCGGTGGAGCGCATCCGGTAATGCTAACATGCGGCCTTTGCCGGGGAACACGCATGAATAAGGTGCTGATCCTGGGCGCCGGCAAAATCGGCGCACTGATTTCGGGCCTGCTGGCCGAGTCCGGCGCCTACCAGGTGCAACTCGCCGACGTCGATGAGACCGCGGCGGCCGGTGTTGCGCGAGCTCATGGTCTGGCGAACGTGCAGGCGCTGCGGCTGGACGCCTCCGACGGCGGCGCGCTGCGCCGGCACTTGCAGTCGCAGCCAGCGCTCGCCGTGGTCTCGAGTCTGCCGTATCACTGCAACGCGCTGGTCGCCGGCGTCGCGCGCGACAGCGGCATTCACTATTTCGATCTGACCGAGGACGTCGAGGTCACGCGCCGAGTGAGCGCGCTGGCACAGGGCGCAGCCACCGCATTCGTACCGCAGTGCGGATTGGCGCCGGGATTCATCAGCATCGCCGGCGGCGAGCTGATCCGCCACTTCGACGAACTGCGCAGCGTGCGTCTGCGTGTCGGCGCTCTGCCGCAGCATCCACACAACGTGCTGAAATATTCGCTCACCTGGTCGACCGAAGGGTTGATCAACGAATACGGTAACCCGTGCGAGGCCATCGTCGATGGTCGCACGGTGGAAGTGCGGCCGCTCGAAGGCATGGAGGAGATCGAGATCGACGGCACTTTGTACGAGGCATTCAACACCTCGGGCGGTCTGGGCTCGCTGGCGCAGAGCTTCGGCGAGCATTGCGAGAGCATGGACTACAAGACCATTCGTTATCCGGGCCACTGCGAACAGATGCGCCTGCTGATGAATGACCTGAAGCTCAATCAGGATCGCGGCACGCTCAAACGCATCCTCGAGAACGCCGTGCCGCAGACGCTGCAGGACGTGGTAATCGTGTATGCAGCCGTCACCGGCATACAGAACGGTGAACTGCGCGAGGAGAACTACGTCAGCAAGATCTATCCGCAAATCATCGCTGGGCGGCTGTGGTCCGCGATTCAGGTGAGCACCGCGGCGGGTCTGTGTGCGGTGCTCGATCTGGTGCTGAGCCGTCCCGAGCGGCACTCGGGGCTGGTGACGCAGGAGACCTTTCGTCTGCCCGACATCCTGGGCAATCGATTCGGCCGTCACCTGGCCGCCGGCGGCACCAAAGATGTGTCGGGCGATGTGGTCGTGAGCGGCGCGCCAGGTCGCCAGCGCGCCCGCGCGGGTTAGTCCGATGGCCGCGGCTCGCGTCAGTGCGCTGCTGAAGCACTTCGACCTGCCAGCTACACCGGCGGGCGACGCGGTACGTGCGGCCGACGCCAGGCCGGCCGTATCGGGCGACTGGCTGGAGAGTTTCAACCCAACCGACGGCAGCTGCCTGGGACGTGCGCGCACCACTGGTGCCGTCGGCTACGAAGTCACGATGAGTCAGGCGCTCACGGCCGCGCGCGGCTGGGCCGAGGTGCCGGCTCCACAGCGCGGCGAGCTGGTGAGACAGCTGGCCGAGGAGTTGCGACGACACAAGCGCGAGCTGGCCGAACTGGTGTCGCTCGAGAACGGCAAGATCCTGGCCGAAGGCCTGGGCGAAGTTCAGGAAATGATCGATATGGCCGATCTGGCGGTCGGCCAGTCGCGCATGCTCTACGGGCGAACCATGCACTCGGAACGCAGCCAGCACCGCATGTCCGAGCAGTGGCATCCGCTCGGTGTGGTCGGCGTGATCTCGGCATTCAATTTTCCGGTCGCGGTGTGGTCGTGGAATGCGCTGCTCGCGGCGGTGTGCGGCAACGCCACGGTGTGGAAGCCCTCGCCCAAGACGCCGTTGTGCGCGCTGGCGGTGCAGCAGCTGTGCGACCAGGTAATCCGCCGGCACAATGCGCCGCCGATTTTTCAGGTGCTGATCGATGCCGGCGCCGAACTCGGCATGCGTCTGGCCGCCGATGCGCGCGTCGGACTGCTATCATTCACCGGCTCAACCGCGGTCGGCCGCAAGGTTGCGCAGACCGTCGCCGCCCGGCTCGGTCGCAGCCTGCTCGAGCTTGGCGGCAACAATGCCATCATTGTGGATGAAACCGCCGACATCGGACTGGCGACGCGCGCCATCGTGTTCGGCGCGCTCGGCACCGCCGGCCAGCGATGCACCACCACCCGTCGTGTGCTGGTGCATCGCTCGCAACTGGACGATCTGAAGCGCCGGCTGCTGCACGCCTATCTCCAGGTGCGCATCGGCGATCCGCTGGATCCGGCCACGCTAGTCGGGCCGCTGATCGATGCCGAGGCGGTGCGCAATTTCGAGCGCGCGGTAGCGGCGGCGAAAGCAGCCGGCGGCGAGCTGCTGATCGGCGGCAAGGCGCTTTCGCGTCCGGGACATTTCGTCGAACCGGCGATCGTGGTGGCGCGCAACGACTGGCCGATCGTGCAGACCGAGACCTTCGGGCCGCTGCTGTATCTGATTGCGGTCGACTCGATCGAACAGGCCATCCGACAGCAGAACGAGTCGGCCTATGGGTTGTCCTCGGGGCTCTTCACCCAGCGCCTGCAGCATGCCGAGCTGTACTTGAGCCATCGCGGCAGCGACTGCGGCATCGCCAACATCAACATCGGCACCTCAGGAGCCGAGATCGGCGGTGCCTTCGGCGGTGAAAAGGACACTGGTGGCGGACGCGAGGCCGGTTCCGATGCCTGGCAGGCCTACATGCGCCGCCAGACCAACACCGTCAACTGGAGCTCGGCCCTGCCGCTGGCGCAGGGAATCGAGTTCGATCTGGCACCCTAGCATCCTTAGCGGCTTAGCGCCCCGGCAGCTGCAGCTCCACGCGCGCGCCGCCCAGGGCCACGGACGTATCGATGTACAGTCGACCGCCGTAAAGCGCCACGGTCTCGCGCACCATCGCCAATCCCAGCCCGTGGCCGGGAACGTGCTCATCGGCGCGCACGCCGCGCTCGATGACACGCTGACGCAGTTCCTGCGGGATGCCCGGACCATCATCGTCCACCACGATCGACAGACGTCGCGACAGCTCCCGGCCCGGATCGAGCGCCGCGCTCACCAGCACGCTGGAACGACACCACTTGCAGGCATTGTCCACCACGTTGCCGAGCACTTCGATGACATCGCCGCTGTCACCGAGGAAGCCGAGTTCCGGGGCCGCATTGATGTCGATGCGCAGGTCCTTGCGCGCATGGACCTTCATCATGGCGGCGCGCAGATCGGTGACCAGAGCGAGCACCGGCACCGGCGCCTGGCCGAGGGTCGCGCCGCCACTGGCCGCCGCGCGCTTGAGCTGGTGCTCCACGATCTGCGTGATGCGATCGATCTCGAGCTGGATCGCCTGGCGCGTGCGCTGATCGGAGCCATCGGTGCTGCCGAGGCTGGCGCGCATGACCGCCAGCGGCGTCTTGAGACTGTGCGCCAGGTTGCCGAGCGTATCGCGATAGCGCCGGATGCGATTGCGTTCGGAGTTCAGTAGCGCATTGAGGCCCTGAGTCACCGCGGCAAGTTCGCGTGGGTAACCGCCGCCCAGCGCGGTAGCGCCGCCGATCTCCAGCGCGGCGATCTCGCTCTCCAGCCGTCGTACCGGCGCCAGCGCCCGCCGCATCATCCAGGCCATCGTCGCCAGCAGCGCCAATGCCAGTGCCCCGAACCAGGTGGCCATGCGCTGGCGGAACAGCCACAGTTCGCGCATCTGCGGCGCGGTGCTATCGCCGACGGTGAACACCAGCTTCTTGGACAGTCCCGAGCCGTAGGCCCACTGCAGGCCGCGGCTCAGCTCCGCGACCGTGCTGCCGTCGCTTGCGGTCTGGTAGCGAAAATCCACTCCGCCCACCGCCAGCTTTCCGCCCGGCGCCAGATCGGTCCCGGCCAGCGACGGCGAGCTCCACAGTAGCCTGCCGGACTCGTCGTGCAGCGTGGCGTACTGACCGGAGCTAGGCACATCGAGCCGCGACTCCGGATCGAGTAGATTGACCACCAGCTTGCCGTCGAAATCCAGGTCCACCGCCGTCACCAGGGCGACGATCTGCTCCTCCAGCCGATCGCGCAGCGCCGCGGTGCTCTGCTCGCGAAACACATAGTCGATGGCGGAGGCGGTCAGGACGAAGAACAGCAGCAACGGCAGCGCCACGGCGATCAGCAGCCTGCGGCTGACTGAGGGCGCTAGGCGATCCATCAAGCGCGCGGCGCCCTTTACACGGGCCGGCGCGGCAGACTCAGGCGGTAGCCGCGGCCGCGCAGCGTTTCGATCGGGCGGATGGTCTCCTCGGGGTCAAGCTTGCGCCGCAGCCGCCCGACCAACACCTCGACCACGTTGCTGTCGCGGTCGAAATCCTGCTCGTACAGGCGCTCGGTCAGATCGGATTTGGAGATCACCTCGCCGGCGCGCAGCATCAGATGCTCGAGAATGCGGTATTCGAAGCTGGTTAGCTCGACCGCGTTGCCATTCACCGCGATCGTCTGGCTGCGGGTATCGAGCTCGAGCGGCCCGCACGTCAGCTTGGAACTGGCCCAGCCGCCTGTCCGGCGCAGCAGCGCCGATAGCCGCGCCTGCACTTCGGCAAAATGAAATGGCTTGGCAACGTAGTCATCGGCACCGGCCGACAGGCCCTCGACCTTGTCCTGCCAGCGGTCGCGCGCCGTCAGAATCAGCACCCCGCAGGTCTTGCCGCGCGCGCGCAACTGGCGGATGAGCTCGAAGCCGGACAACTTCGGCAATCCGAGGTCGATGATGGCGACGTCGATCGGGTACTCGGTGGCCGCATACAAGCCTTCTTCGCCATCGGCCGCCAGATCAACGCTATAGCCGGCGGCCGTCAGGTCTGCCTTGAGTACCTCTCGCAGCGCCGCCTCGTCCTCCACTACCAGCACGCGCACTCATTCCCCCTTCGCGCCGCACGCTACGGCACTTCGGTTCCATTGCGCGCATCCACGCGCACCACCCATACCTTGCCGGCTGGCGACAGCAGTCGCAATACATATAAGTGGTGTCCGTCCTGGTCGGCGGTATCGGCCCGCACTACCCGGGCCCCGTAACGCTTCTGCGCCTGCGCCACCACCTGCTCGCGCGACAGCTCGTGATCCGAGCGGGTGCCGGCGATCACGGTCGCGCTGCTCGGCGGCGGCGGACTGCCCGCGCGGGCGCCGCACGAGGACATGGTGCTGCTCAGTGCCAGCACGAGCGCTGCCGTCCTCACCATCGCTGCAGTGTGTGCGCCGGCTTTCATGACAAGCCCCGCAGGCTAGAAGTAGCGCTCTGAACCGGGCCTGAATCGGCATTTACTCCTTTTGCGTCAGGGTCTTGGCCTGATCCCAGAGATCCGCCCATCGGGCGGAGTCCAGCTCGCTCAACGGCGCTCCGCTGCGGGCGGCGTTCGCTTCCATGCACTCGAAGCGGCGCTCGAATCTCAGGGCGGCGCGGCGCAGCGCGTCCTCGGGGTCGATCTCCAGATGTCGTGCCCAGTTCGCCACCGTGAACAGCAGATCGCCGATCTCGTCGGCCATGTGCGAATGATCGCCCTGCGCCACGGCCGCGTCGGCCTCGGCCAGTTCCTCGTCTACCTTGGCGCGCACCCCGGCGACGTCGGGCCAGTCGAACCCGACGCGGCGGGCGCGACGCCCCAGTTTGGCAGCCCGCGCCAGCGCCGGCAGCGCCCGCGGCACGTCCGACAGCGCACCGCGCACGCCGGCGGCAGCGCGCTCATGCGCTTTCTGTGATTCCCACGCGCGGTGCAACTGCGCCACGTCGACGGCGCGCGGCGTGTCGAAGACATGTGGGTGACGCCGAATGAGCTTGTCGCGGATGCCGCGGGCGACCGCTGCAAAGTCGAAGTAGCCAGCCTCCTCGGCCATGCGCGCATGGAAGACCACCTGAAACAGCAGATCGCCGAGCTCGTCGCGCAATCGGCCCAGATCGCCACGCCCGATGGCGTCGGCGACCTCGTAGGCCTCCTCGATCGTGAACGGGGCGATCGTGACGAAGCTCTGCTCGCGATCCCACGGACAACCGCTGTGCGGGTCGCGCAGCGCGCGCATAAGTGTCAGCAGACTCTCGAGCTCCTCACCGGCCGTGCTCAAGCCGGTGCTCCACGGAAAACTTCATGCAGATGCGCGAGGATGCCGGCCGTGGCGCCCCAGATGTTGTACGCACCGAACGAGAGTTCCCAGGTGTCGACCTCGACCTCGCGGATCGCGCGCCGCCCGATGCGATAGCTGTCCGCGCTCAGTGCCACGGCCAGTGGCAGCTCGAATACCTCGGCGACCTCGGTGCCGTCGGGCACCGGTGTCAGGCCCGGCGACAGCAGTCCCACCACCGGGGTGATGCGATAGCCGGTGAGCACCACGTGATCCGACAGATAGCCGATTGGCTCGATGTCGGCGGGAGCGATGCCGATCTCCTCGCCGGTCTCGCGCATGGCAGCAGCGGCCAGGTCCGCATCGTGATCCTCCATACGCCCGCCCGGAAAGCAGATCTGGCCGGCGTGACGCCGCAGGTGGCTGGCCCGTCGTGTCATCAGCAATGCCGGATCGTGCGGCCGATCGATGATCGGTAGCAGCACCGCGGCGGCGGTCAGCGTCGGCGGCCAGTGCGCGCGCAGACGCGCCAGGGTCGGGGCGGACTCGCGCGCCAGCCCGGCGGCGCGGCTGTGCTCGAGCCGGTGGTCCGGGGCAGCAGCCAACTGCCGGCGCAGCCGCGCCTGCCAGTCGACCGGCAACTCAGGCACGACAGCTGCCGCGGCCAACGTCCTCACCCTCCGCTGCCACCACCCTTGATGCCGCCGCGGGTCAGTTCCATCGGATCGAGCAGCCGGTCGAGTTCCTCTCTCTTCAGCTTGGTCGCGGCGGCAGCGACCTCGCGGATTGGCTTGCCCTCGGCATAGGCCTTCTTGGCAATGGCGGCCCCCTGCTCATAGCCGATCACCGGGTTCAACGCGGTGACCAGAATTGGATTGTGCTGCAGTGACTGATCCAGGCGCGCGCGATTGACGCTGAATCCCTTGATGGCGCGATCGGCCAGCGCGCGCACGACGTTGGCCAGCAGCCCGATACTCTGCAGCAGGTCGTAGGCGATCAGCGGCAGCATCACATTGAGCTGAAAGTTGCCCGACTGGCCGGCGATCGTAATGGTGGCATCATTGCCGATCACCTGCGCGGCCACCATCGCCGTGGCCTCCGGAATCACCGGATTGACCTTGCCGGGCATGATGCTGCTGCCGGGCTGCAGCGCCGGCAACGCGATCTCGCCCAATCCTGCCAGCGGGCCGCTGTTCATCAGCCGCAGATCGTTGGCGATTTTCATCAGGCTCACCGCGATTACCTTGAGGTGCCCGGACAGCTCGACCGCCGTGTCCTGCGCCGACATGGCCTCGAAGTAGTTGCCGCTTGGTTGGAAGGCGATTCCGGTCATTCGCTGCAGCTCGACGCAAAAGCGTCCGGCGAATTCCTGATGGGCGTTGATTCCGGTGCCGACTGCGGTGCCGCCCTGGGCCAGGGACAGCAACCGTGGCTCGCTGGCGCGCACCCGCGCCGCGCCGTTCTCGATCTGCGCGCGCCATCCGGACAGTTCCTGCGACAGTGTCACCGGCATGGCGTCCATCAGATGAGTGCGGCCTGTGGTGACGATGCCCGCCAGCTCGCGCTCCTTCGTCTCGATCGTTTCCGCCAGGTGCGTGAGCGCGGGCAGCAGCTGTTCACGCAGCATCAGCACCGCACTGACGTGAATCGCGGTCGGTATCACGTCGTTGCTGCTCTGACACATGTTGACGTGATCGTTCGGATGCACCGCCTTGCCGGCGCGCGCGGCCAGATGCGCGATCACCTCGTTGGCGTTCATGTTGCTGCTCGTGCCCGAGCCGGTCTGAAACACATCGATCGGGAATTCCTGATCGTGCAGACCCTGCGCCACCGCGGCAGCCGCGGCATCGATTGCTGTGGCGACTTCGCGCTCAAGCAATCCGAGTTGCAGATTGGCGGCCGCGGCCGCCTGCTTGATCAGCCCAAGGGCGCGAATGAACCCGCGCGGCAGCTTCAGTCCGCTGATGGGAAAGTTCTCGACCGCACGCTGTGTCTGAGCGCCCCACAGCGCCTGCGCGGGCACCTTCAGGTCGCCCATGCTGTCGCGTTCGGTGCGAAATGATTCCGAGGTCATGCTGGCTTCTGACTCCGGCACGGTAAGGCCAATGCGCTATCATGGCTAGTCTAGCATTTAGATGACTCGCGGCATCTGATGGAAGCTTCCGCTTTGACTGCGCTCTCGCCGGTGGACGGCCGATACGCTGTGGCCGCCGCGCCTCTGCGTGAATATTTCACCGAGGCTGCGCTGATCCGCGAGCGCATCCGCATCGAGGCGTTGTGGTTCACGCAGTTGAACGCGGTGCGCCCGCCACTGTCATCGATGCCGGTGCCCGTGCCAGTGGCGGAATGCGCTGCGGCCCTGGCGCACGAGCCGCCGGCCGACGCGCCCGCGACGGTCAAGGCACTCGAGAAGCGCATCAACCACGATGTCAAGGCGGTGGAGTACTACGTACGCGATCGCCTGGCAGCGGCCGGCGCCGCCGATGCGTTGCTCGAGCGCGTGCACTTCGGCTGTACCTCCGAGGACATCAACAACATCAGCTATGCGCGCCTGCTGCGTGGCGCGCGCGAGCAGGTGCTGTTGCCCGAGCTGCAGGCGGTGATCGGCCGGCTGCGGGCGCTGGCGCGCGAGCACGCCGAACTGCCGATGCTCGCTCGCACCCACGGCCAGAGCGCCAGCCCGACCACCTTCGGCAAGGAGATGGCTAACGTGGGCGCGCGCCTGGCGCGCGGCCGCGGACGGCTGCAGTCGGTCGCGGTGCTCGGCAAATGGAACGGCGCGGTCGGCAACTACAATGCTCACCAGGTCGCGCGACCCGATCTGGACTGGATCGCGCTCAGTCGAACGTTCGTCGAGTCGCAGCAGCTGAGTTGGAATCCCTACAGCACGCAGATCGAGCCGCACGACTGGATCGCCGAGTACTGCGATGCTTGCGCAGCGATCAATGTAATGCTGATCGATCTGTGTCGCGATCTTTGGGGCTACGTATCGCTTGGCTACCTGCGCCAGCACGCAGCGCCGGGAGAGGTCGGTTCCTCGACCATGCCGCACAAGATCAATCCAATCGATTTCGAGAATGCCGAGGGCAACTTCGGCATCTCCAATGCGCTGCTACGCTTCTTCGCCGACAAGCTGCCGATCTCGCGCTGGCAGCGCGACCTGACCGACTCGACCGTGCTGCGAAATATCGGCGTCGCGCTCGCTCACAGTTTCATCGGCTGGAAGGCGCTGCAGCGCGGGCTGCAACGCATCACTCCGGACGCGGCGCGCATGGCGCAGGATCTGCACAGCGCGCACGAGACGCTGGCCGAGGCGATTCAAACCGCATTGCGCGCGGCCGGCGTTGCCGGCGGCTACGAGCTGCTGAAGGAATTCACGCGCGGTCGCAACATCGATGCCGCAGGCCTGCGCACTTTCATCGACAGCTTGCCGTTGCCGCCCGCCGAGCGCAGTCGCCTGGCGGCGCTGACACCGGAACAATATCTCGGCATGGCAAGCGCGCTGGCGCGGCGGTTTGCCGATGAGGCCGAATGACATAATGCATTTCCTGTAGGAATACAGGTCATTCCGCTAGCCGCCTCACACGGATTGGCGGCCCAACTGTGAACCGGTTGGCGATCGTGCCCGACCCCTGTCACTAACATCGTGCTGCGTAGAGCTGCCACAGCTCGAACCACGCAGGCGAGTCAGTGACTGCGAATAGGGAATCCCGTGCAAAGACCTCGGCGCGACTGTCGAGCTTCGGGCTCGAAGACGGACCGATCACTCCGGCTGTGCTCGCCGAACGGCGGCCGCAGCCCGAGACGTTGCACGTCCTGAGCACGCTGGATGAGGTGCGCACCGCGACCGAGAACGTCGCGGCCAGCGGCCAGCGGCTGATCTCGATCATGACACCGGACTTGGAGCCCGAGATCTACGACCAGCCGGCGATGCTGGAGATCATCAAGCGCTTTGTACTCGGCCATAGTTTCGCCAAGGTTCGCGTGCTGATGCGCGATCAAGCCCGGCTCGGCGGTGGCGCCAACCGTTTCATCGCGATGGCCCACCGGCTCACCAGCTACCTGGAGATCCGCATCCGCGCCGCCGAGTACCGCGAGCTGACCGCCGCTTATTGCATCGCCGATGATCGCGCGATCGTCTATCGATTGCGCGCCGACCGCGCCGAGGGGATCGCCGGTTTCAACAACCCGCCGATCGCTCGCCAGTACCTGCAGGAGTTCGATGCCGTGTGGCAGGCGAGCGCGATCGAGGAGCGCGAGATCCGGATCGCGCGCAGCTGACAGCGCGCGGCGCGGGCATTACCGCGCCGTTCACGCCCTGCTCCGGTATCCTGCCTGCATGGTCTTCAAACCCGACGTGACTGTCGCGGCGGTGGTCGAACGCAATGGCCGCTTCCTGCTGGTGGAAGAGCGCATCCGTGGACGCCTGGTGTTGAATCAGCCCGCCGGTCATCTGGAGGACGGCGAGGCACTGCTCGCAGCGGTGGTGCGCGAGACGCTGGAAGAGACCGCGTGGCACTTCACCCCCGAGGCGCTGCTGGGTGTATACCAGTGGCGCAGCCCGCGCGGACACAGCACGCTGCGCTTCGCCTTCATCGGCAGCGTCGCTGCGCAAGAAGCCAAACGCGCGCTCGATCCGCCGGTAATAGCGACCCATTGGCTAGATCGAGAACAGGTAGTGTGCGCCGCGCCGCGGCTGCGTACCCCGCTGGTGCTCCGCTGCATCGATGACTATCTCGGCGGCCGGCGCCTGACGCTCGATGCATTGCAGACCGCCGGCACCCTGACGCCTTAGAATGCGTCAATGAGTATTGCTGCCAGCGCCCAGCGCATCATTGTCGGCTTGTCCGGCGGCGTGGATTCCGCGGTCGCAGCGCTGTTGCTGCGGGATGCGGGCCTTCAGGTGCAGGGCCTGTTCATGAGCAACTGGGACGAGGACGACGTTTACTGCACGGCGGCGCAGGACTACCAGGACGCCCGCAGCGTCGCGCACGAGCTGGGCATCGTGCTGCATCGGGTGAACTTTGCCGATCAGTACCGCGAGCAGGTATTCAGCCAATTCCTGGCGGAACATCGCGCCGGACGCACCCCCAATCCCGACGTGCTGTGCAATCGCGAGATCAAGTTCGGGCTGTGCCTGCAGTACGTGCGCCGTCTCGGTGCGGAGCTGTTCGCGACCGGTCACTATGCGCAACTGCGGCAGCTTGCGGACGGGCCGGCGCTGTATCAGGCCCACGACAGCGGCAAGGATCAGTCCTACTTCCTGCACGCGGTGCCGCGTGCGCGTTTTGCACAGATACGCTTCCCACTCGGCGAGCTGCTGAAGACGCAGGTTCGCGAACGAGCGCGCAGCGCAGGGCTGCCGGTGCACGACAAGCCTGACAGCACCGGCATCTGCTTCATCGGCGAGCGACCGTTCGCCCCGTTTCTCGGCCGCTATCTGCCACAGCAGCCCGGCCCGATCGAGGCCTCCGACGGCCGGGTGCTCGGCCACCATCGCGGTCTGGCCTTCTACACTCTCGGCCAGCGCGCCGGATTGGCGATCGGCGGCGCCCGCGGCTGCCCGCAGGAGCCATGGTACGTGGCGCACAAGGATGGCGCGCGCAATGCACTGATCGTCGTGCAGCGCCATGAGCAGCACCGGCTCGAGGTATCTTGCGTCGCGACCGGCCCGATGAACTGGCTGTGCAGCACGCCGGCCGGTCGCCTCGATGCCGAGGTCAAGCTGCGCTACCGGCAGCCGGCGCAGCCGGCCACGGTATCGATCCAGGCCGACGGCGGCGCCCGGATCGAATTCGACGTCCCGCAGCGAGCGGCCACACCGGGTCAGTTCGCGGTGCTGTATCAGCGCGGCCGCTGCCTGGGGGGCGGCGTGCTCGAGCGCACCGGCCTCGACGTCGAGGCCGAGTTCGAGCTCGAGCGGCGCAACGGTTCGTACCCTAGATCGTTCGCAACCGATATAATTCGGTCGTCCTGACGCGCCGTCGGCGGCGCGCCGCAGCCGGAGGCCTTATGACGGACAGTTTCAAAGCGCGCACCAGCCTCAAGTCGGGCAGTCAGTCTTACGAGATCTGGAGCCTCCCGGCCCTGGGAGCCGAGCGCGTCGCTCGGCTGCCGTACTCACTCAAGGTGCTGCTGGAGAATCTGCTGCGCTTCGAAGACGGCGTCAATGTGACCCGCCGGGATATCGAGGCACTGCTGGCCTGGGATCCTAAAGCCGCGCCCACGCATGAGATCTCCTTTACCCCGGCCCGCGTGATCATGCAGGACTTCACCGGCGTACCCGCGATCGTCGACCTTGCGGCGATGCGCGAGGCGATGACGCGCCTGGGCGGCAACGCCGATGAGATCAACCCGCTGGCCCCGGCGGAGCTGGTGATCGATCACTCGGTTCAAGTCGACAGCTACGGCACGGCGCACGCGTTGGCCGACAACAACCGCATCGAATTCCAGCGCAACGGCGAACGCTACGCGTTCCTGCGCTGGGGCCAGTCGGCGTTCCGCAACTTCAAGGTGGTGCCGCCCAATACCGGTATCGTGCACCAGGTGAACCTCGAGTACCTCGGCCGCGTTGTATTCCAAAACAGCGTTGGCGGCCGGCGCCAGGCCTATCCGGACACTCTGGTCGGCACCGATTCGCACACCACTATGATCAACGGTCTGGGTGTACTGGGCTGGGGCGTCGGCGGCATCGAGGCCGAGGCCGCGATGCTGGGTCAACCGGTCACCATGCTGATTCCGCAGGTGATCGGCTTTGAGCTCACCGGCAGTCTGCCGCCAGGTGCGACTGCGACCGATCTGGTGCTGACGGTCACCGAGATGCTGCGCAAGCACGGCGTGGTGGACAAGTTCGTCGAATTCTTCGGCGACGGCCTGGCGAACCTGCCGCTGGCCGATCGCGCCACCATCGGCAACATGTCGCCCGAGTTCGGCAGCACCTGCGCCATCTTTCCGATCGACGAGGAAACGCTGCGCTATCTGCGCCTGTCGGGCCGAGCGGACGAACAGGTGCAACTGGTCGAAGACTATGCGCGGGCGCAGGGCCTGTGGCGAACACCGGGCGCCAGCCCGGCCGAGTACACCGACGTGCTGGCACTGGACCTGGCCAGCGTCGAACCGAGTCTCGCCGGGCCGAGCCGGCCGCAGGATCGGGTGCCATTGCGGGTGGCGCAGAGCACCTATCGAAAGCACCACGCCCGCATGGCGCAGGAGCGCGCCGGCAGGCAGCCGCAGGCCACCGGGCATGCCAGCGTGAACCTCGATGGCAAATCGTTCGAACTGCGCGACGGCGCGGTGCTGATCGCCGCCATCACCAGCTGCACCAATACCTCCAACCCGTACGTGCTGATCGCCGCCGGGCTGCTGGCGCGCAACGCCCACCGGCGCGGACTGAATTCGCGGCCGTGGGTGAAGACCAGCCTGGCGCCCGGATCGCGCGTGGTCACCGACTACCTGGCGAAGGCCGGGCTGCTCGATGAGCTCGCGCGCGTCGGCTTCGACCTGGTCGGCTACGGCTGCACCACCTGCATCGGCAACTCCGGACCGCTCAAGCCGGAGATCTCGGCCGCGGTGCACAGCGGCGACATCATCGGCTGCGCGGTGCTCTCGGGTAACCGCAACTTCGACGGCCGCGTGCACCCCGAGGTGAAGATGAATTTCCTGGCCTCGCCGCCGCTGGTGGTCGCCTACGCGCTCGCCGGCTCGCTCGACTTCGATCTGAACGGGCAGGCCTTGGGGCAAGGCAGCGACGGCAAGCCGGTGTTCCTGCGCGACATCTGGCCGGCGCCCACCGAGGTGGCGGATTCCGTTCAGCGCAATATCGACTCCGGCATGTTTCGGCGCAGCTACGCCAGCGTATTCACCGGCGACGAGCGCTGGCAGGGCATCAAGATTCCGGCCGGCCAGAACTACGCCTGGGATCCGAATTCGACCTACGTCAAGAATCCGCCCTACTTCGAGGGCATGACGATGCAGCCGGCGGCATTGACCGACATCGCCGCGGCGCGCGCGCTGGCGCTGCTCGGTGACTCGGTCACCACCGACCACATCTCCCCGGCAGGCAACATCGCCAGATCAAGTCCAGCGGCACGCTATCTGATGGAACAGGGCGTGCAGCCCGCAGACTTCAATCAGTACGGAGCGCGCCGTGGCAACCATGAGGTCATGATGCGCGGCACCTTCGCCAATATCCGGCTGCGCAACCTGTTGTTGCCGGGCACCGAGGGTGGTGTTACCGAGTACCTGCCCAGCGGCGAACAGATGAGCATCTACGACGCCGCGATGCGCTACAAGGCCGATGGCACGGCGCTGATCATCATCGCCGGCAAGGAATACGGCACCGGCTCGTCGCGCGATTGGGCCGCCAAGGGCACCTTGCTGCTGGGCGTGCGCGCAGTCATCGCCGAGAGCTTCGAGCGCATACACCGATCCAATCTGATCGGCATGGGCGTGCTGCCGCTGCAGTTCGAGCCCGGCAGCAGCGCGCAGTCGCTCGGTCTCACCGGGCGCGAGCTGTATGCGATCACCGGCTTCGACCGTGGCAATGGTCGCACCGCCGAGGTCAGCGCGTGTCCGGCGAGCGGGGCTCCGATACGCTTCCAGGTGCGGGTGCGCATCGACACGCCGAAGGAGCGCGAGTACTTTCGCCACGGCGGCATCCTGCCGTTCGTGCTGCGGCAACTCGCCCAGGGTCGAGCCGCCTGAACCCCTCCGGCGACTTGGCGGTATTTGATCTCGACGGCACGATCACGCGGCACGATACGCTGCTGCCATTTCTGTGGGGCTATCTGTGGCGGCGGCCGTGGCGCTGGCTACGCCTGCTGCTGGTGGTGCCGGGAATTGCCCGGTTTCTTTTCAATCGCGATCGCGGTGCGCTCAAGGGCGCGCTGATTCGCGCCGTACTCGGCGGCGCCGAGCACGCCGCCATCGAGCGTTGGGCCACGCGCTTCGTGACCGGGCTGGTGCGCGACCGACTGCATCCGGCTGCACTGGCCGCGATTGCGGCACACCGCGACCGCGGCGATCGTCTGCTGCTGATGTCGGCCAGTACCGACCTGTACGTGCCGCTCATCGGCCGAGCCCTCGGCTTCGATGAGGTGATCTGTAGCGAGGTGCGCTGGCGCGAGGATGGCCGTCTCGACGGCCGCCTGTCGAGCGCCAACTGCCGCGGCGAGGAGAAGCGTCGCTGCCTTGCGGCGGTCATCGCGCGCGAGGCGCCCGGCCGCGTGTGCGCCTACGGCGACAGCCGCTCCGACCTGGCGCATATGCAGCTGGCGCACGAGGGCTATCTCATCAATGTATCCGGGCGGCTGGCCGCGGCCGCCGCTCGCCATGTCCAGCCGCTGCGGTGGCGCTCGCGCGCCTGAGACGCTACATCGAGGTGCGCGCTTCCCAGAGTTCCGGAAACAGCCGCAGGCGCAGCGCCTTGGCCAGATAGCTCACGCCGGCGGTGCCGCCGGTGCCCGGTTTGTAGCCGATGATGCGCTCTACCGTCTTCATGTGCTGGAAGCGCCAGATCTGGAAACGATGATCCAGATCCACCAGCCGCTCGGCCAGCTCGTACAGATCCCAGTCCTTGACCGCGTTGTGATAGACCCCCAGCCACGCCGCGGTCACCTGCTTGGAGGCGACATACGGTTGCGTGAAGTCGCGCGCCAATGAACTCTGCGGCACTCCGTAGCCGCGCTGTGACAGCAGCCGCAGCACCTCGTCGTAGAGACTCGGCGCCGCCAGCGCCCGCGCCAGAATTGCATGGGCCTGCGGATCGCGCCGGTGCACTTCGATGATTTCGGGCAGCTTGTTGCCGAGAGTGAACTCCAGCAGACGGTACTGCACCGACTGGAATCCCGAGGAGCGCCCGAGCACGTTGCGAAACGCCGAATAATCCGACGGCGTCATGGTCGACAGCACCTCCCACACCGCCAGCAATTGCGCCTGCACCCGCCCGATGCGATCGAGCAGCTTGAACGATGGCCCCAGATCGTCACGGCGTACGCACTCGATCACCGCGTTGAGCTCGTGCAGCATCAGCCGCATCCACAGTTCCGACACCTGGTGCACGATGATGAACAGCATCTCGTCGTGCTCGGTGGACAGCGGCTTCTGCGCATCCAGCAGCTTGTCGAGTCGCAGGTACTCGCCGTACGACAATGAGCTGCCGAGATCCCAATGGATTGCCTCGTCCGACAGGTCAACGTGGCTGGCATCGTGCCCCGGCTCGACCGGCGGCGCGGTGCTCATCGAAAGATCCACGATGGCACCTGCCGCCAGCCCTGCGCCAGTTCGGCATCCAGCGCCTTCCAGGCGGGCTCGAAGTGCTCGACCAGGGTCCAGAATCGCTCCGAGTGATTCATGTGCCGCAGGTGCGACAGTTCGTGCACCATCAGATAGCGCAGCACTTCGGGCCGCTGGAACAGCAGACAGGCGTTCAGGCTGATGGTCGCACGGCGCGAACAGCTGCCCCAGCGGGCGCGCTGGCAGCGAACCTGCAGCCGCTGCGGCTGCACCGACATCTGTGCCGCCAGACGACGCAGCTCCGGCCCGAAGGCCCGCTGCGCACGTCGAACCAGCCATTGCACCAGCGGGCGGCGTAGCCGCTCGCGCTCGTCCAATCGGCCGCTGATCTGCAATTCACCGCTGGTCAGCTCGTGCAGCCGAACGCTGCCGCTACCGCCATGCGCGCTGCAGCGCCAGCGCTCGCCGATCGCGTTGAACTCCAGCGTCTGCGGCGGCAACGGCCAATCGAGCAGCGGCTCGGCGCGCCGCCGCTGGCCCTCGATCCACTCGCGGTGGTTGCGCACGAATTCGCTCACGCGTCGCGCCGAGGTGCGCGGCGGCACGACGATCTCGACTCCGCCGCTGCGAAACACGCGCACGCTGAGTCGACGCGCACGCGCGCTCTCGCGCACCGACCAGCCGGAATTGCTGCGATCTACATCCCACAGCGGCAACTGCCGCAACATGTGCCCGGCACCACGCTGATGCATGCGCGAATCATATCAGGCCGAGCCGCCGCGCATTAGAGTAGCGCCATGCAGTGGATCGACATCGGCGCCAATCTGACACACGACAGTTTCCGGTCTGACCTCGACGCCGTCATCGAGCGTGCGCGCGTGCAACGGGTAACGCAGATGATTGTTACCGGCGCCACCGTGAGCGGCAGCGCCGCCGCGTTGACGCTGGCCCGCGCCCGTCCGGGCACGCTGTTTGCCACCGCCGGAGTGCACCCGCACCACGCATCGCAGCTTGCGGCGGACGATCTACCGCAACTGCGTGATCTGTTGACGCAGCCGCAGGTGGTCGCCGCCGGCGAGTGCGGCCTGGATTATTTTCGCGACTTCTCGCCACGCGCCGATCAGCGGCGCGCGTTTGAATGGCAACTGCGGCTGGCCGCCGAAAGCCGCAAGCCGGTGTTCCTGCATCAGCGCGAGGCGCACGCCGATTTTGTCGCGCTGCTGCGCGAGCATCGCCCCTCATTGACTGGCGCGGTCGCTCATTGTTTCACCGGCGGGCAGCGCGAGCTCGAGGACTATCTGGCGCTCGACCTGTCTATTGGGATCACTGGTTGGATCTGCGACGAGCGCCGCGGCGCTCACCTCAAGCCGTTGCTGCCCAGCGTGCCGGGCGAGCTGCTGATGCTCGAGACCGATGCACCATACCTGCTGCCGCGCGACCTGTCGCCAAAGCCCAACTCGGGGCGCAACGAGCCGTTTTATCTGCCGCACATCGGCGCCGTAGTGGCCGCGGCACGTGGTCAGTCGCTGGAGCGATGCGCGGCAGACAGCAGCGCGAACGCCCGGCGGCTATTCGCGCTGCCGTTACCGCCTGACTAGTGGCTATGCACCTGAACCTTGCGTGGCCGCTATGCGGCTCGCTTGGGGATGCGCACGGTCAAAACGCCATCGCCGAGACTGGCCCGGATATTCTCGCTCTCCAGCTCCCGGCTCAGGACGAAACTGCGGCGATACACGCTCGAGCGCACGTCGGCCTATACCGCTTCGCGTGGCCGGGCAGATCGAATTCGAGCTTGCCTTCCAGAAGCAAGTTGTCGCCATCGATGCGCACGTCGAGCCCGTCTTTGGAGACGCCGGGCATATCGGCCGCAAGCGTAATACCCTCGCCGTCCTCGAAGATATCCACCGGGAAGCGCATCGCGGCTTCCGCGGCACGCGTGCTTTGGGTGGCGCCGGCAGAGGACTGGTGCTCGGCCACCTGGTGTGATTTGGTTGCCATGGTTCCTCCTTGTTACTTGACTTCGATCTGACGCGGCATCGCCGATTCGCGCCGCTGCAGTCGGATCTGGACGATGCCATCGCGATAGCGCGCTTCGACATGCTCGGGATCAATGTCGTCGCCCAACGCGACAGCACGCCGAAACTGTCCGGTGAAGCGCTCCTGCCGGTAATAGCTGACGTTTTGGTCCACCGGTAGTTGCCGTTGACCGGCGACGGTCAGCAGGCCCTGTTGGACCGAGACCTCCAGCTTTTTTGGATCGATCCCCGGCGCAAACACGTACACCTGCAGTGCCTCGGGTGTCTGCACCACATTGATGGCCGGAAATGAGCCGCGGGGCAGCGAGCGAATGTCGCCCTCGGCGCCCACCGTGTCGCCCAGAAGCTGGTCCATCTGCTGATGCAGGCGCCAAAAGCCATCGAGCAGCGAGTCTTGCCAATGCGTAAAGCTCCCGTACATCTCAGCACCGCCGTAGGGGTTGGTTGAGCCGCTGGGGACGCTAGCTAGGGGCGGGCGCTGTAATCTTCAAGGGCCTGCGCCACGCTGGCGCGGGCCGGGCCCCACCCTGCCGTTCTAGATCGCCGCCTTGGGCGAGCTCAGCCGGCTCGGTGTCACCGACTGTACGATCAGACGCCAGCCGGGCATCCAGCGCTCGAGCAGGCCGGCCATGGATTGGCGGTCGGACGGTGGAAACTCGGCCGCCAGCGAGTCGAGCATCAGGGTGTGGCGTGGCAGACCCTTGGGGAACTGGCCGCTGCAGGTAAACACCGCACGACCCTCGATCGGCAGGTCCGGGGCCAGAGCGCGCACCGCCGCGACCCGGTCGTACAGGCCGGTCTGGGGATTGGCGAAGGTGTAGCGCGTGGACCCATCCATGACGGTCCACTCGTTCATCTGATCGCCGCCGAAGATGTTTCCCTCGATGTCGCGCAGATCGATCACCACCAGGCCGCGCGCCGTCAGCAACAGAAAATCCACGTGCAGCGTGCCGCCCTGGCCGTCCGGCACCAGCACGTTGCGCAGATGCTCGAAGCCGCAGCCGATGATCGCCTGCAGGCGGGCGGCACGGATGCGTCGCCGGCGCTCCCAGCGCCACAGCAGAAACAGGCCGACGATCAGCAGCACCGTGCCGAGCACGAAGGCGGCCAGCCTGACATTGATGTTGGGCAACGAGTCCATCACAACGAGCGGTCGAGTTCGTCCAGGGTGGCCCCGATCTGCGTGCAGCTCGAGGGCCGTTCGAACAACTGAGCGAGATTTTGCGGCATCGCGAGCTTGCCGCCAATCAGAGGCTCGATAATCTCGCGAAATTTGGCCGGATGCGCCGTGGCCACCAGCACCCAGCGGCCGCTGGCGCGTTCGGCCGCCGGCAGGCGCTGATAAGCCTCGGCGGCGACCGCGCTGTGCGGGCACCAGATGCGCCCGAAACGCTCGAAGTCGGCGCGAATCCGCGCGCGCGTCGCCTCATCGTCGATCGACACCGCTCGCAGCACCGCACGCAGCTCGGCGACGTCGGGAAACAGCGCGCGCATGCGCTCCAGGTTGCTCGGATCGCCCACGTCCATTGCCGAGGACAGGGTGGCCACACTGGCACGCGGCCGCAGCACACCGTATTCGAGATAATCGGGCACGGTGCGGTTGGCGTTGTGCGCCAGCACGATCGTATCGATCGGCGCGCCGAGCCGGCGGGCCCAGACGCAGGCGGTGGCGTTGCCCAGGTTGCCGCTCGGGATCACGAACGATGCGGGGCCGCCGGACAGTGCGCGCACCTTCAGGCTCGCCGCCCAGTAATACACCGTCTGCGGCAGCAGGCGGCCGAGATTGATGCTGTTGGCCGATGACAGCTCGAAGCGAGCGCGCAACGGCGCGCTGCCAAAGGCCTGCTTAACCAGCCGCTGGCAGTCATCGAAGCTGCCGCGCACGGCCAGGCTGCGCACGTTGTCGCCCCAGCAGGTCAATTGGCGCTCCTGCGTCGGCGACACCTGGCCTTGCGGGAACAATACTGCCACCTCAATGCCGCTCTGGCGATAAAACGCGGCGGCCACCGCCCCGCCGGTGTCGCCGGAGGTGGCCACCAGAATCTTCAGCGGCCGGCTGCCGCTGCGCGGCAGACGCTCAAGACAGGCGGCGAGAAAACGCGCGCCGAAGTCCTTGAAGGCGGCGGTTGGACCGTGATACAGCTCCAGCACCCGTAGCGTCGAGTCCGACCCCAGCGGCACCAGCGGCGCCGCAAAGTTGAATGCTGCGCGGTCGATGTCGGCCAGCTGTGGCGCAAGACTGCTGCCGGTCAGGAACGGCGCCAGAAGCTGCGTGGCCAGGCCCGGAAGGTCCTCCGGGCTCGCCGCCGGCACCGGCTGCGGCCACTCGGTCGGCACGTACAGGCCACCGTCTAGCGCCAGGCCGCGCACCAAGGCGTCGCCGAAGTCGACCCGGTGGCTTGGATTGCGGGTACTAGCGAACAACATCAGCCGGTGACACGCGCGCCCCGCGGCTCGATCGTGGTAATCCAGTGATCGGACTGCAGGCCGTGATTCGCGAACTCGCGCACCATCGCCTCGCGCACCGCCGCGGCGTGCTCCTGCAGGCACCAGGCGAATACCGTCGGACCGGCACCCGAGATCGAGCAGCCGATGGCACCGGCCGTCAACCCGGCCCGGCGCACCTGCGCGAAGCCCGGGATCAGAGCGGCGCGCTGCCGCTCGATCACCACGTCCTCGAACGAATCGCGCAGCATGTCCAGATCGTTGGTATAGCAGCCGGAGATGAAACCGGCCAGGTTGGCCGTCTGCCAGACGAAATCGGCCATCTCCACGCTGCCCTTGAGAATTGCGCGCGCCTGGCGAGTGGACAAAAACATATGCGGGTGCACGATCACCGCGCGGATCGCGGCCGGCACCGGGATCTGCTTCACGCGCGGATGATCGATGCCCACGGTGAGCACCAGCCCGCCGTACAGCGAGGGCGCGATGTTATCCACGTGCATCGAGCCGCTCGCGACCGCCTCGCCTTGCATTGCGTAGCGCAGCAGATCGAGCGGCGCGCGCGGCTGCGCCAGCAGTGCATTGGCTGCCACGACCGCGGCCACGGCTGAGGCCGCCGAGCCGCCCAACCCGGATGCCAGTGGGATGCCCTTGTCGATTTCCAGCTCGAACCCGAAGCCCGGCGGTTGTTCCTCGGCCAGCGCCATCACCGCCCGACCCGCGGTATTCCTGGCGGCTTCGAGCGGCAGATCCGGCACCGGACCGCGTATTGCCTGGATGCTCACTCCGGGCGCGGCCCGCCGGCGGGCGGTGACGTGATCGCCGATCGCATCCACCGAAAACCCCAGAATGTCGAAACCGATCGCGACGTTGCCGACCGAAGCCGGTGCGAAGGCGCGCGCGAGTTCGCGGCCGAGGGAACTCGCAGCGCTCACAGCCGTGCCCCGAGATAGGTAGCCAGCCGCAATAGGTCGGCGAACACGCCACCGGCCGTGACCGCCGGACCCGCCCCCGGACCCTGCACGATCAGCGGATTGTCGCAGTAGCGCGCGGTGGCATAGCGCACCACGTTGTCGGTCAGGGCGATGTTGGCGAAGGCGTGGCGCGCTTCCAGCTCCACCAGGCCCACGGTGGCATGGCCGTCGGCCGAGACTGCGCCGACATAACGCAGCACGCGTCCGCGCTCGCGCGCTTCCTGGTAGCGGCGCTTCATCGGCGCGTCATAGCGCTGCAGCCCGGCCAGAAACTCCTCGCTACTGCCCGCTACCAGGTCCGCCGGCACCAGACTGTCGATCTGCACATCGCTCATCTCGAGCCGTAGCCCCATCTCGCGGCCGAGGATGATGAGTTTGCGCGCCACGTCGGTGCCGGACAGGTCATCGCGCGGATCCGGCTCGGTGTAACCGCGCTGCTTGGCCTCGCGCACGATCGCCGAGAACGGCGTGCTGCCGTCATAGACGTTGAACAGGTAGGCCAGCGTGCCCGAGAAGATGCCCTCGATGCGCGTGATCTCATCGCCGGTCTGACGCAGATCGCGCAGCGTCTGGATCACCGGCAGTCCGGCGCCGACCGTGGTCTCGTACAGATAGTGCGCGCCGCTCTCGCGGCGCGCCGCCTTGAGACTCTCGTAGTAGGCCAGCGATCCGCTGTTGGCCTTCTTGTTCGGCGTGACGATATGAATGCCCGCCTGCAGCCACTCGCGGTAGTGTCCGGCGACCTCGGCGTCAGCGCTGCAATCGATCAGCACCGTGTGCGGCAGATAATCGACCCGCACGTGCTCGATGAAACGCTTAAGGTCGGCCGGCTGCGAGCGCTGCTCGAGCTCCTCGCGCCAGTGCGCCAGCGGCACGCTCAGATCCGCCAACCGCATCTGCTTCGAGCGCAGGATGCCGCGCACCCGCAGATCGATGTGGAATTCGCGCGCCAGCCGCTCGCTTTGGCTCGCCAGCTGATCCAGCAGCACCCGGCCGACGGTGCCCGGTCCGATCACGCCGATCGACAGCGTGTGCGGCGACAGATAGAAGCTGGCGTGCGTCGCGCGCAGCGCGCGCGTGGCGTTGCGTCCGTCAACTACCACCGAGATGTTGCGCTCCGAGGCCCCCTGGGCGATCGCCCGCACGTTGATGCGGGCATTGCCGAGCGCGCCGAATACCTTGCCCGAGGCCCCGGGCATACCGGCCATGCCATCGCCGACCACCGCCAGGATCGCCAGCTCCGGTGTCACGTCCACGTTCTGGATCTGGCCCTCGGCCAGTTCGCGCGCAAACGCGGCTTCCAGCACGCTCTTGGCGCGCACCGCCTGCGCCTGCGGAATGGCGCAGCAGATCGAATGCTCCGAGCTGCCCTGCGAGATCAGGATCACCGAGATGCTCTCCTCGCGCAGCGCGCCGAACAGCCGGTGCGCGGTGCCAGGCACGCCGATCATGCCCGCGCCCTCGAGGTTGACGAGCGCGACGTTCTCGATGCTGGTGATGCCCTTGACCGGCAGCAAGGAATTCGGCTGCGCGCAGATCAGGGTTCCGGGCCGCTCGGGCGCGAAGCTGTTGCGGATCCAGATCGGGATGTCGCGCCCGATGGCCGGCGCCATGGTCTGGGGATGGATCACCTTGGCGCCGAAGTAAGCCAGTTCCATCGCCTCGTTGTACGACAGCGAGTCGATCACCTGCGCGTCCGGAACCCGGCGTGGATCGGCCGACAGCACCCCATCGACGTCGGTCCAGATATGAATCTCGGCCGAGTCCAGCAGCGCGCCGAAGATCGAGGCGGAAAAATCACTGCCGTTGCGCCCCAGCGTGGTCTGTACGCCGCGCGGATCGCTGGCGATGAAGCCGGTGATGACCAGGGTGCTCGGCGCCTGCGCCGGCAGCATGGCCTGCAGCTTGAGGCGCGATTCCTGCCACTGCACCGCCGGGCCGAGCGGGCCCCACTCGACCATCACGCAGCGCCGCGCATCGAGCCACTGCACCCCGGCGCGCACCGCGCGCTGCTGCAGGTAGCGCCGGAACAGCTGCGTCGACCAGATCTCGCCGTAGCCGGCGCACAGATCGCGCACGGTCTGCGCGGCCGAGCGCATCATGCTGGTGGTCTGCAGCACGCCGGTGACATCGGCCATGTCACGCTCGAACTCGCTCAGAAACTCCTCGGCCGCGCGTCGATCGAGCAGCGCCGCGGCGATGTCGGCGTGCCGCTCGCGCAGCGCAGCCAGGCGCTGCTGCCAGCCGACCTGCTGCGACTCGGCCATGCTGACCAGCTCCAGCAGCGCATCGGTCACTCCCTTGCAGGCCGACAGCACGATCGCGACGTTGGTCACCGTCTGCGCTTCGACGATCTCTGCGACGCGCTCGATACAGCGCGCATCGGCGACGCTGGAGCCGCCGAATTTATGGACGACCCAGGACTGCGGGTCACGCGCGGCAGGTGGCTTTTCGGGGGACACTGGCAACGGCTGCTAATGGCGGCACAAAAACTCTGGCACTCTACTGAGCACCCTGCCGTCCCGCAACTTCGATCACTTTGCCATGTTGATGATCTTCGACTGCGTGAACTCTTCCAGCCCTTCCTGCCCCATCTCGGTCCCGAGACCGGATTGTTTGGCGCCGCCGAACGGAATGTCGGGGCGCAGTTCCAGACTCTTGTTGACCCATACGGTGCCGGGCATGAGGCGCCGCGCGACCTCGTAGGCGCGCTTGGAATCGCTGCCCCACACCATGCCGCCGAGGCCGTACTCGGTGTCGTTGGCGCGCGCGATCGCGTCGTCCAGATTGGAATACTTCAGCACCGGCAGCACCGGCCCGAACTGCTCCTCGCGCACCAGTCGCGCGCTATCCGGTATGTCACGCACGATGGTCGGGGCGACGAAGTAGCCGTCACGATCCAGCGCCTTGCCGCCGGCGATGATCTTGCCGAAAGTGCGCGCATCCTCGAGGAAACCCTTGACGCGCTCGAACTGCGCCTTGTTCTGCAGCGGACCCATCTGGGTGGCAGCCTCCAGGCCGTCGCCGACCACCATCGCATCGGCCAGCCTGGCCAGCTCGCTGCACATGGCCTCATACAGCGAGTCGGGCACATACAGGCGCTTGACCGCCAGACACACCTGTCCGGAATTCATCATGGCGCCCTGAAGGATCCGCGGCGCGATCTGCTTGACGTCGACGTCATCCAGGATGATGGCGGCGTCGTTGCCGCCGAGTTCCAGTGTTACCCGTTTGATCGTCTCGGCCACGCTGGCCAGCACCTTGCGGCCGGTTGCGGTCGAGCCGGTGAAGGCGACCTTGGCCACGTCGGGATGCGCGGTGAGCGCCGCGCCCAGATCGTTGTTATCGACGATGACGTTGAACACGCCGGCCGGCAGGTGGGCCATGCACAGCTCGGCGAACAGCAGCGTGGTCAGTGGCGTGGTCGGTGCCGGCTTGGCGACCACGGTGTTGCCGGCCAGCAGCGCCGGCGGCACCTTGATCATCAACAGACTGAGCGGAAAGTTCCACGGCGTTATCGCCGCCACCACACCCAGCGGCGCGTGTTGCTGAACGATGCGATCGGTGGCGGTCTCGCGCAGGATCTTGTCGGGCAGATCCATCGCCGCGATGGCGCGGATGCTGGCGACCGATCCGGCCACCTCACGGCTCGCCATTGCCAGCGGCTTGCCCTGCTCCTGCGTGAGCAGACGGGCGAACTCGGCAGCGCGCTCTTCCAACGCATCGGCGATGCGCACTAGCGCAGCTCGGCGCTGTGCGATCGGCGTGGCCGACCAAGCGGGGAAGGCGCGCTTGGCGGCCGCCACGGCGGCATCGAGCTGCGCGCGATCCGCGCGCGCGCAGCGCGTCAGCGTGCGCCCGGTGGCCGGATTGATCACATCCAGGCTGGCGGCGCCGGCGACCGCGCGCCCATCGATCACCAGCCGGTAGTCGGGGCTCGCGCGATGCAGTGGCTTCAAGTCAGCGTTCATGTGAAATTCCCGTTCCGCTCGGCGCCAGCAGCCAGCGCAGCCAACGGCCGCGGGCAGCGCCCAGATCTCGCAGAATATGCGCAACATCGACCCAAGCCTGCAAGCGGAACCGGCGCACCAGCAACAGATACCCCGCGGCGACGGGCGGCAGCTGCAGCGCCACGCGCAACCCCGGCGCCAGGCTCCGGCACAGAAAGTGATCCGAGGCCCACAGCAGTGCGCCGATGGTTGCCGCACAGGCGAACGGCCCGCTCACATTGCGCACCAGGGTGGTGAAGCGCAGTCCCACCAGGCCTCCGGCCAGGGACCAGTTCGGATACCAGATAAATAAGGTGCTGCCGATGACGTAGCCCCAGGCCACGCCGATCAGTCCCCAGTGCGCCCCGATCAGCACCCCGGTCGTGCGCACGCAGACCGAGTACAAGCCGAGATAGAACAGAATGTCGGTGCGGCCCTGCGACAGAAATAGCCAGCCGACGGTACTGTACATCGTCAGCACGGTACCGGCGGCGCACAGCAGCTGCAGGATCGGGATCGAGTCCTGCCAGCGCGCGCCATAGACGATCAGCACCGCCGGTTGCGCCAGCACGCCCAGCACGACCATGATCGGGAATGTAACCAGCGCGATCATCCGCGATGCGCGCAGATACGCCTGCGCGACCGCGTGTACGTCGTGCTTGATGCTCGACAGCGCCGGGAACATCACCGTCGTGGTGACGTCGTTGACATTGAACTGGGCCACACGCATGAGCCGGTCGGCCAGGCTGTAGATACCAAGTGCGGCACTGCCGATGGTGCGACCGATCACCAGCTTGTCGATGTTCTGCGACCAGTACACGACCGCGCCGAAACCCAGCAGGTGCCCGCTGAAACGCATCAGCTCGCGGATGGCTGAGAAATCGAACGCCAGCGCCGGCCGCCATGGCGATCGCACCCACATCACCACCACCCGGGTCGCACTCAGGGTCAGCGCCTGGGCGACCAGGCTCCAGACCCCCGCGCCGGTCAATGCCAGCACCAGGGCCACCACACCTGAGGTCAAGGTGGCGGTGATCTCGATCCAGAATTTCGCGCGAAAATTCAGCGCCCGATCGAGCAGCGCGTTCTGCACCACATTGAGTGACACCAGGAAAAAATTCGCTGCGATGGCGGCGGTCATCAATTGCAGCCGCGGCTCATCATAGAAGCTAGCGACCAGAGGGGCGCACAGGGCGAACACTAGCGAAAGTGCCAGGCCGGTGGCCACGTTCAGCCAGAAGACCGAATTCAGGTGCCGATCCGACAGCGCGCTGCGCTGGATGATCGATGCGCCCAGACCCATGTCGGCGATGTAAGTGGCGAACCCGGTGAAAACCAGGACCATGCCCAGAAGACCGTAGTCCTTCGGGCTGAGAAGTCGCGCGAGGACCACGGTGGTGGACAGCTGCAGCAGCTGCCCCACGAACCTCGCCGCGCCGCTCCACCCCAACCCCACCAAGGTACGCTGGCGGAGATTATTCATTTAACCGGCAAGCGCTACCCTCTTGCGGACTTCGACGGTGGCGGCATCGCCGTCGACCCGCACCCAATCGCCGGTCTCGATGACCGCGAGCGGATCCTGGTCCAGATCGGTGACCGACGGGCAGCGCATCACCACCGCGCCGAGCGCCACCTTGGTGGTCATCTCGTTGAACACCATTGCCTTGGGCGCCGTGCCCGCCAGCCGCGCCAGGTGAAACACCACCGACCAGCCTGAGGATCCCTTGGCGCCGGGAAATACCAATACCTTGTCCTTGAAGCTCTGCCCGCGCAGCTCATGTCGGGTCTCGATGATAACCCCTGCCATTGGATTGACGCCGCCCCAACCGGAGATGGTATCGCGCGTCACCAGCGCCTCGCCCTCGGCCACGCCGCCGACCACCTTGCGGCCGCGCAGGATCACGATGCGCTCAGCCTGCATGTTCGACGTCAACGCAGTTCCCCACGCCAGCGGCCCGTGATCGCCGCATCGATGCAGTCCCCGGTGCTGCCAAACCAGGCCTGCACCCCCATGATCGCCGGCAGGTAGTGGGTCTGCTTGGCCGAGTCGAGCGCCACCACCCGCGTGCCGGGTGGCAACGCCTGCCCGATGGCCGAGCAGGTGTCGGTCAATACCACCCCGCCGGCGGCGCGGATCGCCTCCACCAGGCCTTCGCGCTCGGCTTCGAGCTTGATCGAGCGCGCCGTGAAGATCCAAAGGTTGCAATTGGCGCTGACATGGCGCCCCTCGAGCAGCCGTGCGGCCTCGCGCAGCTGCTCGAGCGCGGCGTGCGGGCAGCCGAGCATGACGAAATCGACATCCGAGTCGCGGGCCCGCGAGTTCAGATCGCGGTACACCTGCCGTCGCTGCTCGGCGCCGTAGTGGATGATCTCGAGCGGCCGCCGCGCGCCGAGCGCCTGCTGTTCGTTCGGGGCCTCCGGAGTCACGCCAACCAGGTGATACATCTCGACACCGCCGGAGGAGGCAGCGGCGGCACCGAAGTGCTTGTGCCGGATCAGGTCGGGTATGGCGTAGCGCCCGCGAATGACCGGAATACGCTCCTGCACGGCAGCGCCGACGAAATAGCCGAACATGCCCCAGTCCATCATGCTCTCGACCGGGAACTCGACGTCGATCAGGTGTGTACCGGACCGATATTCATCGCCGTGAAAGCCCCAGTCGGGAATTCGTCCAGTGAGCATTGCGGCACTGGTGCTCTCGCGGCCTTCGGTGTTGGTGCGCGCCCCGAGCACCGAATTGCAATAGACCACCGCGGAGGACTCCATCCAGGCACAGTGCTCACCGAAGCGCGGCACGTTGCCCACCTGGTAGGGCGTGCAGGTCTTGAGGATCTGCACACCGCGATTCTGCACGAATCGCTCACTGCCCTGCGCCAGCTGTACGGCCTCTTGCTTGGCGCCCAGCAACTGCCACTGCTCCGGGTCGTAGCCGCCCTGCAGGTGGCAGGTGTGCGTGGCGGCCACTGGCACCTCCAGCAGCTCGTCGCTGTCGAGATCGAAGTAGGAAAAGATCGCGGCGTAGCTGCCGCCGGCATCGCGGTAGTGCTGCTGCAGGAACGGCGTGGCCGCCCCGGGCACGCCGGCGACGTTGCTGGTTTCGACGAAGCCCGCCGCGCCCAGCGCCTCGGCATAGCGCACCAGCAGCTCCATGGCCTTGCGACGCGCCTTGCCGCGGCTGCCATCGAGCATCGCCTTCTCATCGTCACTCAGCTTCACCGGCACAGTCCCCCCCGGGGATAGTAACGGTCATCAGCGAGCTCAAGAACACCGCACGCGGAGTGATCAGCGTTCGCGATTCACGAACCATTGACCGGCGCGGTCGCATGGCGTTGCGCCTCCCACGGCGCATCCTGCAGCCGCGTCTTCAGAAACGCGATGAACTCGCGCACCACCGGCCGACTCATCTTCATGTTCGGCACCAGGGCCTTGAGCCAGTGTTTGGCCAGTGGGTACTCCTGCAGCAGCGGCACCAGCCGTCCCGAGCGGATGTCGTCGGCCGCCAGGTAGCGCGCCAGCACGGCGATGCCAAGGCCGTGGCGGGCGGCCTCGCGCATCACGCGCCCGTCGCTCGAATGCAGGCGCGAATGAACCTCGACGCTCAGCGCGCCGCGGGTGCTGTCGAATACCCAGTTGGTGCGAAACAGCGTGGTGGTCAGACACTCGTAGTCCGTAAGCTCGGTCGGGTGGCGCGGCTCGCTGCGGCCGCGCAGATAGCTGGGCGCGCAGCACACCACCAGCTCGTACGGGCACAGCGGAATGTCGAGCACATTCGGGTATGACACCGGCAGCGCCCCGATGGCACAGTCGAACCCCTCTTCCAGCGGATTGACCGACCGGTCGACCAGCACGATCTCCAGATCGACTCCGGCGTTGTGTTGCAGAAACTCGCTGTAGGCGCTGCCGAGAAATTCGGTGGTCACGGTGGTCGGCGACTTGATGCGCAGGGTACCGTCGATCTGCGGGTCATCGGGCGAGCTGCTCTTGAAAAGCTCGTCGAATTCGGCCACCAGCCGCACGAATCGCGGCAGCAGGCCCTCGGCCGCAATGGTCAGCGTCAGCCCGCGGGTCGAGCGGTTGACCAGCCGCGTGCCCAGGGCCCGCTCCAGCTGGCTGATGCGCTTGGTCACCACCGAGGGCGCCACCCCGAGCTCGCGTGCCGCGCCCGAGAAGCTTCGCAGTCGCGCCACTCGCAGAAAGGCATTCAGGTTGAGCAGGCTGTTCACATCCCTGTTCCCCGCCCCGCGACTCGCGGATGTTCTCCGATAAAGAAAGCTGATCGCGCTTAAAGCGGCATTCTGCCCGGCGCGGTTCGATGCTACCGTTTTTCCTTCATGGACGGCTGCAGCACGCTTGCTGCAGCGCAATAAGAACGTACCGTAACGCGGTAATAGGGGAAAATAGCTATGACGATACGTGCACACCGCCGGCTGCGTGTGGCCCTGCTGGCCTGCCTGATCGGTCTTCCGGCCGCGCCCGCGGCCCTGGCGCAGCAGGCCGGCACCAGCGACGCGCAAGCCTCCACCGGCGGACTCGAAGAGGTGGTGGTGTCGGCCGAGCGTCGCGACGAGCAGTTGCAGACCACGCCGATCGCGATCACGGCGCTGACCGCGCAGGCGCTGCAAGAGCGCAGCCTCACTAACATCGCCGACGTCGGCGCCTATGTGCCGAGCACTATTCTGGCACCGCTCGGGGCGGGCTGGGGCGCGACCATGGCCGCCTTCATCCGCGGTGTCGGGCTGGGCGACAACATCCTGTCGTTCGAGCCCGGTGTGCCGATCTACATCGACGATGTCTACATCGGACGACCGCAGGGCGCAATGCTCGACCTGCTGGACCTGGAACGCGTCGAGGTACTGCGCGGCCCGCAGGGCACGCTGTTCGGCAAGAACGCCGAGGGCGGCACCGTTCGCATGATCTCGGTGAAGCCGCAGGGCGATGACTCAGGCTATGCCGAGCTGACCGTCGGTAACTTCAACCGCCTTAACGCCCGGGCGATGGCCGATGTGTCGCTGATCCCCGATTTCCTGAATGCGCGCTTCTCGTTCGCCAGCCGGACCGCCGACGGCTATTTCAAGACGCTGGACTACGTCTGCGTCAATGGCGCCGGCAGCCTGGGCAGCATGCCACCGGCCATCGACCCTCACAGCAACTGCCAGACCGGCAGCCTCGGCAATGAAAATACCCAGTCCGGTCGCGCCGCATTCCGCTTTCTGCTGAGTCAAAATGCAGAATTCAATCTGATCTACGACGTCACGCATCAGAATCAGGAAGGCCCGGCGGATAAGTACACCGTGATCGCCGGTGCGTTTCCGGGCGCGTTTCCCAACACGCTCTGGGGCAATCTGACCTACGGTTCGCTGGGAGTCGCCACCGCCGGCCCGGCCGCCTACCTCGGCAAGCCGATCGGCTATGACGAGCGCTTCCTGACCAATAACTTCTATACCAGCTATAACTCTTACGGCACCGATCCGATCTCCGGCCGCAATGTTCCCAACATCAACGACCTGGACCACTGGGGTCTAAACGGCACGCTGGACTGGAAGCTGAGCGACAGCATCAATTTGAAGGCGGTGACCGCTTACCGCAAGTTCACCAATCAGTACGGCCGCGACTCCGACGGCAGCCCGTTGTCGGAGAACTCGACCTATGACGATGCGCGCCACCACCAGTTCACCGAGGAGATCACGCTGACGGGCAAAATCGCGCGTCTCGACTGGGCCACCGGCGCGTTCTATTACACCGCGCAGGATTCCGACCGCGGCTACGACGTGCTGTATCCGTGCACGACGGCGAACTCGCCCGTGTGCATCCATGAGCAAGACCAGTACGTGTCGCAGAAAACCGAGAACTGGGCGGTGTTTGCGCACGGCGTGTATCAGCTCACCGATCCGCTCTCGATCACCGGCGGTGGCCGCTACACCTCGGACAAGAAGGACGCCACGATCTGGATCACCAACTTTGATCCGACGGTCACCAGCACGGCGGGCAACGTCATCGGCCAGTACGTGCCGACCTCAACCACCCACTTCGACTATGACATCTCCGTGAACTACCAGTGGACCCACGACGTCATGACGTACGTGCGCTATTCCACCGGCTTCAAGGGTGGCGGCTTCAGCCCGCGGCCTTCGGACTCCCTGCAGACCACGCCGTTCAAGCCGGAGTACCTGCGGACCGCGGAGCTGGGCGAGAAGTCCGAGTTCTGGGATCACCGCCTACGCTTCAACGCCGATTTCTACTTTTCGAAGTATTTGGATCAGCAGACCTTCTCACAGCAGTTCGATGCCCTTGGCAACAACTGGTTCCGCGAGGTCAACGCCGGCACCGCGCGCATCTGGGGTCTGGAGGGAGAGCTGCAGGCCGAGCCGATCGACAATCTGCGCATCGATGGCAGTTTCGGTTATCTCAACTACTGGCTGGAGAGCAACGGCGGCAATGTGCTGCTGTTGGCGGGCGATCAGTGCGGTGGACAGACCTGCTATTCAGCACGTACTCCCAAGTACACCGCAGCGCTCGGCGTGCAGTACAGCCTGCCGCTGGCCAGCGGCCGACTGACGCCGCGCCTCGACATGACCTACCAGTCCACCATCTACTTCAACGACAACAACGGCTGCTTCGGCGCCGGCAGCACGGCGGGTTGCGGCCAGACCGACAGCCAGGGTGGCTACACGCTGCTCAACGGTCGGATCACCTGGGATTCAGCCAGCAAGAAGTGGCAGGCATCGCTGTGGGGACGAAACCTGACGGATAAGGAGTACTTCAACGGCAAGTTGAGCCTGATCACGTTCTTCGGTCGTGAGGAGGGCAATCCGGCTCCGCCGCGCGAGTATGGCCTTACGATCCAGCGCAAGTTCTAAGACCCTGCCATGCTGAACCGGCCGTTTGATCCGGAGACCCGGATCGTCTCGCGCGCGGGCAGCCCGCCCCGGCTGCAACGCGGCTGCGACATCTGCGTGGTCGGCTCCGGGGCGTCGGGTATCTCGGCCGCGATCGAGGCGGCGCGCGCCGGCCGCGAGGTGATCCTCGCGGACGGCCTGCCGAGCTTAGGTGGCCAGGCGGTCAATTCGATCATCGGCATGTTCTGCGGGTTGTACACGCCGGGTCCGGAAGGTCGCCAGCTCACGCATGGCATCGCTGACGAGATCCTGCACGACCTGGGCGCCAGCAGCGATGTCAAGGTGGTCGCCGGCGGTGTGATGAAAGTGGCCATGTACAACGAGGTGGCGCTCGGGCGCTGGGTCGAGAAGGCGGTGCTGGCCGCCGGTGTCACCCCGCTCACCGGCGCCATCATCCGTCAGGTGAATCGCGATGATCGCCGCCTGACCTCGCTCGACATCGCCACGCGCTACGGCGATGTGCGCATCAGCGCCGCGAGCTTCATCGACGCTACCGGCGATGCCGCCATCACCTGGGAGGCCGGTTTCGACTGCCGCATGCACAAGAATGGCCAGGTCTACGGCTCGCAGATGCTGGTGATCGAGGATTTCATCGACGCCAGAAAGCCTGGCTGGGACGAGATGGCGGCCCGCATCCGCGACCGCGGCGAGCACTACGGCATGATGCGACGGGACGGCTTTGCCGCCAGCTATCCGGGCCGCAACGTCGCGATCGTCAACATGACGCACATCGAGAACCCGCTCGATCCGTTCCAGGCCGCCGTCAAGCAGATCGAGGGCAAGGAACAGGCAGACCGTACTCTGGAGTTCCTGCATAACGAGTTTCCCGAGGCATTCGGCTCGGCGCGTATCCGCGCCTACGGACTGCCCGGCATGCGGCAAACGCGCTGGATCGTCGGCACTCACCACCTGACTACCGACGAGGTGCGCGCGGCCACCCGCTTCGACGATGCCGTCGCACGCTGCTCCTGGCCGCTGGAGCAGCACCATAACCGCGAAGGTTACGTTTGGGAGGTGTTCCCCGAGGATCATGTGCACACCGTGCCGCTTGGCTCGCTCACGGTGGCCGGCGCGGACAACCTGTGCGCGGTGGGTCGTTGCATCGACGGCGATTCTGCGGCACTGTCCTCGGTGCGCGTGATGGGACCGTGCATCGCTATGGGCGCAGCGGCCGCGCATGCGCTCGATCTGGCCGGCAGCGGCAGCGTGCACGCGATCGACATCGCCGCACTTCACAAGCGCATCCGCCACAACCTCGAGAACTAAAAACACCATGATGAGTCCGCCGAAGATCGTGGATGTTTCGGCGCTCATCAACGGGCGCCGCCTTGGAGCCTTCAACTATCGACTGATCGTGCTGTCTTGGCTGATCACGGCGTTCGACGGCTTCGACATGATGGTGATCGGCTTCACGCTGCCGTACATGCACGACCAGCTCGGCCTGAGCAAGGTGCAGGGCGGGATCGTGGTGTCCTCCGGCCTGGTGGGCATGATGCTGGGAGGATTTCTGCTCTCCTACCTCGGCGATCGTGCCGGCCGCCGGCCGACCTTGATCGGCGCGGCGTTGGCCTTCGGCGTGCTGACCGCAGCGATATCGCTCGCGGGCAGCTACCATGCATTGCTGGCATTGCGCTTTATCGATGGGCTCGCCCTGGGCGGCATGCTGCCACTGGCCTGGGCACTCAACATCGAGTTCGTCCCCTCGAGCATGCGCTCGACCGTGGTGACGGTAATCATGATGGGCTACAGCGTGGGTACCGCGATCGCAGGTCCGATGACTAATTGGATCGCGCCCACGCACGGCTGGCAGGGGGTGTATCTCGCCGGTGGCATCGGCTCGCTGGTGTGCGCGGCCGGCTTGTGGCTGGTGCTGCCCGAATCGGTGCGCTTTCTGGCGGCCAAGGGCCAGCGGCCAGAACTGCTCTACCGCACGCTCAAGAGTTTGGATCCCGTGCTCGAGATCTCACCGACGGACCGTTTCGTGGTCGCCGATGAGATCGCTACCGAGCGAGGCTTTCGGCCGGCGCAGCTATTTCGCGGCGATCTGCGTGCGATCACGCCGCTTTTGTGGCTGGGCTACTTCTGCAGTTCACTGGCGATTTATTTCGTCGCCTCCTGGGGTCCGACCTTGGTCGAGGAGCTGCACTTTCCCCGGCAGACTGCGGCACTGGTGGCCTCGGCGGGGAGCTTGCTGGGGGCCGTCGCGGGCCTGTTGCTGATGCGATTCACTGACCGGCGCGGAGCTGGCTGCGTGGCGTTCTATCCGGCGCTCGCCGTGCCGGTGCTGCTGGTGATGGGGTTCGGCCTGGTACCGCACGCGGTGTTCCTGCCGTTCGCGATCCTCTCGGTCGTGCTCATCAGTGGCGGCCACTTCGGCATCCTGTCGCTGGCCGGCGTGTACTACCCCAGCTCGATTCGCGCCAGCGGCGCGGGCTGGGCCACCTCGGTGGCGAAGTTCGGCGCCATCCTCGGGCCGATTCTCGGCGGCCTGGTGCTCTCGAGCGGATCGGTGCTGCACAGCTACGCTCAACTGGCGCTGTTCCCGGCGATCCTTTGCGCCTGCGCGCTGGGCATGGGCGCGATGCTGCGCCGGCGCACCGCACCGGTCCCCGCGGCCGCGCTGGCCTCGGCGCTGTCGGTGTCCGGAGAGCCCCCGTGACGGAGCTGCGAAGTCTTGCGGCCAACTCCCCTATTCGCCGCGCCCACTGGCGCACGCTCGGCCTGTCGGACGAGGACATGCGCAAGCCGAAGATCGCGGTGGTCAATTCCTCTTCTGAACTGGCGGTGTGCTTTGCGCACCTGGACGGCGTCGCGCGCGTCGTCAAGGACTCGATCCGCGCCGCCGGCGGCGTGCCGTTCGAGGTACGCACCACCGCACCGTCGGATTTCATCACCGGAGCGGGCTGCTTGGGCTCCTATATCCTGGCCGCGCGCGATCTGGTCACCAATGACATCGAGGCGCAGGTCGAGGCCGCGATGCTCGACGGCATGGTGTGCCTGACTTCCTGCGACAAGACGCCGCCGGGTCATCTGATGGCCGCCGGGCGGCTCGATATTCCAACCCTGCTGGTGATCGGCGGCTATCAGGCCTCCGGCATGATCGGCGGCCAGCACGTCGATATTGAGGACCTGTTCGCAGGCTCGGTCGGCGCCAGCCTGGGTAGACCGGGCGAGTTCAGCATCGAGCAGTTGAGCGAGCAGGCGATCCGTGGTCCGGGGGTATGCGCCGGCATGGCCACCGCCAACACCATGCACTGCGTGGTCGAGGCCCTCGGCATGTGCGTGCCGGGCTCGGCGCCGGTGCGCGCCAACAGCGACAGGATGTTCGAGGCGGCACGCCGATCCGGCACCCGCATCGTGGCGATGGTGCACGAAGGCCTGACCCCGCGCCGGGTGCTGACCGAGGCGGCGTTTCGCAACGCCGTGGCGATGGTGCTGGCGGTATCCGGGTCGATCAATGCCATCAAACATCTGCAGGCGACCGCGGTTGAGGCCGGCACAAACGTCGACATCTTCGCGCTCTGGGAGCAGATGGGTCGCGAGGTTCCAGTGCTCAGCGCAGTGCGCCCGAACGGCAGCGTGCGCATCGAACAGTTCGAGGATGCCGGCGGCGCCGCGGTGATACTCAAGCGCCTGGCGCCGATCATCGACACCACCGCACTGACCGCGATGGGCTGCCCGCTCAGCGAAATCCTTGCGTCGACGCCGGCCGGTGACACCGAGATCATCCGCCCGCTCAGTCGACCGATCTCGCCCGGTCCCTCAATCGCTATCCTGCATGGTTCGCTCGCGCCCGAGAGTGCCGTGGTCAAACTTGGCATCCGCGACGGCAGCCGACCGGAATCCTTCGACGGGCCCGCGGTAGTGTTCGAAGATACCCGCAGCGCGATGAACGCCATTGCCGCCGGCACCATCCAGCCGGGCTCGGTGCTGGTGCTGCGCGGTCAGGGGCTCAAGGGCGGCCCGGCGATGGGCGGCGGGGCCTCGCTGGTGTTGTTCGCCATCGATGCCGCAGGACTGGCACGCGAGGTCGCCTTCGTGACCGATGGCCAGCTCTCGGGCCTGTGCCTCAAGGGTCTGACGATTGCGGAGGTCGCTCCGGAGAGCAGCGACGGCGGGCCGCTTGGCAAGGTGCGCAATGGCGATCGCATCATCATCGACGTCGCCGCCCGGCGGCTGGATCTGGACGTGTCGGCCGCGGAGCTGGCCACGCGCAGCGGACCAGCAGCCGAATTCGCGGTCGGCGCGCGCGGCTATCTGGGCATCTACCGTCGCGATGTGCAGCCCATGGCCACCGGCGCGGTGCTGACCGAAGACAACACAGTGAGAAGGCCATGATCGGCTGCAGCTCGCAATTCGGGGTCGCGCGCGCACTGGCGCTCGCGGCCATCCTGCTCGCTGCCAGCTCGGCGGGTGCGGCAGCCGAGCACTGCCCGGGAGACGACCCTGGGATCGTCCTGCCGCCCGGCTTCTGCGCCAGCGTGTTCGCCGACAATCTCGGGCATGTGCGCCACATGGCGATCGCCGCCAACGGCGATCTCTACGCCAACACCTGGAGCAGCTTCCTGTATCGCACCGCGCCGCCGCCCGGGGGCTTTCTGCTCGCGCTGCGCGACACGCACGCCACCGGTCATGCCGACCAGGTGCGCCGCTTTGGTGATGGAATCGCCGAGGGCGCCACCGGCGGCACTGGCATCGCGCTCTACCGCGGCGCGCTCTACGCCGAGCAGAACGACCGCATCCTGCGCTACCGCGTGGCGTCCGGAGCGTTGCTGCCGTCCGGGCCGCCGGCGGTCGTCGTGTCCGGGCTGCCGCTGGTGGGCGATCACAACATGCACCCGTTCGTGATCGATGCGCGCGGCGACCTGTTCGTCGATTCCGGTTCGGCCACCAACGCCTGCCAGAAAGCCAATCGCATGCCGCGCTCTCCCGGCGAGACGCCATGCACCGAATTGGCCACGCGCGGCGGCATCTGGCGCTTTGATGCCAACCGCACCGGGCAGAAGTTTTCCGCCGCGCAGCGCTACGCCACGGGCATCCGCAACGGCGAAGGAATGTCCTTCGATTCGGCCGATCGCCTGTTCGTCACGCAGCACGGGCGCGATCAGCTGCGCGAGAACTGGCCGGACCTGTACAGCGTCGCGATCGGTCGCGAGCTGCCGGCCGAGGAACTGATGCTACTGGAACCCAAGGCCGACTATGGCTGGCCGACCTGCTATTTCGACGGCGCCCAGCAACATCTGGTGCTCGCACCGGAGTACGGCGGCGACGGCGGTCACGCCGTCGGGGACTGTGCCGGCAAGCACCCCCCGCTGGCCTGGTTCCCGGCGCATTGGGCGCCGAATGACCTGCTGATCTATCGCGGCAGGCAGTTCCCGGCAGCGTATCGAGATGGCGCGTTCATCGCCTTCCATGGTTCCTGGAATCGCGCGCCCGGTCCGCAGGGCGGGTACGCAGTCGTGTACCAGCCACTGCATGATGGCAAGAGTGCCGGCCACTACGTCGTGTTTGCCGATGGCTTTGCCGGGTCGGAAATCGCGCCAGGTCGCGCCGAGTTTCGGCCGACCGGTTTGGCGATGGGACCTGATGGCGCCCTGTTCGTCAGCGACGATCAGCGCGGACGCATCTGGCGGATTACCTGGCACGGCGGCGCGGACGCGCCGGCAACCCTTGCATCCGTGCAGCTGCCGCCGGCCGCCGGTGCACACGACGCGCGTCCGCCGCTCGACTCGCTACCGGTGCCGCCCGGCGCAACGCGCGAGCAGCTGCGGCTGGGCGAGCGCATCTTTCACGGCGAAGCCAGCGATGGCACCTGCGGTGGTTGTCACTCGTCCGACGGCAAGGGCAGCATGGTCGGAGCCGACCTGACCACCGGCAAATGGCTATGGAGCGATGGCACTGTGGCCGCGATTGCCAACACGATCATGCAGGGCGTCCCAAAGGCCAAGCAGACGCTCGGTACCATGCCGCCGCTCGGCGGTGCAGCGCTGTCGGCGACCGACGTGCAGGCGCTCGCCGCCTATGTCTGGGCGCTCGGTCACGCGCCGCGGCACTGAACTTGAGAGGCTGAAGGGCGCTCGGCAGGCGCCTGCGCCCCCATAATCCGACCCATGGCCTGGTTCCGCCTGCCGCCCACGCTAGCCCCGGTGTTACTCGCCGTGCTGGCCTGCCTGCTATGCACCAGTACCTATCGCGTGTTCGGCAACTTCTGGGACGAGCCCGAGCACCTCGCGGCTGGACTTTCGCTGATCGATCGCGGCGAATATCGCTACGACAACCAGCATCCGCCGCTGGCGCGCATCGCAGCCGCGATCGGGCCGTACCTGGCGGGCGTGCGCTTGCATGGCGAACCCCTGCCGCTGGGCGATGCGCAAGGGCGCGCGCTGCTGTATGACGCCCCGATCGGCTACGAGCGTGCGCTCACGCTGGCGCGGCTCGGGATGCTGCCGTTTCTGGTGATACTGGTGGCGGCCACCTGGCTATGGGCCCGGCGCTGGCTCGGTGCCGGCGCGGCGTTGCTCGCGGTGCTGCTTCTGGTGAGCACACCGGTGATTCTTGGTCAGGCGGCGGTCGTGGCCCTCGATCTGCCGGTGACCGCGCTCACGACGCTGACCCTGTACCTGCTGTTGCGATGGTTCGAGTCGCCAGGTTGGCGAACCGCGCTGTGGCTTGGCGTGGCCGCGGGTGCGGCCATGGCCACCAAGATGTCCGCCATCCCCTTCATCGGCGTCGCCGCGGCCACACTGATCGTGCTGCGCGTGCTGTTGGCGCACAGCGCGCCGGTGCCTTGGATGCTCGCGCGCCGCAGCGCGACCGCCGCGTTCGGCCTTGTGCTGGCGATCGCGATTCTGGTCGGTGTCTACGGTACGCGGCTGGTCTACCTGATCGCGCCGGATCAGGCGGTCAGTCCCGCGCTCGATTTCTACGCCGGTCATTCGGGTCAGCTGCACGACCTGGTGTACCGCTGGGCAGCGCGCGTGCCGCTGCCCCTGGGCTTCATGATGGTGCCGCTGAATATCCTGGGCGTGCAGTGGCACAACGAGCACGGTCATCTGTCTTTCCTGCTCGGTCAGACCGCGGCCCATGGCTGGTGGTATTTCTATCTGGTCGCGCTGGCGGTCAAATCGCCGCTGCCACTGCTGCTGCTGGGGCTGGCCGGGCTGGCCGCACTGGCTGTCCGCGGGCTGCGGGATGCCGACCTGTATCTGCTCGCGCCGGCGGCCAGCTTTCTCTCGATCCTGGTGTTCTGCTGCGCCTACAGCCACATCAACATCGGCGTGCGCCACGTGCTGATCGCGTTCCCGCTGTTGGCCCTCGGCGCCGGGTACGGGCTGCATGCGGGATGGCAACGCTGGCAGGCGCTGCCCGCTCGCGCACTGCTCGCGCTGTTGCTGGTCTGGCAGCTGGCGCTGGTCGCGACTGCGTGGCCGGACTATCTGGCCTATTTCAATCCGCTGGCCGGTAGGCACCCCGAGCACATCCTGGTGGACTCGGATCTGGACTGGGGCGGTCAGGACCTGAGGCGCCTCGAGCAGGTGCTGCAGCAGCGCGGCGTGCAGCAGCTCTGGATCGGCTACAAGGGCACCGCTGATCTGGCGCGCGAACACTTGCCGGCCTTCACGTTATTGGCTCCGAATCAACCGGTCCGGGGCTGGGTCGCGATCACCATGCTGACGCTGCAGGAGAACCAGAGCGGCTACGCCTGGCTGCTGCAGCACCCGCCACTGCAGCGCATTGGCGCATCATTCGAGCTTTACTACATTCCTTGAGTGCGCTCGCGCCGGCCGCGCTCACCTCACCACATGCGTACTCGCTCGCCCGGTGCCAGGTACAGCTTCTCGCCCGGTTTGACGTCAAAGGCGCTGTACCAGGCATCGATATTGCGCACCGTGTCGGCCCGATACATGTTGGGTGAGTGCCCATCGCTGATCACGATCAGTCGCAGCACCGGGTCGCGGTACTTCGCGCGCCAGTTGAGTGCGAAGCTGATGAAAAACAGCTGATCGGCGTCAAAGCCGTCGAGAAGCGGAGCGGTCGCGTTCGCAGCGCCCGTTGCCGCCAGGTGCGAAGCCTTGTAGGCGGCGGACAGACCGGCCACATCGGCGATGTTCTCATCCAGCGTCTGCTGGCCGTTGACCGCCAGATCCGGCAGCGGGTGGTAGGCGTTGAACTGCGCCACCAGCACCTGGCCGGCGGCATGGAAGTGCGCTCGATCCTGCGGGGTCCACCAGTCGCGCAGCCGCCCGTGCGAGTCGAACTGCGATCCGTGATCGTCAAAGCTGTGACTGATCTCGTGACCGATGATGCTGCCGATCGCGCCGTAGTTCATCACCGCGGGTCGATTCGGATCAAAATAGGGCGGCTGCAGGATCGCGGCCGGAAAATTCAGCGCGTTCATCGCCGGCAGGTTGACCGCATTGACCAGCTGCGGGTTCATCACCCACTCGGAGCGATCCACCGGCTTGCCGAGCTTGTGCAGATTGCGCTGCAGCTCGAACAGCTCGGCGCGCGCAGCGTTGCCGAACGCATCCCCGCGCACCACCTTGAGTCCCGAGTAGTCGCGCCACTGGTCCGGATAGCCGATACCGACCTTGAGTGCCGCCAGCTTGGCCTTGGCTTCGGTCTTGGTCTGCGGAGCCATCCACTCGAGCGCATCGATACCGGTGCTGAAAGCGCTGAGCAGGTTGTGCACCATCTGCTCGACGCTGGCCTTGCTGCTAGCCGGAAAATAGCGCTCGACATAGAGTTTGCCGACCGCGACACCAAGCGCCTGATCGGTGTCGGCCACGGCACGCTTCCAGCGCTCCTGCAATTGCGGCGTGCCCTGCAGCACCTTGCCGTAGAAGGCGAACTGCTCATCCACGAACGCCTTGCCCAGGTAGCGGGCGTGGTGGGTGATGGCGTGGTACTGCAGGTAGGCCTTCCAGGTCGCGAGCGGCTCGCTGGCCGCGAGCGCGGCCAGCCGTTTCAGAGCGCTGGGCTGCCACGCCACCATACTGCGCTCGTGGCCGAGCCCGGCCGCGTTCAGCAGTGCCTCCCAGTCGAGTCCCGGCGCATCCGTGTGCAGCTGCCGGCGCGTCCGGTGATTGTGGCCGCGCTGCACGTCCTCCGACTCGGTGCGTGTGCTGTGTGATTCGGCCAGCTGTCGCTCGAGCTCATAGATCGCGGCCGCCTTCTGCTCCGGATCGGCGATCCCGGCGAGCTTTAGATCGGCGACGATGTGCTTGCGATACTGGTCGCGCGTTTCCTGCATCTTGGGCGAGTCGGACAGGTAATAGTCGCGGTCCGGCATGCCCAGGCCGCCCTGCAGCAGAAACACCGCATAGTGGCTCGGATCGTCCAGGTCCTGGGCCATCCAAAGTCCGAGCACGTTGTCGGTATAAAAATTGGTGGAGTTCAGGACATCGACATCGGCGCGCAGCGTGCCGCCCAGGTAGCGCGCCAGCTGCACCGGATCGGAGATCGCGGCGATCCGATCGAAGCTCGGCTTGAGCACCGACGTACCCTTGGACTCGATCGTGGCCTCGTCCATGAAGCTGTCGTAGTAGTCGGCGATCTTGCGCTCGTTCGAGCCCGGCGCCGCCCTGGAGGCGGCTATCTCGCGAATCAGGTCGGCGTTGCGTCGGCTGGTGAGCTCGCTGAGATCACGTCCGGTGGAGCTGCTGCTGCGATCAGCCGGTATCTCGGTGCTCTTCAGCCAGCCGCCGTTCACGAAAGCGCTGAAGTCGTCGCCCGGGCGCACCGAACGGTCCATCCCGGCCAGTGGATCGCTCGCCGCGCCAGCCGCTATCAGCGCGGCCGTGGCGGCTGCCGATATCGAGACGATCCGGATGCAGCTGCGCATATCTGGCTCCAGGCGTGCAGTGAGCGCGCCATTATAGCCGTGCGTCCGGGATCGGCGGCAGCCGCCATTGGTGCGGCAATTTTTCCGGCGGTACCATAGTCGCGAGGTATCCCCATGGCGATCGAACGGCAGCGACGAAAGTCCAGTCAGAGCGTCACGATTCGCGACGTCGCGGCGCACGTCGGCGTGTCGCCGATGACGGTCTCGCGCGTGATCAATCGCGAGAGCAACGTCAAGCCCGAGACGCGCGAGCTGGTGCACGCCGCCATGCGCGAGCTCAACTACGCGCCCAGCCCCGCGGCCCGCAGTCTGGCGGGCTCGATTCCGTGCCGGATCGGGCTGCTGTACGACAATCCGTCGACCGGCTACCTGGGCGAGCTGCTGCTTGGCGCACTGGACGAAAGCAGCCGCACCGGCGCGCAGATCCTGGTGGAGCGCTGCGGCGAGAGCGAGCTGGCGGCCGCCGCACTCGGCAAGCTGCTCAAGACCGGTATCGACGGACTGATTCTGACCCCGCCGCTGTGCGAGGCCGAGCGCGTGCTCGCCGAAGTGCAGCAGCTCGGCGTGGTCGCGGTGCTGGTGGCGGTCGGACACGCCAGCGAGCGCATGGCCACCGTGCGCATCGACGAGCAGGCCGCGGCACGCGATCTGACCGAGTACCTGCTGTCGCTGGGCCACCGGCGTTTCGGCTTCATCAAGGGTCATCCCAATCACGCGGCCAGCCAGCTGCGGCTGCAAGGCTTCCTGGCCGCGCTGTCGAGCGCCGGCATCGAGGCCGATGCGGTGCGGCTGCAGCAGGGCTATTTCACCTACCGCTCGGGATTGGAAGCCGCGGAGCGGCTGCTGGCTGACGAGCCCTATCCGACCGCTATCTTCGCCGGCAACGACGACATGGCGGCTGCCGCGGTGTCACTGGCGCATCGGATCGGTTTCGAGGTGCCGGAGGATCTGTCGATTGTCGGCTTCGACGATACTCCGATCGCCGCCAACGTCTGGCCGGCCCTCACCACCGTCAACCAGCCAGTGGCCGCGATGGCGCGCGCCGCGGTCGACCTGGTGCTGGAGGAGGTGCGCCGCCAGCGTGACGGCACCGGCGCTCCGCGCCAGCTGCTGCATCCGCACACCCTGATCGTGCGCGAGTCCACCGGGCCAGCGCCCGCCGAAGCCGCGGCCGACTGACCACTGCTCAGAGGCGATGCTCGCGGGCGAACTCCGGCGATCGGTATGGTCTAATGACCTCATCCGCCCGCCGGAGCATGTCGAGTTGACCAGGGTCTCTGCCGCCGTCGCCGCCCTTGGGCTGCTGATCGTAAGCGTGGTGCCATTGCCGCTGCAGGCCGGCAGTCTGGCCTTTCGGCAGCCGGACTTCGACGCCTCGCGCACCGACCGCATCATCGTCAAGTGGCGCACCGGCGGGATGGCTGCGGTCCAGATCGAGGCCGTACAGGACCGGGCCACGCGACTGAGCGAGGCCAACGGCATCGCGGTGCATCCGGTGCGCAACCTGTTCGGCAGCACCGACGTGATGCAACTGGACCACACGCCCACGCGCGAGGAGATGCAGGCCATCCTCGCAAGGCTCAATACCGACCCGGGGGTCGAATACGCGGAAGCCGACGGCTACCGGTTCATCCAGGCGTTTCCGCAGGACCCGCCGAACGACCCGCATTTCATCGCCGGCTCCGACAGCAATGGCACCTGGCAGGGTCAGTGGTATCTGCAACCCAGCTCCGCGACCACGCCTTCCGCACTCGGCGTGACCTCCGCCTGGGCCAACAGCAACGTGCTCGGGACCAACGTGGTGGTGGCGATCATCGATACCGGCGTGGTCACGGCGCAACCCGATCTGGTCGGCCAGCTGCTGCCCGGTTATGACTTCGTCAGCTGTGACCAGGGCAACCTCACCAGCAATAGCGGCGGGCAGACCACGGCGGATTGCAGCACCACAGGTTCCGCGGCGACCTACCTGTTCGCCAATGACGGCCATGGGTGGCAGGCCGGCGCGGACGATCCGGGCGACTGGATCGCCTCCAGCGATACCACCAATTCGCTGTTTGTCGATTCCGGTTGCACCACCGTCGAGCCGAGTTCCTGGCACGGGACCAAGGTGGCCGGCGTGATCGCGGCGGCCACCAACAACGGCATCGGGGTCGCCGGGATCGCGCCCAAGGCGCGCATCCTGCCGGTACGCGCGATCGGCAAGTGCTCCGGCCGGGTATCGGATATCGCGGCGGCCATCATGTGGGCCGCCGGCCAGCCGGTGACGGTGGATGCCGGCTCGATCACTTCCAGCACCCCGGCCAATATCATCAACCTGAGCCTCGGCAACAACACCGGCTGCTCCACGACCGAACAGAACGCCATCAACGCCGCGACCGGTGCCGGCATCCTGGTGGTGGCGGCTGCCGGCAACGAGGGTGGCGCGATCGATGCGCCGGCCAACTGTACCGGCGTAGTGTCGGTCGTCGGCCTGCGCGAGACTGGCACCAAGGTGCCGTTCAGCAATCTCAGCAGCAGTTCGCTGGCCGCCACCATCGCGGCTCCGGGCGGCAACTGCGTCAATAGCCAGGCCGGCCAGGCCTGCCTGTACGACATGGAGACCACCACCGATGCCGGCACCACCACGCCGTCGCCGACTCCCGGCTTCTACACCTATTCGCAGCTCAACCCGGCCTATCTGAATTCCGGCGGCAACTCCTCCAATGCCGCCAACGTCGGCACCAGCTTCGCCGCGCCGATGGTCGCCGGCACCGCGGCGTTGATGCTCTCGGCCAACTCCAGTCTGACCTCGGCGCAGATCATCGCGCGCTTGGAGTCGAGCGCGCTGGCATTCCCGACTTCCTCGTCGACTTCCAATACCCAGTGCCAGCTCGCCACGACCACCGCCGACAGCAACGGCAACTTCACCGAACCGAGCACACCGGCCGAATGCGTCTGCACCACTGCCACCTGCGGCGCGGGCATGGTGAATGCAGCCGCGGCGGTGCTGCAGGCCATCGGCATGTTCGTGCAGATCACGCCGTCGCGCACCACCGCCTCGCCGGGCGATAAGGTGCGACTCGATGGCAGCGG
>DASXYW010000004.1:0-62446 GCA_036502265.1 Steroidobacteraceae bacterium | reverse complement strand
CCCCTCACGATCGAGCTTGTTAATGAAGGTCATGATGGGTGTATCGCGCAAGCGGCACACCTCCATCAGCTTGATGGTGCGCTCCTCCACGCCCTTGGCACAGTCGATCACCATCAGCGCCGAGTCGACCGCGGTCAGCGTGCGATACGTGTCCTCGGAGAAATCCTCATGGCCCGGGGTGTCGAGCAGATTGATGATGTGCTCGCGGTACGGAAACTGCATCACCGAGCTGGTGACCGAAATTCCGCGCTGCTGCTCCAGCCGCATCCAATCCGAGGTCGCATGGCGCGCAGCCTTGCGCCCCTTGACCGCACCGGCCATGCTGATGGCACCGCCGAACAGCAGCAACTTCTCGGTCAGCGTGGTCTTGCCGGCGTCCGGATGCGAGATAATGGCAAACGTGCGCCGCCGCGCGATTTCCTGCTCGAGCGTAGTCATCACCGCAAGCTGTGGTGGGGGCAGAAGGCGCGCGATTCTAATCGATGCGGCGCTTGAGCACGATCGCATCCTCGCGACCGTCGGCCGCCTGGTAGTAGCCGCGGCGCAGGCCGATGTGCGCAAAACCGAGCGACTGATACAGACGGATCGCCCCGGTGTTGGAGGGCCGCGCCTCGAGGTAGGCGTCGCGGGCACCGGCGGCGCCCGCCGCCCGCAGCAGGTGCGCCAACAGCCGGCGGCCGATGCCGCGGCAGCGATACGCCTCGGCGACGCACAGATTCAGCAAATGCGCCTCGCCAGCCGCCACGCTCAGAATGCCGTAGCCAGCCGTGACGACGCCGATCTCGGCTACAAGACAGGTGTAGTTGACGCGCAGGCAATCGCGCAGGATGCCCTCGGTCCACGGAAACGCGTACGATGCGCGCTCGATGTGTAGCGCCGGCGCGATGTCAGATTCCCGCATCGCGCGAATCTGAAGCTCCGGCAGCTCGATCGCCTCTTGTCGCACCACCGCCATAGATCAATCCATCAGCGCACCGTTCGCGCGCGCTGCAATTCGCCGCGCACGAATTTCAGATCGCCCCAGGCCTTGCGCTTCTCGCCCGGGCTGCGCAGCAGGTAGGCCGGATGATAGGTCACGATCAGCGGCGTCGCGCGTGCTCCAAAGCGATGCACCTGCCCGCGCAGACGCGCCAGCGGCGCTTCGGTGGCCAGCAGGTTCTGCGCCGCGATTCGGCCCACCGCCAGCAGCAGGCGTGGTTGGATCAGGTCCAGCTGCTGCTGCAGATACGCCAGGCAGCGCGCGACCTCGTCCGGTTTCGGATCGCGATTGCCAGGCGGTCGGCACTTGAGCACGTTGGCGATGTAGACGCTCTCGCGCGGTTGGCCCAGCGCCCGAAGCATCGAGTTGAGCAGCTGGCCGGCGCGGCCCACGAACGGCTCGCCCTGACGATCCTCGTCGGCGCCGGGCGCCTCGCCGATCACCATCAGTTCGGCGTGCTGATTGCCGACCCCGAACACGGTCTGCGAGCGAGTGCGGCACAGCTCGCACCGAGTGCAGTCCTTGACCTGACTGCGCAGTGACTCCCAGGCCGCATCGTTTGCCGCGCCGGTGCGCGCAGCGGTCGCCGTCGGCATCACCGCGGCCGCGGCCGGCAACGGCGCCCGCGGTATCCAAAGATCCACGCCCAGGCTCGAAAGGTATTGGACCCGCGCGTTCACGCTGCGCTGTCTCCGCTCGCCTTGCGCTCCTGGCGGTGTGAGCGCCGCAGGCGCCGCCACACCCACACGATCGGTGACCAGATCGCGTAGCCGCCGAAGATCGCCAGCAGCACGATCGGCGGATACGGTGCGATGACAATGAAGCCGAGCGCCACGCCCACGAGCCAGATGAAGCGCACCGGGCGCGTCAGATCGAAGCCCTTGAAGCTCGAATATGAGAAACGACACACCATCAGCGCGCCGGCCGCCGCGGTGATGGCAAAGGCCAGGATCAGTCCCGGCAGCCCGGGCTCACGCCACTCGCTCGAGGCCCACAGAAAGGCGGCTACCACCGCCGCAGCCGACGGACTTGGCAGGCCTTCGAAGTAACGCTTGTCCTGCACCCGTGAGTTGAACTTCGCCAGGCGTAGCGCCGCAGCTGCGGCGTAGAAGAACGCGGCCAGCCACCCGAATCGATACCAGGCTCGGCCGTATTCGGCGATGCGCGCCACGCCCCACTGATAGCTTACGATCGCCGGCGCCAGTCCGAACGCCACCATGTCGGCGAGGCTGTCATATTCCTTGCCGAAAGCCGTCTCGGTGCTGGTGAGACGCGCCACACGCCCATCCAGCCCGTCGAATATCATCGCGATAAATATCGCCTCGCCGGCGCGTTCGAAGTTTCCATCGATGGCCGCGACGATGGCGTAGAAGCCGGAGAACAGGCAGCCGGTGGTCAGCAGATTCGGCAGCAGATAGATGCCGCGGGGCAGACGGCGAACGGGCAGCATCTCAGGATCCATGAAGGCGGCATCATAGGGTGAGACCCCCCGGGTCACAACCGAGCGCCCCTACCCGCGCCAACCCTTCTGCTAACATCGCTTTTTTCCTCACCGACCCGCTTGCCTGATGCGCCTGTCGCACTACCCGATCAACACCGTCAAAGAGACCCCCGCCGAGGCCGAGGTCATCAGTCATCAGCTGATGCTGCGCGCCGGCATCATCCGCCGCGTTGCCGCGGGCATATACAGCTGGCTACCGCTCGGGCTGCGCACACTGCGTAAGGTCGAGCGCGTCATTCGCGAAGAAATGGATCGGGCCGGTGCACTCGAAATGCTGATGCCGGCAATCCAACCGGCTGAGCTGTGGCAGGAGTCGGGCCGCTGGAGCGAATACGGCCCGGAGCTGCTGCGTCTGCAGGACCGCCACCAGCGCGACTTCGTGGTCGGCCCGACGCACGAGGAGATCATCACCGACATCGCTCGGCGCGACATCAAGAGCTATCGCCAGCTGCCGGTAAATTTCTACCAGATCCAATCGAAGTTTCGCGACGAAGTGCGGCCGCGCTTCGGGGTGATGCGCGGACGCGAGTTCATCATGAAGGATGCGTACTCGTTTCACATCGATCAGAGTTCTCTGGCCGAGGGCTACGCACTGATGCGGCAGGCGTATACCCGCATGTTCCAGCGCATGGGCCTGGAGTTTCGCACCGTCCAGGCCGACACCGGCGCCATTGGTGGCACCATCTCGGAGGAATTCCAGGTGCTGGCCGCTTCGGGCGAAGACACCATTGCGTTCTCGGACGCCGATGACTTCGCATCCAACGTCGAGCTGGCCCCGGCGCTGCCACCCGCGACTGCGCGTCCGGCGCCTACGGCCGCCATGACGAGGGTCCCGACTCCCGCCGTGCACACCATCGACGAGCTCACTCGGCTGCTGCAGGTGCCGGCGACGCGCTGCCTTAAGACCCTGATCGTGGCCGGAAGCGATGGCACCCCGGTAGCACTGCTGCTGCGCGGTGATCATGAGCTCAATGCGGTCAAGGCCCAGAAACTGGCCGGCGTGGGCAAACCGCTGCGCATGGCCAACGCCGCCGAGGTGCGCTCCGCGACCGACTGTGCGCCCGGTTCGCTGGGTCCGGTCGGGCTGAAGGGGCTGCGCGTATACGCCGATCACGCGGCCCTGGCGATGGCGGACTTCGTCTGCGGCGCCAACGAGGAGGGATTCCATCTGAGCGGCGTCAATTGGGGCCGTGATCTGCCGCCGCCGGAAGCCGCGGACCTGCGCAATGTGGTGGCGGGAGATCCGAGCCCATCGGGCCGCGGCACGCTCAAGATCGTGCGTGGCATCGAGGTTGGACACATCTTTCAGCTCGGGTGCAAATACAGCGCCTCGATGAATGCCACGGTGCTCGATGAGGCGGGCTCTTCGGTGCAGATGCTGATGGGCTGCTACGGCATCGGGGTCACGCGCATCGTGGCCGCCGCAATCGAACAGAATCACGATCAGCGCGGCATCATCTGGCCCGACCCGATCGCACCGTTTCACGTATACCTGGTGCCGCTCAACCTGCAGAAATCGGAGCGCGTGCGCGTCGCCGCCGACGAACTCTACCGGCAACTGCGCGCGGCCGGCATCGAGGTGCTGTACGACGATCGCGACGCGCGCCCCGGCGTCAAGTTTGCCGACGCCGAACTGCTCGGCATCCCGCACCGCGTCGTGATCGGTGAGCGCGGCCTGGATGCCGGCACGCTCGAGTACCGCCACCGTCGCGCCAGCGACAGCGAGGACTTCCCGCAGCAGTCGGCCCTGGAATTCATCCGCTCGCGTCTGCAGCTGACCCCAGCAGTCAGCGCATGAACGCGCGGCGGCGCAGCGCAGCGCAGTGGCTGATGCTGTTGCTCGGCGCGCTGCCGACCGCAATCGCGGCTTCCGCGCCGCAGGCGCAGCGCGATCCGGAGCTGCGCGCCGTGGTTCAGCAGGCCATCAGCCAGGCCCAGTGCTTTGCCGATCGTTACGATTCCGCGGTGTGGTACGCATTGATGGAGCCGAAGCTGCGTCGCTACGTCAAGGATGACAACGAGCGGGTGGAGATCCTTCAGACCGTATTCTGCGAAGCCCACCGTAGCGGCAGCAGTGTGCTACCGCCCGGCCTGGTGTTGGCGGTGCTCGACGTCGAGAGCGGTTTCGATCGCTGGGCGGTATCGAGCGCCGGCGCCGTCGGATTGATGCAGGTGATGCCGTTCTGGCCCGAGCAGCTCGGCATGCATCGCTACGAACTGACACGCGTCGTGCCCAATCTTCATATGGGTTGCGCGATCCTGCGCTACTACCTCGACAGCGAGCACCGCGACGTGCGCCGCGCACTCGAGCGCTACAATGGCAGCACCGGACGACGTGGCTACCCGGATCGCGTGATTGTGCGTTGGACCACGTACTGGCGCGGCGGCGACGATCTGGGCGGAGGGCGGGTCAAGCCGTCCTGAACTCGGTCGGCACCCCAACTGCGGGCGACTCGAGCACTTCCACCACGACGTCGGTCACCTTGGCCGCCGACGGCCCGATCCACAGCCACTCGATAAACTCGCGCATCCGACCTTCATCGCCATACGCGAGCACCTCTACCCGGCCGTCGGCCAGATTGCGCGCATGACCCGTGATGCCGGCACCGCGGGCGCGCTGTTGCGCACTGGCGCGGTAGTAGACTCCCTGCACGCGGCCCGAGATCAGGCAGCGGCGCGCGATCGGTGGCGGCTGCGGTGGCGACGGCCGGTTCATGGCGCATCATTTGCCGATCCGCGGTACCTGGTCAACGATCGCATCATGCCGGTCCCGTGGTGCAGTTAGACTGATCGAATGATTGAGATTCTCGTCGTCTACTACTCGCGCGATGGCAGTACCGCGGAGCTGGCCCGGCAGGCCTGCCGTGGTGTCGAGTCGGTGCCGAGCGCGATCGCCACCTTGCGCACGGTGCCGGCGGTGAGCGCCAGCAGCGAGACCCAGGCGCGGCCGGTGCCCGAGCAGGGGCCGCCGTACGCAAGCCTGGAGGATCTGCGGCGCGCTGATGCATTGATGCTGGGTAGTCCGACGCGCTTCGGCAATATGGCTGCGCCGCTCAAGTATTTCATCGACTCGACCTCGAGCCTATGGCTGGAGGGCGCGCTGGCCGGCAAGCCGGCCGCGGTATTTACCGCGACACGCACCATGCACGGTGGCCAGGAAACGACCCTGCTGTCGATGATGCTGCCGCTCCTGCACCACGGCATGCTGCTGGTCGGGCTGCCATATACCGAGAGTGCGCTGTCGAGCACGCGCTCTGGCGGCACGCCCTATGGCGCCTCGCACGTGTCTGCGGTGCAACCGGATCTGACCGGGGAGGAGCGTGTGCTGGCGCAGGCGCTGGGTCGGCGCGTGGCGCGACTCGCGGTTACTCTGGCAGCCCGGGCGACGTCCGGCTCAGCACCTGGCGGATGAAGGGCACGGTGAGGCGCCGCTGCGCCTGCAGCGAGGCCTCATCGATCGCATCGAGCAGCTGATACAGCGTCGGCAGGTCGCGTCGGAAACGTCGTTGCAGGTACAGCGCGGTTTCCTGCGGCAGCTCCAGACCGCGCGCACGCGCGCGCAATTGCAGTGCCTCGCGCTGCCCGGCTTCATCCAAAGTACGCAGCGGCAACAGCGTTGCGGCCGCGAAGCGCGAGCCCAGGTCCGGCAGCGAGAATGCCACCCGCTGCGGCACCTCCTTGGCCGCCGTCAGCAGCGCCGCCCCGCTCTCCTGCACTTCCCGATACAGTCGGAACACAGCGCGCTCCCAATCGGCACGTCCGGCAATGGCGTCGGCATCGTCAATCGCGACGATACCGCTGCGATGCCAGCCCTCGAGTGCCTCCGGACCCAGATCCACCAGTTCGGTGAGCGGCAGGTACACCCCGTCGAGCCCGACACTGCGTGCCAGAGCGCAACTGGCCTGCAGCAGATGTGACTTGCCGACGCCACCGGGCCCGGATAGCCACACCACGCCCGCGTGGGCTCCGCTCGCCAGCCAGCGCAGCTGTTGGACCGCGGCGATATTGATGCTCGGCACATAGCTGTCGAATACCGCTCGCTCACGCAGCCGGATCGTCAGCGCCAGCTGCTGTGCGCGAAAGTTCATGCGTGCGCCGCCTGCAATGCCCGTCGGGTGAACTCGCGCACGTAGGCAATGCCACTGATCAATACCGTTGCCAGCGTCAGCCATGCCAGTGCGGTCAATATGCTTTGCGGCGGCACGCCATAGCCGGCGTGCGCCACAATCGCGAGCACGTACAGCAGCTGCAATAGCGTGTTGATCTTGCTGCTGATCATGGGCCGGCCATGCAGCGGGCCCCAGCCGAGATGAAACGCCAGCGAACCGAGCAGGATCAGCACATCGCGACTGACCGCTGCGATCGTCAGCGGCAGCCACATCAGACCGTACCAGGTGGACACCAGAAATACTCCGACCAGCAGCAGCTTGTCGGCCAACGGGTCCAGAAGTGTGCCGAGTGCGGATTCCCAGTGAAAGCGTTTGGCCAGAAAGCCGTCCAGACCATCGCTGAGCGCAGCGATGAAGAACAGCACCAGGGTGCGCTCGTACCGCACCTGGGCGATCGACAGCACGATCGGCCACACCAGAGCGATGCGCAGCAGGCAGATCAGATTGGGCAAATGACGCAGGTATCGCATGCCAACACCCTAGGGCGCGGCCTGGTAGCGGTATTCGAGCACCCCCGCACCGCCGCTGCCGGTGGCGCGCAGCCGCTCGCTGGCCAGTGCGTGCCCCAACTCGGCCTCCCCGCCGCGAGCGCGCAATTGCAACGTCAGGCTATCGGCATCGATCGAGCGGACGGTCACCGAGGCGATCGCCGGCGCGGCGCGCAGTCCGCCCACCACGGCGGCAAAGCTCGCCAGGTCCGACACCCCAGTCACATGGCACAGCAGGTCGGTCACCGGGGCTGAATTCAACTGCTGCGCGACCTGCACCAAAGTGTCCGTGACCGAATCGATCGCCAGTTCCGGACCGCCGGTCCAATGACCGTCGCCGGTCGGGGCGGTCAGGGTCCACTGCAGCGACTGCGGATCGCCGTGTACCGGCTGCGCGGTCAAAGCCACGTTGGCGCCGGCGCGGTGGGCGGCGCTCAGGGCGGCCTCGCCGACGACGGCGCCCGCGCTCGAGTCGCTGCCGGCGATCAAAATCGGTAGACCGCGCGTCTGTGCGGCAGCGGTCAGGTGCGCACGCAGCGCGCCGGCATCGGCACGCTCCTGCGGCGGTAGCTGCACCCAGACTAAAGGCCGGTCCGGACCCCATACGCTGCGACCGGCCGCCGCGATCGCATCGCGCAGCGCGCCGGCGTCGAACAGAACCTGCGTGGTGCCGGCGGTGGTGCTGCGCTGGGATTGCACATAGTGGCGCGCATCGGTAATCAGACCGGCCATTGCCGGGTCGGCGACCGCATCCCGCGTGCCAGTGAGCCGCACCAGCACTTCGCGCATCGCATCTTGCGCCGCACTCTGCGCGTCGGTGCCGGCGACCACCGCACCATACAACGAGGGCATCGCCTGGACCGCCTGCGCCATCGGCGCGGCAAGCGCCAGTGCCGGCCCCAGCAGCGGCCAGAACCGGAAAAAAACGCGCGCGTGATGCATGATATCGGGGCTCCGTCGGCTACTATAACGTGCTTCATGTCAGAGCCGCACAGCTACACCTATCGCGACGCCGGTGTCGATATCGATGCGGGTGACGCGCTGGTGGAGCGCATCAAACCGCTGGTCAAGCGCACAGCGCGTCCCGAGGTCCTGGCCGGCATCGGCGGGTTTGGGGCGATGGTCGAATTGCCGCCGCATCGCTACCGCAGGCCGGTGCTGGTGTCCGGCACTGATGGCGTCGGCACCAAGCTGCGGCTGGCGATCGAGACCCAACGACACGACACCATCGGCATCGACCTGGTGGCGATGTGCGTCAACGACGTCGTGGTCCAGGGGGCCGAACCGCTGTTCTTTCTCGACTACTTCGCCACTGGACGTCTGAATGTCGATATTGCCGCCACTGTCATCGGCGGCATCGTCGAGGGCTGCGCCCAGGCCGGTGCAGCCCTGGTCGGAGGCGAGACCGCCGAGATGCCCGGCATGTACCAGGAAGCCGACTATGACCTCGCCGGCTTCTGTGTCGGGGTGGTCGAGAAGGAGGCCATCATCGATGGCAGCCGCATCGGCCCGGGCGATGCCGTGATTGGTCTGGCCTCCTCCGGCCCGCACTCCAACGGCTACTCACTGATCCGAACATTGATCGAGGTGGCGGGTGCAACCGCCGCCACACAGGTAGCCGGGTCCTCGCTGTTCGACCAGCTGCTGACGCCGACGCGCATTTACGTGCGCTCGCTGCTCGCTTTGATCCGGGCGCTGCCGGTGCACGGCCTGGCTCACATCACCGGCGGCGGACTGCGCGACAACATCCCGCGCGTTCTGCCGCGCGGCCTGGAGGTGGCCCTGCAGCGCAGTGCCTGGCCACGATCGCCGGTGTTCGACTGGCTGGCGCACACCGGGGCGATGGCCGAGGAGGAGATGTATCGCACTTTCAACTGCGGCATCGGCATGGCGGTCATCGTCGCCGCCGATCAGGCGACCCGCGCGCGACAGTTGCTCGAGCAGAGCGGCGAACGCGCCATGCTGATCGGCCGGGTGCAGCGCGGCGAGCGCGGCGTGGTATTCGAGGCATGAAGCCGACGGCCGCGGCGGGCGCGGCGCTGTGGTTGTGGGCATCGGTCGGCGTCGCAGGCCCATCGCAGCCCGAGGCAGCGCTACGGCCGTTTCAGGCGTCCTACAGCTGGAGCTGGCACGGGGCCACGGTGGCGGTGTCGACGCTGCAGCTGCAGCACGCCAGCGGCGATGACTGGACCTACAGTTCCAATACCGCCCCGCGCGGGCTGGGCCACCTGTATCCGATGCGACCGTCGCTGCGCAGCACACTGCGCATCACCAGCCAGGGCGTGCAGCCACTGACATTCAAGGCTGCCGGCAGCGGCTCGGCACACGATGCTGACGTCACCTTCGACTGGGGCGCGGGCCGCGCGACCGGCAACTACGAGGGCACAGCGCTCGACCTCACGCTGCAGCCGGGTGTGCAGGATGATCTGTCAGTGCAGATCGCGCTGATGGTCGAGCTGCTGCACGATCGCACCCCCGAGCACCTGGCGATGCTCGATCGCAACCGCATCCGGGACTATCGCTATCAGCGCGAGGGTAGCGAAAGCCTGGTCACTCCGATCGGTCAGGTCGACACTATTATCTATAGCAGCCAGCACCCCGGTTCACCGCGCATCACGCGCTTCTGGTGCGCGCCCTCGCGTGGCTACATCCCGATGCGGGTGGAACAGAAGCGCCAGGATAACGTGGAGTGGACCATGAATATCCTGACCCTGCAGCGCGACTGAGACGCGTCAGGCCTTCGGCAGCGTCACCCCTTTCTGGCCCTGGTACTTGCCCCCCCGGTCGGCGTACGAGGTCTCGCAAACCTCGTCCGACTCGAAGAACAGCATCTGCGCCACCCCTTCGTTGGCATAGATCTTGGCCGGCAGCGGTGTGGTGTTCGAGAACTCGAGCGTGATGTGGCCTTCCCACTCGGGCTCGAGCGGCGTGACGTTGCAGATGATTCCGCAGCGGGCGTACGTCGACTTTCCGAGAACGACGACCAGCACGTTGCGCGGGATGCGAAAGTATTCCACCGTGCGCGCCAGCGCGAAGGAATTGGGCGGAATGATGCACACGTCGGCGGCCAGATCGACAAAGCTCTTCTCGTCGAACTGCTTGGGATCGACGATAGTGGAGTTGATGTTGGTGAAGATCTTAAACTCGGGCGCGCAGCGCACGTCATAGCCGTAGCTCGAGGTGCCGTACGAGATCAGGCGGCCGGCGGCGCTGGAGCGCACCTGAGCCGGCTCGAACGGTTCGATCAAGCGCTGTTGCTGCGCCATGCGACGGATCCAGTGATCGGATTTGATGCTCATGTGCGTTCAGCTGTCTTCCACGACAATCTTGGGGAACAGCGCGCTGTGATCCCGACCGCGACGAGCTAGCGCGGCCGCGGCGCGCCGGCCGGCCTCAAGGTAAGCGCGGGCACGCTCGCTGTCCGGCTCAGCCACCACGGTGGGGCGACCGCCGTCGGTCTCGGCGCGAATGCGGCTGTCGAGCGGCAGTTCGCCGAGCAGCGCAACGCCGTATTCGGCGGCCATGCGGGCGCCGCCACCGGCGCCGAAGATATGCTCCACGTGTCCGCATTCGGAACACACATGCAGGCTCATGTTCTCGATGATTCCCAGCACCGGTACCGACACCTTCTCGAACATCGCCAACCCCTTGCGCGCATCGGCCAGCGCGATGTCCTGCGGCGTGGTGACAATGATGGCGCCGGCGACCGGAACGCGCTGCGCCAGCGTAAGCTGGATGTCGCCGGTGCCGGGCGGCATGTCGACCACCAGGTAGTCGAGCTCGCCCCACTCGGTGTCGCCCAACAACTGCGACAGTGCCTGCGTCACCATCGGGCCGCGCCACACCACCGCCTGAGCCGGGTCCACCAGAAAGCCGATCGACATCGCCTTCAGGCCGTACGCGCTGAGCGGCTGGATATGCTTGCCGTCGGCCGAGCTCGGACGCTGCCCGGTAAGACCGAGCATCAGCGGCTGGCTCGGACCGTAAATATCGGCATCGAGGATACCGACCTGCGCGCCGCCGGCAGCCCAGGCCAGCGCCAGGTTGACCGCCACGGTGGATTTGCCGACGCCGCCCTTGCCGCTGGCGACCGCGACGATATTCTTCACCCCGACGAGCGGTTTGAGATTGCGCTGCACGCTGTGGGCGACGATGCGGCTGGATAGCTCGAGTGTCAGCGGCACGCTCAGGCCGGCCTGCTCGAGGTGCCGCTGCAGCTCGGACTGCAGCGTGTGCGCGTAACCGACGGTCGGATAGCCCAGCTCGATCCGCACCAGCAGCCGCTGTGCGCTCAGCTCGAGCGCGCGCACCGCTTGGACTTCCCCCAGGCTTTGCTGCAGGTAAGGGTCGACGTAACTGTCAAGCGCCGCGCGCGCACCAACCTCGGAAATGGCCATGGAAACAGTCACCTTGGGATCGGGCAAGAACGGCTGTTGCGCCGGGCAAACATGGCATAATCCCAGCTTGCTTGGATCAAAGTGGCAATTGGAAACTGTGGGCAAAAGGCCGCGGTCGTCGCGGCCCTAATACAACATTAACACGGCCGAATGAGTTTTTTCAGCAACCTGCGCGCCGACCGGCTGATCGAGCAGATCAAGTCGTCGACGAACCTGATGGGCCCGGAAACGCAGAAGGCCATCGCCAAACTAAAGGAGGTGGGCCCGAGCGCCATCGACCCGGTCGTAGCCGCGCTGCCCGAGGCGGACAAGCACGCTACGGTGGCGTTCGTCGACGTACTGGCGCACCTGGTCACGGCCAAGACCTTTCCCAGGTTCATCGACGCGATGGTCACCGGCAGTCCGCGGGCGGTCGCCGGCGTGGCTTGGGCCTTGACCAGCAGCCGTGGCTATCCCCCCAACCTGCTGCTCGAAGCGCTGGCAACGCCCGGTATTTCCAAATCGGCACTGCTCGACGTCATCAACGGCCAACGCCAGAGATTCTCGATTCGAGAGCTGCTGACCGCGGCCTACAACCAGGAACCGAACGAAAAGGCGGCGCTGTTTCGCATTGTGTCCGAGGCCGCCGACGAGTCCTCGCTTCCCGAGCTGATTGGACGGCTGCAGGGCAAGGACCCGATCGCGCGCCTGCACATCATCACGGTGCTCGGGCGCTTCAACAAACCAGAAGTGCAGCGCGCACTGCAGAGTCAGCTTGGCGACAACAACAAGATGATTCGTTCAGCGGCGCTCGGGGCGCTCGCCAAGATGGATGGACCGATCGAGGTGGCCAAGATCTGTGCGCTGCTGCGCGACACCGACATGGAAGTCCAGAACCGCGCGGTCGACGTGCTACAGCACGCGCGCGATCCGGAGACCATCCGTCATCTGGTACCGGTGCTCAAGGACGAATCCGAGCAGGCCCGGCGCGCCGCGGTCGAGGTTCTCAACGAGGTCGGCGATGCGCGCTCGGTCAAGTACCTGCTGGAAGCGATCAAAGACGACGATTGGTGGGTGCGCAGCCGCGCCGGTGATGCGCTCGGCAAGATCGGCGGCCCCAAGGTGATCGATGCGGTGCTCGAGCTGGTGCGCGACAAGGACGAGGATCTGCGCCGCGCGGCCATCGAGATCCTCAATCAGACCAAGGACGAGCGCGCCATCAGTCACCTGATCGAAGCCACCAAGGATGCCGACTGGTGGGTGAGCGAGCGAGCGGTCGATGCGCTGGCCGAAATCGGCAGCAAGCGCGCGGTCCCGCGCCTGTACGAGATGCTGCGTGCAGCCAACGCCCGCGCACTGCCGGTCGTGGTGCGAGCCATCGGCAAGCTTGGCGACGACAAATCACTCGATCTGCTGGCCCCAATGCTGAATCGTAACGAGAAGGAGATCCGCATCGAGGCCATCCAGGCGATGGCGCGTCTGGCCGATGAGCCACGCGCTGAACAGATTCGGGTGCAGCTGCAGGCCCAGGCCAGCAACGCCGATGCCACCGTGGCCCGGGCCGCGGCCAGGGCCATGACCGAGCTGGAAGTACGCTTCGCCTCGGGCGTCACGGCCGCCACCGCCGTGTCGCCGGCGGCCAGCACGCATCCGGGACGTCCGTCGCGCGCCGCCGAGTCGGCCCGCACGCTGCTGATTCCCGAGCGCGAGGTCGCCAAGGTCGTGCAGCAGGCAGCGGCCTCGAGCGCACCCAAGCTCGACATCGCCACGCTCAGCTCCGGCGACATCATCGAGGGACGTTATAAGTACATCGAGCGCATCGGTCGCGGCGCCTTCGGCACTGTGCTGCTGATGGAAGACACCGTGGTGGACGAGCGCCTGATCCTGAAGTTCCTGAATCCGAACGTGGCGCAGGACGAGGAGATCATGAAGCGCTTTGTGCATGAGCTGCGCTACTCGCGCAAGATCACGCATCGAAACGTCATTCGCATCTACGATTTCCTCTACATCCAGGGCCTGTACGCAATCTCAATGGAGTACTTCCCCTCGCACACGCTGGGCGCGGAGATCGTCAACGAGAAGCCGCTGGACCTGAAACGTGCCCTGCAGTTCGGCATCGACATCGCCACCGGCATGACGGTTGCGCACCAGGTCGGCATCGTGCATCGCGACCTGAAGCCGGCCAACGTGCTGATCAACGACGAGGCGCTGCTGAAGATCGTGGATTTCGGCGTGGCCGCCGCCCAGCGCGAGGGCGACACACAGCTCACCAAGACCGGCTATGTGATCGGCTCGCCCAAGTACATGGCGCCAGAGCAGATCCTGGGCCGCAAGGTCGATGAGCGTGCCGACATCTACGCCCTTGGGGTCATGATGTACGAAATGCTCACCGGGGTGCCGCCCTATGCGCGTGGCGACCACATGGCAGTGATGTACCAGCACGTGCAGGGCAAGGCACGCGCGCCACAGGAGATCAATCCGCAGCTGTCGGCCAACCTGTGCGAGGTCGTGGTTAAAGCGATGGCGGTAGACAAGGCCAAGCGCTTTCAGACCATGGAAGAATATCGCGGGGCGCTCGAGCGTTTCCTGTAATCTGCCCCCCGGAGGGCGCCGGCGGGCCGGCTAACTGGGCCAAGTCCGTGCGCTGCATCAAGTTTCACACTCCGAGCCGTTGATACGGCGATGCTCCGGGCGGTAGCTTTAGCCCCAAAGGCGGGGCTCGCAACCCTGCATCAACATGAGGATAGGGCAGCGTGGCGCGCATCGATGCGTTCCTGAAACTGGGCACCCAGCAGGGTTGCTCGGATATCCATCTGGCAGTGGGCGTACCGCCCATGCTGCGCATGAACGGCGATCTGGTGCCGATCAAGTTTCGCGAATTGCGCGACAGCGAGCTCGAGGGCTACATCACTGAGGTCCTGACCCCCAATCAACAGGACCACTTCATGCGCGGCAACGATCTGGACTTCTCCTACGTGTCGGCTGACGGCGGCCGCTTCCGGGTCAACGTGTATCGCAAGGATACCGGGGTCGGCGCCACGTTCCGCTCGATTCCATCCGATATACCCAGCCTGACCAAGCTGGGACTGCCGCCGGTGGTCGCGAAGCTGTGTGACTACCACCAAGGCATGGTGCTGGTCACCGGCTCGACCGGAACCGGCAAGTCCACGACGCTGGCCGCGATGATCGACCTGCTCAACACCAACCGGCGCCTCAATATCATCAGCCTCGAGGACCCGATCGAGTTCGTCCACCGAAGCAAGTCCAGCCAGATCATCCAGCGCGAACTCGGCACCCATATCCCGAGCTTCGCCGAAGGCGTGCGCGCGGCCATGCGCGAGGACCCGGACGTCATTTTGGTGGGCGAACTGCGCGATGCCGAGACCATCCGCATGGCGATGACGGCTGCCGAGACCGGACATCTGGTGCTCGGTACCCTGCATACCACCAGCGCGGTCAAGACCATCGATCGGTTGATCGATGCGCTGCCGGCCGAGGAACGCGAGCAGACCAAGAGTTTCCTATCGCAGAGCCTGCTGGCGGTCGTGACTCAGATCCTGGTTAAGGGCCACGAGAATCGCGGCCGCCGCGCCATCGTCGAAATCATGATCATGACCAAGGCGATCGCCAAACTGATCACCAGCGATCAGACGCATCAGATCCCAAGCCAGCTGCAGACCGGACGCGAGTTCGGCATGCAGATGTTCGACCAGGCACTGCAGCAGGCGTTAAACGCGCGCGAAATCGATCCGGATGATGCTTACATCTATGCCTCCGACAAGCGCCTGTTCCAGAAATTCGTCACCGATACCAGCATGCTGCCGCGTCTGGACCCGACCGTCGTGACGCAGCAGGGCGGCGGCTGACGTCCGGAGCGAGCGTGCCACAGATCGATCAATTCCTCGAGGAGATCGTTCGGCGGCGCGGCTCGGACCTGCATTTCCTTGCCGGCGATCCGCCGCGTATCCGCATGAACGGCGAGCTGTCGCCGTTGCGCGGCGAGGTGCTGACCGCGGATTTCACCCGCGAGACGCTGGTGGAGATCATGCCGCGCAAGGCGATGGAGCGCTTCGATGCCAAAGACGGTGCCGACTTCGCCTACACACTGCAGGGCAAGGGCCGCTTTCGCGTCAACGTAATGCGCCAGCTCAACGGCATGGGGGCGGTGTTTCGCGCTATTCCGTCCAAGGCGCTGACGCTGGATGAACTCGACATGCCGCTGGCGGTGCGCCAGCTGTGTCACGCGATCAGCGGCCTGATCCTGGTCACCGGCAAGACCGGCTCGGGCAAGTCGACCTCGCTGGCGGCGATGATCGACGATATCAACAAGCGCATCAAAGGCCATATCCTGACGGTCGAGGATCCGATCGAATTCGTGCATGAACGGCGCAATTGCCTCATCAGCCAGCGCGAGATCGGCGTGCACGCCCCCAGCTTCGCGGCGGCGCTGCACTCGGCCTTACGTGAGGACCCGGACGTCATCCTGGTTGGCGAGCTGCGCGACCTGGAGACCATGAGCATGGCGGTGACCGCAGCCGAAATGGGAATTCTCGTCATGGGCACGCTACATACCAACGGTGCGGGCCCGACCGTGGATCGAATGGTCAACGCCTTTCCGGCCGACAAGCAGTCGCACGTGCGCACCATGCTGTCCACCTCGCTGCGCGGCGTGATCTCGCAGCAGTTGCTGAAGCGCGCCGATGGCAGTGGTCGGGTCGGGGCGCTCGAGATCCTGATCAACACTCCGGCAGCGGCCAATCTGATCCGCCAGGGTAAGCTCGATCAGCTCGAGAACACCATGCAGACCGGCGGTCAGCACGGCATGCGCACCATGGACAGCGCCATCCAGCAGCTGCTCGACGCCGGCGTAGTATCCGGCGCCGAGGCCTACAAGAAGGCCATCAACAAGATGAAATTCGAGGCGCTCAAGGATCAGGCCTGAGCCCACGTGACTGGGGCGCGCGTGCAATAATGCATGCTCATGCCACGAAAGATCCTGGTTACCAGCGCCCTGCCCTACGCCAACGCCCCGCTGCACCTCGGCTACATCATGGAGGCGGTGCAGACCGACGTCTGGGTACGCTTCCAGAAGATGCGCGGCAATCAGTGCATCTACTGCTGCGCCGAAGACGCCCACGGCACCCCAATCATGATCCGGGCACAGCAGGAAGGCATCACGCCCGAGGCACTAATTGCTCGTAGCGCGGCCGAACATCGGCGCGATCTGGCAGGCTTTCTGATCGATCTCGACCAGTTTCACAGCACGCATTCGCCCGAGAACGTGCGTTTCACCCACCAGTTGTACTCGACGCTGCGCGATGCCGGGCATATCGCACGCCGCTCGGTGCGTCAGGCGTTTGATCAGCAGGCCGGCATGTTCCTGCCAGACCGCTACCTGAAGGGCACCTGCCCGCGCTGCAAATCTCCAGACCAGTATGGTGACAGCTGCGAGGTGTGCGGCTCTACCTATACGCCGGCCGACCTGATCGATCCGGTTTCCACCGTCAGCGGCAGTACCCCGGTGTGGCGCGAGTCCGAGCACCTGTTCTTTCGGCTCGGTGCGTTCGAGGCCATGCTGCGCGAGTATGTCGCCGGCCACAGCCTGCAAAGCGCGGTACGAGCCAAGCTGGCGGAGTGGTTCGAGGCCGGCCTGCAGGATTGGGACATCTCGCGCGATGCGCCCTATTTCGGCATCGAAATCCCGGATGCTGCGGGCAAGTACTTCTACGTGTGGTTTGATGCGCCGATCGGCTACATCGCCAGTTTCGAAGCGTGGCGGGCGAGGCACGGCGCCGCGTTCGACGATTACTGGAAATCGGAGAGTGCCTCCGAGCTATATCACTTCATCGGCAAGGACATCAGTTACTTTCACACCCTGTTTTGGCCGGCAGTGCTCGCTGGCGCCGGCCTGCGCCGTCCGACCGGGGTGTTCGTCCACGGCTTTCTGACCATCAACGGCCAGAAGATGTCGAAATCGCGCGGCACATTTATCACCGCGCGCCGCTACCTCGAGCGCCTGCCACCCGAGCCGCTGCGCTACTACTTCGCGGCCAAGCTTGGCAGCGGCGTGGAGGACATCGATTTCAATATGGACGACTTCGTGGCGCGCACCAACTCCGATCTGGTCGGCAAACTGGTCAACATCGCCAGCCGCTGCGCTGGCTTCATCGAGCGCAGCGGCGGGCAGCTCGCCTCCGAGCTTCCAGAGCCCGCGCTGTACCAGGAGTTTGCCGCCGCCCGCGGCAGTATCGGTGCGCTGTACGAAGCGCGCGAGTACGGCGCCGCCATACGGCAGATCATGGAGCTGGCCGACCGGGCCAATCGCTACGTCGACCAGCACAAGCCCTGGGTGCTGGCGCGCGACGCGGCGCGCGCCGGCGAGGTGCAGGCGGTCGCAACCCAGGGCCTGAACCTGTTTCGTGTCCTGATGTCCTGCCTGACGCCGGTGTTGCCGCTGACGGCCCAGGCGGCGGGAAAGTTTCTCGGCGCCGCCTTCGATCACTGGGACAATGTCGCGAGCCCGCTGCTGGGGCGCGCCATCGAGCGCTACCAACCGCTCGCCACACGCCTGGACGCGGCCGCCGTGGGCGCACTGATCGAGCCGGAAGCATCGACCGCAACGGCTGCAACGGCCAGGACCGAGCTCGGAATCGTTGGCATCGAGGATTTCCGCAAGCTTGATTTGCGGATCGCGCGCGTGGCGCAGGCCGAAGCGGTGCCCGGCTCAGACAAGCTGCTGCGCTTGACGCTCGACCTGGACGGCGAGCAGCGCACGGTGTTCTCCGGAATTCGTGCGTCGTATCGGCCCGAGCAGTTGACCGGGCGGCTGGTGGTGCTGGTCGCGAACCTGGCGGCGCGCAAGATGCGCTTTGGCATCTCTCAGGGCATGGTGCTGTGCGCCGGTGGCGATGGCGATGCTGACCCGGTGTTTCTGCTGGCGGCTGACCTCGGCGCCACGCCGGGCATGAAGGTCACCTGACGAGGGTGTCCCTCGCCGCGGCCGTTAACGACGACGCGGTAGCCGACCCAGACCCCAGAAGCGCATCAGCAGGAAGCCGGTGGCCATGCCGCCAAGATGCGCGAAGTGCGCGACCCCCTGACTGGTGCCAAACACACCCAGCGACAGCTCAAGGACGCCGTACAGGGTGACGAACAGCCAGGCCGGCATCGGGATCGGTGGAAAGATCAGCAGCAACTGCCGATACGGGAAGGTCAGGCCATAGAACAGCAAAATGCCGAAGATGCCGCCCGAGGCGCCCAGGGTCGGGTACGGCTCCGGATAGATCGAGTGCGCCACCCACAGCTGGGTCAGTCCGGCGCCGATGACACAGGCGAAGTAGTAGATCGCGAACCGAGGCCCCCCGAGCACCCGTTCGACGTCCGGCCCGAAGATGTACAGCGCAAACATGTTGCCGGCGAGGTGCATGAAACCGCCGTGCAGGAACGCGTAACTCACTAGCTGCCAGGGCTCGAAAGCATGGCAGTCGAAGCAGCCGATCGGGCCCAGCGGCCAGAGCGCGAACGCACCCAGCAGCTGATCGTTTGTCAACCATTGCAGGGCAAAAACGATGAAGTTGGCGTACAGGAGCGAGCGTACGACGGGCGTGAGGTTGCGGAACATCCAGGCTCGCTGCGCAGTCAAAACTGAGGATCTGGCAGCATTTTGCCATCAGGAGGCAACGGCCATGAGCACTTCTACGATCGGCCGCGCTTTGGGCGCTCTGGCGCTGACGCTGGCGCTGAGCTCGTGTGTCAGTACCTCGCTGATCGACCGCTGGAAGGATCCGGGCTATAGCGGTCCGCCGCTGCACAAGGTGCTGGTGGTCGGGGTCCAGAAGGATCAGGGCCGGCGCCGCGTCTGGGAGGACGGTCTGGTGGGCGCCCTGAGCCACGAGGGCGTCCAGGCGACGCCGTCCTACCAGGTCTTTCCCGACAAGGCCCCGACACCGGATGAGCTCACTAGCACGGCCGGCCGCGACGGCTTCGACGGTGTCGTAGCCACGCACTTCGTCGGTGCCAGTCGGCGCAATTACTGGATGCCGGGCGATATCGGCGTCGGATTCGGCTGGCGCTGGCGCTACTTCGGCTATTGGGACACCGTGTACGGGCCGGGCTATGTCGAGACCGAGTATCGGGCCGACTATCAGACCGATATCTTTACGGTGGACAGCGCCGGCGGCAAACTCATATGGACTGGTATCACGCGCAGCGTCGATCTGAGTTCGACCCAGCGCACCACCGACGAGATCAGCAAGGTGCTGGTGCCGGAGCTGGTCAAACAGGGCATCCTGACTGCCAAGCCCAAGTAATCCCGACGCCGCCCCGCTGCCGCCCGCGCCGGCGGCCACCGAATTGGCGGACCGGGTCGATGCGCTGCTGCCGCAGACGCAGTGCCGGCGCTGCGGCTTCGACGCCTGCCGGCCATATGCAAAGGCCCTGGCCGAGGGCCACTCGGCGGTCAATCGCTGTCCGCCGGGCGGCGCGCACGGCATCGAGCAGCTCGCCGAGCTGCTTGGGGTTGCCGTCCTGCCACTCGATCCGGACTGCGGCTCGGAAGCCGATCCCGGCGTCGCCTGGATCGATCCGGCCGTCTGCATCGGCTGCGCGCGCTGCCTGCCGCCCTGCCCGGTCGATGCGATCCTGGGTGCAGCGCGCTACCTGCACACGATCATCGAGCCGCAATGCACCGGCTGCGAGCTGTGTATCACCAGTTGTCCAGTGGATTGCATCGTGATGCGACCGCGCAGCGCCGCGGGGCGCCCGCCGGTCGCAGCGGTAAATCATGCCCGCTATGAGCTTCATCGCGCCCGCCTGGAGCGCGGCGCGCTGCGGCTGTCGCAGCTGCTGGAAGAACGCAAGCGCGCCGCTCGCCCGGCCGATTCGCCGCCCACGCTATGAGTCCCGCCAAGGTCGGTCACATCTTCGAGAGCCTGCGTGCGGTCAATCCTGCTCCGAAGTCGGAATTGCACTACCGCTCGGCGTTCGAGCTGCTGATCGCCGTGATCCTGTCGGCGCAAGCCACCGACCGCGGCGTGAACCTCGCCACGCACGCGCTGTTCCAGCGTGCGCATACGCCACAGGCGATACTCGAGCTCGGGTTGCGCGGGCTGAAGCGCTATATCCGTACCATTGGCCTGTACAACGCCAAGGCCCGCAACATCCTCGCGGCCTGCCGTATCCTGGTGCAGCGTCACCAGGGACACGTGCCGCGCGCGCGCGAGGAGCTCGAGGCGCTGCCCGGCGTGGGCCGCAAGACTGCGAACGTGGTGTTGAACGTGGCCTTCGGCGAGCGCACTCTGGCGGTGGATACGCACGTGTTTCGCGTCGCCAATCGCACCGGGCTAGCGCGCGGCCGCAGCCCGCGCGAGGTCGAGGATGAGCTGGTGCGGATCATCCCGGACGAATTCATGCAGCATGCGCATCACTGGCTGATCCTGCACGGCCGCTATATCTGCACGGCGCGTCGGCCGGCGTGCCCGCGCTGCCCAATCGCGCGCTGGTGCGAGTATCCAGACAAGACCGTCGCATGAGCACCGCCACAGCTCCAACGACGCGGGCTCGCATCGCAGCTTTGCACTTCTATCCGGTGAAATCGGCCGGCGGGCTGGAGCTGGAGCAGGCGCTGTTGACCACGGCGGGCTTTGCCGATGATCGTCGTTGGATGCTGGTGACGCCGGTGGGGCGCTTTCTGACCCAGCGCGAGCTGCCGCGGCTGGCGCTGCTGCGTCCGGAACTGTCTGCCGCGGCGCTGCAGATCACGGCGCGCGGGCGGCCGGCGATTTCTATTCCTCTTGCATGTCAGGGCCGACGCTGCCGTGTCCAGGTATGGAAAGATCAGTGCGATGCGTTCGATGAGGGCGACGAAGTTGCGCGGGCGCTGTCCGGATTTCTTGAAGTCGATTGCCGGCTGGTGCGCTTCGATCCGGCGCAGAGCCGTCCGGCCGACCCGGCGTGGACCGGCGGCATCGCCGCCGAGGCGCGCTTCGCCGACGACTTTCCGCTGCTGGCGCTCAACGCCGCCTCACTCCAGGATCTCAACGATCGCTTGGCGGTGCGCCTGCCGGTCAATCGCTTCCGGCCCAATATCGTGCTTGACGGACTGCGGCCCTATGACGAAGACCGCATCGATGAGCTGTCGGGGGACGGGGTGCGGCTGCGGTTGGTCAAGCCCTGTACGCGCTGTCGCATCACCACCACGAATCAGGACACCGGCGAAGTCGACGGTGAGGAACCGCTGCATACACTGCGCAGCTACCGCTACGACGCCAGCCTGCGCGGCCTGAGCTTTGGTCAAAACGCCGTCGTGGTCGAGGGCCTCGGTGCCACGCTGCGTCGCGGGCAGACACTCACCGTTCACTGGCGCGAGCCGCCGGTCTAAGCTCTAAGGCTCGCCAACGTGAGCGGCCGCAGCGCCCTTAAATGGACGCTGCGGCCGCGGTTGGACCTGAGCGAGCGATAGCCTCAGTTAGAACTTGAAGCGCACGCCGACAGTCGGATCGATGGTCGAGGTGTTCAGATAGCCGTTCGACAGGCCGTCCGACACGCTGCTGTACATCGCGCCGGCATATACGTCGAAGCGCTTGCTGAGTTTGAGCACCGCGGCGATGGACCCGGCACTGAGCGTGCCGCTGCAGGCGGCATTCTTCTTGGTGGTGCAACCGGTATTGGCGCCATTGGCGTAGCTGTTCTGGTGATAGCCATAAAAGGCTGCCATCACATCCAGGCGCGGCATGACGGTAAATTTAATCCCACCCCAGTAGACCTGCAGCACCTTGTCGTTCGGGAAGGCGGTGTTATTGACGGCCGCGAGAATGTAGCCGCCGATATCCACGAATCCGACCGGCAGCGGGTTGCTCGGGTTGGAGTAGCGGATGTGCTCCCAGCCGGCGTACAGCTTCGGCGCGCCGAGGTTGTACAGCGCTGTAATCGCGTACGTGCGGTTGTCCGAAATGGTGCCGGTGATGGAGTTGCTCGGCGAGAAACCCAGCGTGGGTAGATCTGCGACCTGGGCCGCACTGAGTGCTCCGGCCGATACCGCGTCCTTCACGTCCAGGTAGTACGCATCGACCGACAGGCCGCCCAGATCCGCGCCAATCTGGAATTCCCAGGTGGTGTTGGCCTCACCGTGCGAGCCGTTGAACTTGTACTGCCCACCGAGATGCACCGGACCGTAGATGCCGACGTACTTGAGCGAGTTGTCCAAACGCCGATCCTCGGTGTCGCCGCCTCCGGCCGCAGTACCGGAGAATCCAATCACTGAAAATGCCTGCGAGGCCCCCATCGGGTCGTACTTGGCGATGGCATCGGCAAAGATCGTGTTCTGGCGACCGAAGGTGACTGTTCCGTAGGTCTGGGAGCTGAAACCGACGTACGCCTGAGTAAAGATCTGGCCGGCGACACTGGTGTCCACACCGGTGTTCTGCGCGTCCAGTGCGCGTCCGTTGTTCAGCGCTACCGATTTCAACCCGTCGGACAGCTCGCCCGACTGCGGATTGAAGAACGTCTCGAGCCGGAACACGCCATTCCAATCGCCCGCCAACGGCTCTTTGCCCGACAGACCGATACGCGTCTGACTCAGGTTGCTGGGGACGATGCCGGTCACTGATTTGTTGGAATTCTTTTGGATGAGTTCCTCGGTACCGGGCGGAAAATAATCGCTCTCCGGAACGCCGTGGTTCTGGTACTGCAGGCCGATGTCGATGATTCCGTAAAGGGTGAGGCCCTTCCAGGTGATGGCGTCATCGCCGCCAGTGGCCGGCGCAGCTGGAGTCTGAGTCTGCGCATTCGCCACGCCTGCCAGTGACAGCAGGCCGGCCGCCAGCGCGATGCCCGCCAGGCCTTTGCGTGGCTTGTTCGAAGTGGTCATGGAAGATGCTCCCGCGGTCTTAATGTTGGAATTAAAGAACATTCTATACGATATATCTGTGTCAGCAATATTGCTGGTGTTTCATTTTCGCTACAGGTAGCAAAAACTGTGTTGGGTCAGGCTATTCCACGCGACTCTCACGGCTGCCGAACATGCTGGCCACCAGCCGGGCGATCACGCTCAGAAATAGCACGAACAGCGTAATCAGCAACGCCCCTGCCCAGGCCAGCGACTGCCAATTCTTGTAAGGGCTGGTCGCAAACTGAAAGATCACCACCGGCAGATTAGCCGTGGGCTGATTCAAATTGGCATTCCAGAACTGATTGTTGAGCGCGGTGAACAGCAGCGGCGCGGTTTCCCCGCTCACCCGCGCCAGCGCCAGCAGCACCCCGGTCAGCAGGCCGCTGCGGGCGGCCGGATAGACAATGCTGGTGATGGTTCGCCAGGGCTGTGCGCCCAGCGCCGCCGAGCCGTGCCGCATGCTCTGCGGTATCAGCCGCAGCATGTCCTCGGCGGTCCGAACCGTGACCGGAATGACGATGATCGCCAGGGACACGGCTCCGGCCAGTGCCGAAAAATGTCCCATGGGCACCACCACCAGCGTGTAGACGAACAGGCCGATCACAATCGACGGCGCGCTTAGCAGTACGTCGTTGATGAAACGAATCACCGTGGATAGGCGGGCCGCGCGCCCGTATTCGGACAGATAGGTCGCAGCCAGGATGCCGATGGGACCGCCGATCAGCACGCCAAGCAGCGTCATCACCAGGCTGCCGTAGATGGCGTTGGCCAGTCCGCCACTGCTGCCGGGCGCCGGCGTCGTATGGGTGAACACCTGCCATGACAGTCCACCCAGGCCGCGCGAGAACAGGGTCCACAAGATCGCCGCCAGGAAGGCCAGGCCGATCGCAGTGGCGACACCGGAGGCTCCCAAGGCAAGCGTCGCGGTCAAACGCCGGCGGCTCAGATTGTTCATAACCGCGCGCCGCGCCGCTCGATCTGCATTAGCAGCAAGCGCGCCGCTGCAATGATCGCGAAGGTGAGCACGAACAGCAGCAGACCGAGCGCGATCAGCGAGGACGTGTAGAGCGCCCCGACCGCCTCGGTAAATTCGTTAGCGATGCTGGCCGAGATCGTGGTCCCCGGCGCCAGCAGTGAGGTGGCAATCCGATGCGCGTTACCTACCACAAAGGTGACCGCCATGGTCTCTCCCAGGGCCCGCCCCAGCCCCAACATGATGCCGCCAATGATTCCGGCACGGGAATTCGACAGCACCACGTCCCAGACGACTTCCCACTGTGTCGCCCCGAGGCCGTACGCCGCTTCTTTGAGCGAGCGCGGTGTCGCCAGAAACACCTCGCGCATCACCGAAGTAATGAATGGCAGCACCATCACCGCCAGCACTAGACCGGCGGTGAGCAGGCCAATGCCATAAGGGGGTCCGCGAAATAGTTTGCCGAGCCATGGCAGATCGCCGAACGTATCGATCAGCCACGGCTGCACCGAGTGCTGCAGGATGGGCGCCAGGACGAATAGGCCCCAGATGCCAAACACGATGCTCGGCACCGCCGCCAGCAGCTCGATGCAACTGGCGATCGGGCCACGCAGCCACAGCGGGCAGGTTTCGGTCAGAAACACCGCGATCCCGAACGCCAGCGGTACTGCAATCAGCATCGCGATCAGCGAGGTGATCACCGTGCCATAGAGCGGCGCCAGCGCGCCGAACCGATCGGTGACCGGATTCCAGATCTCGGTGGTCAGAAAGCCGAACTTGAAGGTCTTGAGGGCCGGCCAGCCGCCGTAGCACAGCGACATCAGCACGCCGGCAAGCAGCAACAGTACCAGCGCTGCGGAGACCACGGTGAGCGAGCGGAATACCGCTTCCGAGCGTGCCTCGCGCACCAGCTGCGCGTGGTATTGGTAGGGAAGCGCCGTGACCGACATACGCCTGGCGTGGCCTATTTGGCGGTCCAGACGGGCTTGCCATCCGCCTTGAGCGAATCCTGCCAGGTCTTCTCTACCATCTTCGAAACCTTGTCCGGCAGCGGCACGTAGTCCAGGTCTTCGGCCAGCTTGGCACCGTTGTGATACGCCCAGTCGAAGAATTTCAGCGCCGCGCCGGTATGGGCATCCTTGCTGTCGGCGTGCATCAGGATGAAGCTCGCTCCGGTGATCGGCCAGCTGTCCGCGCCCGGCTGATCGGTCAGGATCAGGTAGTAGCCTTCAGCCTTGGCCCAGTCGGCATTGCCGGCCGCTGCTTGGAACGCCTTGGACTCGGGCACCACGTATTTGCCGTCGTGATTGAGCAACCGTGCGTAGGTCATGTTGGTCTGCCTGACGTAGGCGTATTCGACGTAACCGATCGCACCGCTGGTCTGGGTGGTCTGATTGGCCACGCCCTCGTTGCCCTTGGCGCCGATCCCGGCCGGCCACTCCACCGAAGTGTTGGCGCCGATCTTTTGCGAGAACGTCGGGCTGACCTTCGACAGATAATTGGTGAACAGGAAATTGGTGCCCGACCCGTCGGAGCGGTACACCGGAGCAATGTCGAGCTTTGGCAGCGACAGCTTGGGATTGAGCTTCTGGATCGCGGCGTCATTCCAGCGGCTGATGGTGCCCATGTAGATGGCTGCGAGCGTCGGGCCGTCGATCATCAGATCGCCGGGCTTGATGCCAGGAATGTTCACCACCGGCACCACCCCACCGATGATCATCGGCCACTGCACCAGGCCGTTCTGCTTGAGGTCAGCTGCTTCCAACGGCTTGTCGGAGGCGCCGAATGTGACCGTGCCGGCCTCGATCTGCTTGATGCCACCGCCGGATCCGATCGACTGATAGTTCAGGCCGACGCCGGTCTGCTGCTTGTAGGCTTCGGCCCACTTCGCATAGATAGGGTACGGGAAGGTCGCGCCGGCTCCGGAAATATCGTCGGCCGCCGCCACGGCGGCAGTACCCGCCAGCGCCACCGCGCCAACGATGAACGCAAAGCTGCTGAACGACTTGATCACTGCACTCCTCCTAAGATTCTGTCTGCTTCATTAGATAGATCACCCGTCCTGGGCCTGGGGTTCGGCGGAAAGGAACTCAATCGGGCTTGCGGCATGTCGGCTATTTCTCCGGCAGGGCCGCCGCCGGCGAAACGGTCACACCTTCCGGCGGGGCCGCCACCGCTGCCACTTATTCCCGAGTGAGTGCAGTGTGTTTTGCTCGTATGACAGAATAGACACGGAAATATTGCAGTTTCGTGACACCATCGGTGCGCCCGGGGAGCCGGCCCGATGCCAACTCTGTGACCCGCCTCCCCTCGCGAGTACCTGGATGAGAATTTCCTAATACTCGGCTAACGCGCTTCTAATCATCGGCGCGTCCAATGCCGCGGTGGACCTCGCACGCATGCGTTTACTGATCGTCGAAGACGACCCCAAGCTGGCCGAATTCGTGGCCCGCGGCCTGCGTGCGGAGCGCTTTGCGGTCGACATTGCCGCCGATGGCCTCGATGGCCAACGTATGCTGGATACCTACCAGTACGATCTTCTGGTGCTGGATCTGATGCTGCCGAAGTTGAGCGGCGGAGAGCTGCTGCGGCGCGTTCGCCGCACGCAGGCTACGCTGCCGGTGCTGGTGCTGACCGCGCGCGACAGCACCGATGACAAGGTGCGGCATTTCGAAGCCGGGGCCGACGACTATCTGACCAAGCCGTTCGACTTCGCCGAACTGCTGGTGCGCGTTCGGTCACTGATGCGTCGCACACCGGTAGCGCGCAGCGACGTGCTGCGCGTCGCCGATCTGGAACTCAACCGCCTCACCCAGCAGGTGCGGCGCGACGGCCAGCGCATCGATTTGACGGCCAAGGAGTATGCGCTGCTTGAGTATCTGATGTCGTCGGCCGGAAGGGTATTCTCGCGCACCATGATCCTGGAGCACGTCTGGGATCAGAGTTTCGAAGGCGTCACCAACATCGTCGACGTGTACGTACGCTATCTGCGACGCAAGATCGACGATCCGTGCGATCTGAAGCTCATCCACACGGTGCGCGGCGTCGGCTATTGCATGCGCGAGTCTGCCCGGGCCCAGGATGCGGGCGCTGAATGAATCACCGCTCACTCGCGTTCCGGCTCGCCGTCTGGTACGCGCTGCTGCTGAGCGCGACATTCGCGCTGGTAGCGACCGGCATGTACCTCGGCCTGCAGCATTACCTGCGCGCCAGCCTGCACGATTCGCTGCGCCGTCGCTCGGAGCAGATCGAGCAGATCCTGACGCAAACCTCTCCCGGCAGCCCCGATGCCGGAATCGTCGATGCCATCGATACGCGTGTCGCGCCAGAATTCAACAACCGGTTTGTGCGCGTCACGCGCGCGCCGAATGTGACCGTGTACACCAGCGGGGCGCCCGCCGATCACAGCTTTGATCCGGCCAGTGCGCCGCGGGCGCCGACCGACTGGTCCAAGCGCGATGCGCTGCGCTCGGTGGTCACGGCCACCGGCCCGCTGTTGATTCGCTCCAGCCCGGTCGACAGCGCTTCGGGTCGCTATCTGGTGGAGCTGGGCGTCTCGCTTGCTCCGGTCGAGGCCGTGCAGCACCGCCTGCTGAGCCTTCTGGGGTTGATGTTGCCGGTGTTGGTGGTGTGTGCCGCCGGCGGCGGCTATCTGCTGGTACAGCGGGCGCTGCGGCCGGTGGAGCGCATGTCGCAAACCGCCGAGCAGATCAGCGTCCAGGACCTGGATGCTCGACTGCCGGTGATGCCGACCGGCGATGCGCTGCAGCGCCTATCGATCTCGCTCAACCACATGCTCGCCAGGCTGCGCGACTCGGTGCAGACCTCGCGCCGCTTCCTGGCCGACGCCTCGCACGAGCTGCGCACGCCGTTGACCGTCATCAAGGGAGAACTGCAGGAGCTGGTGGCCGACGATGTGGGCCGCGGCGAGGTGCGCGAGCGCGTCGGCAGCGTGCTTGAGGAGGTCGCACGGCTGGAGCATCTGGTGTCCGGATTGCTGGCGCTGTCGCGCCTCGATGCCGGGGATGCACAGCGCGAGTGGGTCAATGTCAATCTGGGCGAGCTCGCCGCCAACACCGTCGAACAAATGCGCCTGGTGGCGGAGGACCGCGGCGTGCAGCTGCAGCCGAGCACCCTGTCGAGCATTACGGTGCGCGGCGACGGCAGCCGGCTGAAACAGGTGATCGTCAACCTGTTGGACAATGCGGTGAAGTTCACGCCGCGCGGCGGCAGCGTCAGTCTGCGTACCCAGCAGCGCGACCACTACGGCGTCCTGGAAGTGCGCGACAGCGGCATCGGCATTCCCGCGGAGGCGCTGCCGCACGTCTTCGACCGCTTCTACCGGGTCGATGCGGCACGCTCGCGCGAGGACGGCGGTGCCGGCCTCGGCCTGTCAATCGTGCGCTCGATCTGTGCGGCGCACGGCGCGGAAATCGAAGTCGACAGCGTGCCCGGCAGCGGCAGCTGTTTCCGGCTCATATTTCCTCTGGCTCGGGAGCGCTGAAGCCATGTGGATCATTCGCGCCGCGCTGCGCTACCCCTACACCTTCTTCGTCCTGGCGATCGCGATCGTGCTGTTCGGATCGGTGGCGGCGATGCGCACCCCGATCGACATCCTGCCCGACATCAAGCTGCCGGTGATCAGCGTGGTCTGGACCTATGTCGGACTGCCGCCCTCGGACATGTCCAATCGCGTGGTCACCTACTACGAGCGACAGATGACCACGGCGGTCAACGACATCGATCACATCGAATCACAATCGCTGCCGGGCGTGGGCGTGGTCAAGGTCTATTTCCACCCCGACGTCAACGTGAACGCGGCGCTGAGTCAGGTGACGGCCGTGTCGCAGACGGTGCTCAAACGCCTGCCGCCGGGCATCACCCCGCCGCTGGTGCTGAGCTACGACGCCTCCACCGTGCCGGTGCTGCAACTGGCGCTGTCCGGCCATACGCTCACGGACCAGCAGCTCTACGATCTGTCCAACAACTTCATCCGCCCACGGCTGGCGGAAGTCGAAGGCGCGGCGGTGCCCTCGCCCTACGGTGGCAAGGCGCGCCAGGTATCGGTCGACCTGGATCCGAACGCACTGCACGAGAAGGGCCTCACGCCCGAGGATGTCGTCAACGCCATTCAGGCCCAGAACCTGTTGCTACCGGCCGGCACCGAGAAGATCGGCACGTTCGAATACAACGTGCTGCTGAACGCCAGTCCGATCCGGCTCGAGGATCTGAACGATCTGCCACTCAAACATGTCGATGGCACGGTGGTGTATCTGCATGACGTGGCGCACGTTCGCGACGGCTATTCGCCGCAGGAAAATCTGGTGCGGGTTAACGGCCTGCACTCGGTCTTGACCACGATCCAGAAGAACGGCTCGGTGTCCACGCTCGATATCATCCGCGAGACCAAGGCGCTTCTGCCGCTGATCAAGGCCGGCGCGCCGGCCGGCCTGCACATCGACCTGGTCGGCGACCAATCGATCTTCGTCAAGGCCGCCGTCGCCGGCGTCGTCCGCGAAGGCATCATCGCCGCGGCGCTCACCGGTTTCATGATACTGATGTTCCTGGGCAGCCTGCGCTCCACCATGATCATCACGATATCGATTCCCCTCGCGGTGATGGCCTCGGTGCTCGGACTTTCGATGGCTGGCCAGACCATGAACGTCATGACACTGGGAGGACTGGCGCTTGCCGTCGGCATCCTTGTGGACGATGCCACGGTCACGATCGAGAACATCAACTGGCATCTGGAACAGGGCAAGCCGATCGAGCAGGCGATCCTGGACGGCGGTCATCAGATCGTCATACCGGCGCTGTTCTCGCTGTTGTCGATCAGCATCGTGTTTGTGCCGATGTTCTACCTGCAAGGTATCGCGCGTTACCTGTTCGTGCCGATGGCCGAGGCGGTGGTGTTCGCGCTGACCGCATCGTTCGTGCTGTCGCGCACACTGGTGCCGACCCTGGCGAAATATCTGCTGCGCGGCCGCCCGGTGGGCGGGCACAGCGACTATGCGCTGCACGGCGGCGAGTCCGACTACGCGTCGCGCGGCAACTTGGCAGTGCGCCTGCAACACCGCTTTGAGCGCGGCGTTGCCGCCGCGCGTGCACTCTATAGCCAGTTGCTGCGGCTCGCGCTCGCGCACCACCGGGTATTCATCGCCGGCTTCATCGCCTTCGTCGTGCTGTCGCTGGCGATCCTGGTGCCCTGGCTGGGTGAGAACTTCTTCCCCTCGGTGGATGCCGGCTCGATCAAGCTGCACCTGCGCACCCAGACCGGAACCCGCATCGAGGAAACCGCCCGACTGTGCGACCAGGTCGAGAATGACATCCGGCAGATGATTCCAGCACGCGAACTCGCCAGCGTGATCGACAATATCGGCCTGCCGGTCAGCGGCATCAATATCAGCTACAGTAACTCCGCCACCATCGGTCCGGCCGACGCCGACATCCTGATCGAGCTCAGCCACGGTCATGAGCCCACGAGCAAGTTTGTCAAGCTGCTGCGTGAGCGGCTGCCACAGCTGTTTCCGGGCACAACGTTCGCGTTCCTGCCGGCCGACATCGTCAGTCAGATTCTCAACTTCGGTTCACCGGCGCCGATCGACGTGCAGGTAGTCGGATTCAAGCGCGAGCAGAATCTGCGCTACGCGCAGTTACTGCTGGGCAAACTTCGGCATGTGTCCGGCATCGCCGACCTGCGCCTGCAGCAGGCGTTCGATCAGCCTGAGATGCTGGTCAATGTCGACCGCAGCCGCGCCGCCGAGGTCGGGCTGACCCAGCGCGACATCGCCAACAGTATGCTGGTATCGCTGTCGGGCAGCGCTCAGGTGTCGCCCAATTTCTGGGTCAATCCCGACAACAAGGTGTCCTACCCGCTCGTGACACAGGTGCCACAGTATCGTCTAGATACGATGAGCGATCTGGAAAACATCCCGGTGCGCGGCGCAAGCGGGAATCCACAGCTACTGGGCGCCCTGGCTACGATTACCCAGGCACGCGGTGAAGCGGTGGTATCGCACTACGACGTGCAGCCGACGATGGATCTGTTTGCGACCGTGCAGGGGCGCGATCTGGGTGCGGTGGCACGCGCTATCCGCTCGATCGTCGATGCCACCAAGGGCGGGTTGCCGTCTGGATCAACCGTGGAGATCCGCGGACAGGTGCAGACCATGCACCAGGCCTACGTCGGTCTGGTGCTGGGAATCGCCGGCGCGATCGTGCTGATCTATCTGCTGCTGGTCGTGGACTTCCAGTCCTGGCTCGATCCATTCATCGTCATCTGCGCCCTGCCGGCCGCGCTGGCCGGAATCGCCTGGATGCTGTTCATCACCGGCACCACGCTATCGGTGCCGGCTCTGACTGGCGCCATGATGTGTATGGGCGTGGCCACCGCCAATAGCATCCTGGTGATCAGCTTCGCGCGCGAGCGCGTGGCCCTGGGGCACGATTCAGCCAGGGCCGCGATCGAGGCCGGCGGCGTGCGATTCCGCCCGGTGATCATGACGGCGCTGGCCATGATCATCGGCATGGTGCCGATGGCACTGAGCCTTGGCGAAGGTGCTGAGCAGAACGCACCACTCGGGCGCGCCGTGATCGGCGGTCTGCTGTTCGCCACCGTGGCGACGCTGATCTTCGTGCCGATCCTGTTCAGCCTGTTTCATCAGAATCCCAAACCAGCAACACCGCAGGCACCGAAGCCATGAACGACGTCGACGCGACGGCCCTGAAGCGCAGGCTGCGCCCCTTCGGAATCGTTGCCGGACTGATCATCGTTGTGATCGCCGCGAGCGGGATCGGCCTGCGCCTGCATGCGCAGACCGAGGTCAGGCACTGGACCGAGGAACAGGCGGTTCCGACGGTCGCGCTGATTGCTCCAAAGGCCGGCGCCACCACCGAGCAGCTGACGCTGCCCGGCAACGTGCGCGCCTATTTCGAGGCGCCGATCTATGCCCGCGTCAGCGGCTATTTGCGGCACTGGTACTTCGATATCGGTGCACACGTGCGTGCCGGGCAGGTGCTGGCCGATATTGACACGCCCGAACTCGATCAGCAGCTCAATCAGGCCGAGGCCGACCTGGCCACCGCACAGGCCAACGAGCAGTTGGCCGAAACCACCGCCGCGCGCTGGAACCATATGTTGGCCTCGCAGTCGGTCTCGCAACAGGAGGCCGACGAGAAGAGCGGCGCCTATGCGGCCGACCGCGCGCTGCTGCAGGCCGCGCAGGCGAATCTGCAACGACTCAAGGCGATCGCCGCCTTTAAGCACGTCACCGCGCCCTTCGACGGCATCGTCACCGCCCGCGATACCGATGTCGGCGCATTGATCAATGCCGGCTCGGGCGGCGATGTGGTGCTATTTCGCGTTGCCGACGTGCACGCGATGCGAATCTACGTGGACGTACCGCAAAACTATGCCGGGCAGTTGCATATAGGCATGCCGGCCGATCTGTCGCTGCCGGAGCGTCCGGGTGCCAAGGTCAGTGCCAAGGTGACCGACCTGTCACAGGCCATCCGCGAATCTTCGCGTACCATGCAGGTCGAATTGCTGGCTGACAACGCGCAGCATCAGCTGCTGCCGGGTGAGTACGCCGAGGTGAACTTCACCATCGCCGCGCTGGCGGGCGTGGTCGAAGTGCCGACCACCACGTTGCTGTTCCGCCAGGAGGGGCTGCAGGTGGCAACGGTCGACTCGCACAATCACATCGTGCTCAAGTCGATTCAGTTGGCTCGCGAGCGCGGCGCGGTGGTGGACGTCAGTCAGGGCCTGACGCCGCAGGACCGGGTGGTCAACAATCCGCCTGACTCCATCGCCAACGGCGATCAGGTCCGGATCGCGAGCTCACAGGTCGCAAAGTCATGATCCGTAACCTGGCAATCATGCTCGGCGGCGGCTTGCTTGCGGCGGCGTGTTCGCTGATGCCCCGCTATCAGGCGCCGCTCAATCCGGCACCAACAGAATATAAGGAGTTGAATGCCGGCGCCGATTGCACCGCCTCGACGCCGCCGGCCGCGGCAAATGCGGCCACACTGGACTCGGTCTGCGCCTGGGAGACCGCGACGCCAGCCGATCGCGCGCCACGCGGTGACTGGTGGCGCGAGTTTCACGATCCGACGCTCGATGAGCTGGAATCGCGCGTCGATGCCGCCAATCCGGATCTGGCAGTGGCTGCCGATCGCTACCGGGAGGCACACGCGGTGGCGCAAGAGGCGCGCAGCGCGCTGTTTCCGACCATCGGTGTGAGCGCGTACCCGAACACCGACCGGCAATCCGACAACCGCCCGCTGCGCTCGGCGTCGCAGCCCGATTCCTACCATGACGATCTGGTGGCCGGATCGCTCAACTATGAGCTGGATCTGTGGGGTCGCGTGCGCAGCGCGGTGACGGCCGGCAACACCGCCGCGCAGGCGGTCGCTGCCGATTTGGAGTCGGTGCGGCTGGCTCTGCACGCCCAACTGGCTTCCGACTACGTCATCCTGCGCGTCGAGGACGCTCAGCGCCAATTGCTACAGCAGGCCGTGGACGCCTACGGCCGCGCACTGCAGTTGACCAGCACCCGCCTGCAGGGCGGGATTGCCTCCGGGCTCGACGAGGCGCAGGCCCAGACGCAGCTTGAGACCGCGCGCGCCAATCTCACCGACGTCATCCAACGGCGTGCCACCATCGAGCACGCCATCGGCGCATTGACCGGACAGCTGGCATCGAATTTCTCGATCGCACCGGGCAGTCTCGATCTGGCACTGCCCGAGGTGCCGGTGAGCATGCCGTCCGCGCTGCTGCAGCGCCGCCCGGACGTCGCCGCGGCCGAGCGACGAATGGCTTCGTACAATGCCCAGATCGGCATCGCCCGCGCCGCATTCTTCCCGCGCATCACGCTGGCGGCGGTGGCAGGATTCGAGAGCACGCAGCTCGCCGGGCTGCTGGGCATGCCGAATCGATTCTGGGCGGTGGGACCACAGGGTTCATTGGCACTTTTCGATGCCGGCTATCGCTCGGCGGTGATCGCCGGCGCCCGCGCGCGCTTCGATGAAGCCGCCGACAGCTATCGGGGCGCCGTACTGGGGGCGTTCCGGGACGTCGAGGATGCACTGGCGCGGCGCGGACTGTTGCAGCAGGAACTGGCGCAGCAGCAGGCGGCGCGCGCAGCCGCCGAGCGTGCGCTGCAGATCGCCATGAACCGCTACCAGGAGGGTGCGGTCAGCTACCTGCAGGTGGTCAGCGAACAGATCACCGCGCTGCAGGCCGAGCGTGCTGCCTTGGATCTGCGCTCGCTGCAACTGCAGGCCAGCGTCGACCTGGTGCGCGCGCTGGGCGGAGGCTGGCAGGCGCCCTGGCCGGTCACGGCGCAGTCGCAACGGCCATGAGATCGAAAGCCACAGTGCGCGCGCTGATCCTGGCGATTTCGTTGGGCTCGACGCTTTCGGGCTGCGCCGACTACCGCAAGTGCGGCTTGCGAGGTTGTTCCGGAGATGCCCAGATCACCAGCAAAGTCGAGGCTGCCCTCGATCACTACCCGGAGCTTGGCGGCCCGAACATCGTTCGGGTGCAAACGCTAAATCGCGTGGTCTATCTCAACGGCCTCGTCGCCACCGATCTGCAGCGCGATATGGCGGCAGAAGTGGCGGCGCAGGCATCCGAGGGTGCGAAGATCATCAACTCGATCGCTGTTACCAACGTTGGTCGCTAGAACTTCAGGCGTACGCCGATGGTCGGGTTGATGTTATTGGTCGAAAACAGATAGCCGTTGGCAAAGCCGTCGTGGACCGCGCTATACATCGCGCCCAGATAGACATCAAAATGGCGCGTCACAGTGTAGTCGGCGGTGACGGATGCCGCCTCGAGTGTGCCGCTGCAGGTTCCAGCGACTTTGGTCGAGCAGCCGGCGTTGGCACCGGTGCCATAGGAATTCTGGTGCACGTTGTAATAGGCCACGGTCAAGTCCAGGCGTGACAACAGCGAATAGCGCGCGCCGCCCCAGAACACATCCAGGATCTTGTCGTTGGCAAACGCCGTATTGTTGACGAACCCCAGGTTGTAGCCGCCGATATCGGTGAATCCCGCCTTCAGCGGCGTGCGCGGATTGGAATACCGGACACGCTCGTACGATCCGAACAGGATCAGCGGCTGGAGCTTGTACAGCGCCATGATCGCGAAAGTGCGATTGTCGGAGATGGTCGCTGACAGAGAGTTGCTGACTGAGAAGGCAGCCGGCAGCGTCGCCACCTGCGTGGCGCTCAGCGCTCCATTGGCGATAGCGTCGGTGACCTTGGAGTAATAGGCGTCAACCGACAATCGAGCATACTCGGCGCCGAGGTTGAACTGATAGGCGGTGTTGGCCGCCCCGCTGGCGCCATTAAATTTATACATGGCGCCGAGGTGCAGCACCTCGGCAACAGTGCCGAGATATTTCACGGAGGAATCCAGGCGTTTGTCCTCGGTATCGCCGGCCCCGGCGTACGGACCGGACATGCCGACCAGCGAGCACGCCTGCGAGCCGTAGTTCGGGTCGTACTTGTTCACCCCGTCGGCCACCAGCGTGAGCTGTCGGCCAAACGTCACGGTACCGTAGCTCTTGGAGCTAAAGCCGCCGTAGATATTCTGGAACGGCTGCCCCGCGACGCTGGAATTTAGATTGACGGTCTGGTCGGCCACGCTCCTGCCGTTGTTCTGCACCATCGACTTTTGCGCGTCGCTGATCTGTCCGGATTGCGGATTGAAGAAAGTCTCCATTCTGAAGATCGCCTTCACCTCCTCGGTCAGAGCCTCGGCCCCTTGCAAACCGATTCGCGACTGCGACATGTTGCTCGGCGTGAATCCGAACGCGGCTTCACGCCCGTATTTCTGCACGATGTTGTTGCCGCCGGCCGGATGGGATTCGCTGAATGGAGCGCCGTGATTCTCGTATTGCAGGCCGATGTCGACCAGCCCATACAGCGTCATGCCGTGCCAAGTGAGACTGTCGTCCGGCGCCGCCTCCGCGTCGCATGCGGCGCCCGAGCCGGCCAGGGTCCCCAGTAACAGCAGTGCGCTCGCACGTCGCATTGCGACGGCCCAAGTCAATGCTCCCCGACCCAGTTGCATTGCCACGTTCACGTTGATCACCCCAGCACGTTCCGAGCTCGTTATATACTTGAAACTATAACGGTCTGCAGAAAGCGTGGCAAACCGTCCCGCTCGCCGGCCCGGCGATCAAAAAATCAGTGCAAACTGCGAAGTCAGCACGCGCTCATCCGGCCGATCGCCGAGCGAGGCGCCGCCCTCAAATCGGGTCACCTCGTAATCCAACTGGATCTTGAAATTGCGGTTCAGATACCAGTTGATCCCCGTGCCCCACGCGTAGGCCGCCACCGGCGCAGTGGCCGGATTGGCGAACGAATTGGCGCCCGCATCGAATGCGTCACGATCGAAGTGCAGCTCGTGGTAGCGCGCCACCCATTCCCAGGCCCCGGCCCCGCCTGCGGCCAAGCCGAAGTCGCGACGCGGCGCGGCGCGATCGAAGCCCTCATCCTCGCCGGTCAGGAACACCGCCAGTTGTAGCTGCTCGGCCGTGTCGTGCAGCGTCGCCTGGCGAACACCGGCAGCGCTGAATGCGCGCGACACCTGTTGATCCTCGCTCACGTATTCGCCGAGCAGGCCAACCATGCGGTAGGCGTAGTAGAACTGCGGCACCAGTCGCCGCTCGATGCCGTTGGCGATCGTGGCGTTGTTGGGCGTCGCACCGCTCGCCGTGTTGGCCCGGTATGTTAGCAGCGGCTGCTGGCCGGTAGTCTTGTAGCTGACGAGCAGGCTGGTGGTGCTCGTGGCGCTGGCCACGCCCTTCCAATTCACATAAGTGGCAGCCACCCCCAGGCCCAGACCCTGCAGCACGCTCCAATCGGTTTGTACGAACGGCTTGCTGTAGAGACGCGCGTGCCAGGAGAACTTTCCGGTCGAGTTGGCGTCGGGCACGGTGTTGCCATCGGTGCTGCCGCCATCGACCGCGCCATCAAACTGGCCGACAGCGTAGCTGAGCAGCCCTTTGGCGAAGCTGCCGCTCAGCTGCGCACCCAGATCGCGATACGGCAGCAGATCGGCCGTGAGGGCGGGCTCGATGAAGCGCGCGAACTGCTCCAATTGCAGCCGCTCCAATCCTACCGGCACCTTGAATTTGCCGAACGTGAACACCAGCCATGGTTGCACGCGTGCGTCGGCCCAGGCGTCCTGGATGATGGTCTTGCCGAGGCCGAAGTCAGGCATGAAGCGAAAGTCGTAGATACCGCCTACCGTGCCCTCGAGTGTGGGGCGCAGCTTGCGGATCAACCAGGTATCAGCCGTGCTCGGCGTGTGCGCGTCGGTGAAGTCGCGGTCATCGACCGACAGGTTGCCGCGAAAGTGAATCAGGTTGCCGCCGTCGGCGGTCTGCAACGTGAAGCCCTGCGGCCCGAAGCTCCCCTGCAGTGTCGAGGCGGACGTCGAAGCGGCGACCGGCGACGCGACTGCTGGCGTGCTTGCGGCGGCCCGCTGTATCGCCTCATCCGCTTCCAGGCGCTGTTCCAGCACCTGGATGCGCTCCTTCTCCAGTTGCAGCTCGCGCCGCAGAGCCGCGGTGTCCGAGTCGTCGGACTCCCCGCCGCGAGCATTCGCCGCGTACGACAGGGCTACCGCCGCGACCCACCATACCATTAGCCCTGGGCGCGCGCGGCGGCGCCCACCGAACATTGACGTCCAACTCATCTACCACTCCCTGCCAGATACCTATCAGCACGGCGTTATCTGCCGTGCTTCGGTATGGTCGTGGGAGGCGGTAACAATGTCGGTACCGCGCCGGTAACAACCCGGTCAGCGGTGCGCGATATCAGCTCTTCTTGGGCAGGTATAGGTCGGTCAGTGTTCCATCGACCGCTTCGGCGGCGAACGCGACGGTCTCCGACAGCGTCGGATGTGCATGCACGGTCAGGCCAATGTCGGCGGCATCGGTGCCCAGCTCGATCGCCAATGCGACTTCGGCGATCAGCTCACCGGCGTTGGTCCCGACAATGCCCCCGCCTAGCAGCCGATGCGTGGCCGGATCGAACAGCAGTTTGGTGAGGCCCTCATCACGCCCGATCGAGAGCGATCGGCCACTGGCGGCCCATGGAAACACGCCCTTTTCGACCGCAATGTTCTGCGTCTTGGCGGCACTCTCGGTCAGGCCCACCCATGCGATCTCCGGATCGGTGTAGGCCACCGAGGGAATCACGCGCGCATCGAACGAGCTCTTGTGGCCGGCGGCCATTTCGGCGGCCACCTTGGCCTCGTGGGTCGCCTTGTGCGCCAGCATCGGCGGCCCACGCACGTCGCCGATGGAAAAGATGTGGCGCACGTTGGTGCGCATGCGCGCATCGCTGCCGATAAAGCCGCGATCATCCACTCGTACCCCGGCGGCCTCGGCGCCGAGCTGTTTACCGTTCGGCGTGCGGCCGACGGCTACCAGCACGTGATCGTAGGTATTGCTGCTGCTGGCGCCATCCTTGGTCGAAAAACTCACTTGCAAACCCGACTTGCCGGTTTTGACGGCCGTGACCTGAGTGTTCAGCAGCACCTCGGCATAGCGCGCGCGGATGCGCTTCTCCAGCGGCCGGATCAGGTCAGGATCGCAGCCGGGCATCAATTGTGAAGTCAGCTCTACCACGCTGACCTTAGCGCCCAGCGCGTCGTACACGCAGGCCATCTCCAATCCGATGATGCCGCCTCCAATCACCAGCAGTCGTCCAGGGTCCTTTGGCAGCTCCAGCGCTCCGGTGGAGTCGATGATGCGCGGATCCTGAGGCAGAAACGGCAGCCGCATCGATTCGGATCCGGCGGCGATGATGCAGGACTCAAAGCGAATGCGCTCGCTACTACTGCCACTGCTGAGTTCCAGCACGTGCGGGCTGACGAACTTGCCGACCCCGCGCAGCACCTCCACCTTGCGCTGCTTGGCCAACACGCTCAGGCCGCCGGTGAGTTTCTTTACTACCGAGGCCTTCCAGACGCGCAGCTTGTCGGTATCGATGCGCGGCACACCGAATTGAATACCGTGCGCCGCCATCGCGCGGGCGTCTTCCACCACTTTGGCCGCATGTAGCAGCGCCTTGGACGGAATGCATCCGACGTTCAAACATACACCGCCCAGGGTGTTGTCGCGTTCCACCAGCGTTACCTTCACGCCCAGATCGGCAGCGCGAAATGCGGCGGTGTAACCGCCGGGCCCCGACCCGAGCACCAGCAGCTGCGTGCTGCGGTCGGCCTTCGGCTCATCGGCAGAAACGGATGTCTGGGGTCGCTGAGATTTCTTCGGCGCCTGCCGGGCGCTGCGCGCGCTCGACGCCGTAGCCGGCGCGGCCGCAGCAGCCGGCTCAGGCACCGCGGCACTTGCCGCATTGTCGGGCGTGGCGGCGTGCGTCTCGCCCGCCGTTTCGACCCACAGCAGGGGTGTCCCTTTGGAAACCTTGCCGTCCTTGCTCACCAATACTTCGAGCACGTTGCCGGCCACGGTCGAAGGCACATCCATGGTCGCCTTGTCGGTCTCGAGCGTAATTAGCGGCGTTTCCAGTTCGATGCGTTCGCCCGGCTTGACCAGGATCTCAATGACCGGAACGTCCTTGAAATCCCCCAGATCCGGACACACCACCTGGGTGCGACTCACGGCACTGCCTCGGCCAGGGCGCGCCCATCGGCCAGCAGCTTGCACAGATGGGTCGTGAAGCGCGCGCCATTGGCGCCATCGATGACCCGATGATCGTACGACAGCGACAGCGGCAGCATGATGCGCGGCACGAACGATCCGTTCTGGAAGACCGGGCGAATCGCGGTACGCGAAACGCCGAGAATCGCGACCTCGGGCGCGTTAATGATCGGGGTGAACGCGGTTCCACCGACACCGCCAAGGCTCGAGATCGTGAAACTGCCACCCTGCATCTCGGCACCGTTGAGTTTGCCGTTGCGCGCCTTGGCCGATAAATCTCCCAGCGCACGCGCGATTTCGTAGACGTCCTTGCGGTCGGCGTCGCGGATCACCGGAACCAACAGCCCATTGGGCGTGTCGGCCGCGAAGCCGATGTGAATGTACTGCTTGTAAACCAGATTCTCGCCGCTGGCATCGAGCGAGGTATTGAACAGCGGATAGTGTTGCAGCGTCTTCACGCACGCGCGCACCACGAACGCCAGCGTGGTGAGCTTGATGCCGCTGCTGCTGGCTTTCTCCTTCAGAGTCTTGCGCAATTCCTCGAGCTCGCTGATATCAGCCTCATCGAACTGCGTGACGTGCGGCAGATTGACCCAGCTGGCGTGCAGGCGCGGACCGGAGATGCGCTGCACCCGTCCCAGCGGCCGCACCTCAACCGGACCGTACTCGGCGAAGTCCGGCACTCTCACGCGTGGCAGGCCGCCTCCGGCAGTTGCGCTGGCCGCCGCGCCGGCGCCAGTAGCCATGACGGCCTTGACGAATGCCTTGACGTCCGCATCGGTGATGCGACCCTTAAGGCCGCTGCCCTTGACCCTGCCCAAGTCCACGCCCAGCTCGCGGGCGAAGCGTCGCACCGAGGGTCCGGCGTGTGCGCTCGCAAAGCTGCGCTCGTCGATCGGCGGCATGCGTCGTTGCCCCGGCGTCGCAGCGCTCGGTGGCGGCGACGCCGGCGGGACTGCGGGCTCAGGCGTCGGCGTTTGCGGCTTGGCGGGCGCCGCGGCGACAGGCTTGGCAGCATTGGCGGCCGGTGCCTCATCGCTGGTAAGCCGTAGCGTCGCGATGCGCGTGCCGGTGGATACGTGTCCGCCCTTGGCGACGTGTACGGCTTCGATCACCCCGGCATCCGTGGACGGCACGTCCATGGTGGCCTTCTCGGTCTCGAGCGTCAGCAACGGCGAGTCGACCGCAACGCTGTCGCCGGGCTTTACCAGGACGTCGATGACGGCCACATCTTTGAAATCGCCCAGATCGGGCACGACGATGTCTTTCGACGCCACGGCAGTCCCTCGACGGTCAGCTATTGAGTGGATCGGCCTTCTTCGGATCGATGCCCAGCCGGGAGATAGCCTCGACGACGACCCTGCGATCGATCCGGTTTGCATCGGCCAGCGACTTGAGGGCCGCGAGTGCGATGAAGTTGCGATCGACTTCGAAGTGCTGCCGCAGTTCGGCACGGGCATCGCTGCGCCCGAACCCGTCGGTGCCGAGTGTGACGTACGGCTGGCGGACCCAGGGCCGGATCTGATCCGGCACGTTGCGCACGTAGTCGGTGGCCGCCACCAGCGGACCATCCAGGTCGCCCAGCAACTTGCATAGGTATGGCACCTGCGGCGTCTCGCCCGGATGCAGCAGATTCCAGCGATCACACTCGAGCGCCTCGCGGCGCAGCTCGCTGAAGCTGGTGATCGAGAACACGTCCGCCGTAACGCTGAACTCCCTGTCAAGGAGCTCGCCCGCCGCCAGGCATTCGCGCAGGATGGTGCCGCTGCCGAGCAAAGTCGCACGCAGCTTGCCGCGGCCGCCACTCTTGAGCAGGTAACCGCCCTTGATGATGCTCTGCTCCACTCCGGCCGGCAGCGGCGGCTGCGGATAATTCTCGTTCATCACCGAGATGTAATAGAACACGCTTTCGTTCTGAACATACATGCGCTGCATGCCGCTCTGGATGATCACCGCGAGTTCGTAGGCATAGGTCGGATCGTAGGCGCGGCAGTTGGGGATGGTGGTGGCGACCAGCTGGCTGTGCCCGTCCTGGTGCTGCAGGCCCTCGCCGGCCAGGGTGGTGCGTCCGGCAGTGGCTCCCACCAGAAAGCCACGCGCACGCATGTCGCCGGCCGCCCAGAGAAAGTCGCCAACACGCTGGAAGCCGAACATCGAGTAGTAGACAAAAAATGGCACCATCGCGATGCCGTGGTTGGCGTACGAGGTGGCTGCCGCGATCCAGGAGCACGCCGACCCGGCCTCACTGATGCCCTCCTCGAGCATCTGCCCCTTGCGATCCTCGCGGTACGACATCAGCGTCTCGGCATCCACCGGCGTGTACAGTTGGCCGACCGCGGAATAGATGCCGATCTGACGGAACAGGCCCTCCATGCCGAAAGTGCGCGCTTCGTCCGGCACGATCGGGACAACGTGCTTGCCGATGGTCTTGTCCTTGAGAAGCACCGTCAGGATGCGTACGAATGCCATGGTGGTGGAGATCTCGCGCTCCGCCGTACCCTCGAGTATTGAGCGAAACGCCTCCAGCGGTGGCACCGTGAGCGGTGCTGCAGTGATGCGGCGTGCGGGCAGATAGCCACCCAGTTGCCGCCGGTGCGTCTGCAGATAGCGCATTTCATCGCTGTCAGCCTCGGGCTTGCGGAATGGCAGCTCGGCCAGGTCCTGGTCCGAGACCGGGATGTTGAAGCGGTCGCGCAGTTCGCGCAGCGCCTCGATGTCCAGCTTCTTCTGCTGATGCGCCACCATCTGACCTTCGGCGATCTTGCCGAGACCAAAGCCCTTCACCGTCTTGGCCAGGATCAGAGTCGGCTTGCCGTGCGTGTGGATTGCCGCCTGGTAGGCGGCATAGACCTTGTGCGCGTCGTGGCCGCCGCGATTGAGCCGCCAAATGTCCTCATCGGACATGTTGGCCACCATCTCCTTGAGCGCGGGATCCTTGCCGAAAAAATACTCGCGCGTGTAAGCGCCGCCCTTGGCCTTGAAGTTCTGGTACTCGCCGTCGACGCAATCCTCCATCACACGCTGAAGAATGCCGCGCGTATCGCGCGCCAGCAGCGGGTCCCAGCGTGAACCCCAGATCACCTTTATGACGTTCCAGCCGGCCCCGAGGAACGCGGCCTCCAGTTCCTGGATGATCTTGCCATTGCCGCGTACCGGGCCGTCGAGCCGCTGCAGGTTGCAGTTGACCACGAAGATCAGGTTGTCCAGGCCCTCGCGCACCGGCATCGTCAGCGCACCCATCGACTCCGGCTCATCCATCTCGCCGTCACCACAGAACGCCCACACCTTGCGATCCGAAGGCGCGACCAGTCCGCGATTCTCCAGGTAGCGGATGAAGCGCGCCTGGTAGATCGCCATCAGCGGTCCGAGCCCCATCGATACGGTCGGAAACTGCCAGAAATCCGGCATCAGCCACGGGTGCGGGTAAGAACTCAAACCGCCGCCGCCGACCTCCTGGCGAAAATGCCGCAACTGCTCTTCGGTCAGCCGTCCCTCCAAGTAGGCGCGCGCATAGATGCCCGGTGACGAATGTCCCTGGATATACACCAGGTCACCGGGATGCTTGTCGCTCGGGGCGCGCCAGAAGTGATTGAAGCCTACCTCGTACAGGGTGGCCGACGAGGCATAGCTGGCCAGGTGGCCGCCGTACTCCGCCGATTTGCGGTTGGCGAGCACCACCATCACCATCGCGTTCCAGCGGATGAACGCTTCGATTCGCCGCTCGAGCGCCCGGTCGCCCGGATACTCCGGCTGGTGGCCGACCGACACGGTATTTACGTAGGCAGTGTTGGCGCGATAGGGCAGGTACGCGCCCGAGCGGCGCGCGCGGTCAATCAGTCGCTCAATCAGGAAATGCGCTCGTTCCGGACCTTCCGCCCGCAGCACCGAATCGATCGAGTCCAACCACTCCCGCGTTTCCTGCGGGTCCAGGTCCTGCGACGGAGGCGTCACATCGTTCATGGATATAATTCTAGTGCCTAAGCTCCTCGCCGGGGAGAAAAAGCTTCTCGCGACGCTGTGTTACGATCGCGCGGGCACATCGGCCTTCAGTCGTATCAAATGATCAAGCACCTATGACGCTGCCCGACACCACCGTGTCGGCGCTGCGGCGACGCCGGGGGCTACCCAGCGCGCGCGGCGCCGCTGCACTCGATGCCATCATTGTGCTCACACCGCCCGATGATGTGTCATGGCTGCGGCGCCTGCCCGAACCCGATCGCTGGTTGGGTCTACACGCGCGCGAAAAAGCCGTGCCGCTCACAGCGCGCAGCAGCACGCTGCGCAATGAGCGGCAGACGAGCGCGCAGCTGGGCTACGTGAAATCGGGCGCTTCGACGTTCGAGCGCCTGACATTGGCTGCCAAGCTGCTGCGCGAGCTCGCCCAGCGCAGACCGCTGAGCATCGGGCTCGTAGTCAGCCGCTCGCTGAGCGATGCGGCCCAATGGTACGAGGCATTGCTGACGGCCGCCTGGACCGAAAGCTTTGCAATGCCGGCGTTTCACAATCGTCGGCCGCAGCGCTGGCGGCTGCGGGCGGTGGAGCTATACGGGGCACCAGCGCTCGATTTGAAGAGAATTGAGGCCAGCGCACGTGCTGGCAATCTGGTGCGCACGCTGACCGCGATGCCGCCCAACAAACTCGACGCCGGCGCGTACCGACGATTGCTGGGGCAGCTGGCGCGGCGCCATCGGCTGAGCTTTCGCTGGTATACGCAAGCACAGCTGCAGCGCCTGGGTGCCGGCGCCTTTCTGGCGGTGGCGCGCGGCAATGCCGCCCGCACCGCCGGCATCGCTCGACTGCGCTGGGCCGGGCGCGCGCGTCGCGGCCGCTTGCGCGGCCGGGGCCCCGATGTGGCCCTGGTCGGCAAGGGCATCCTGTTCGACACCGGCGGGGTAAACCTCAAGCCGCACCGGGCGATGTTCGACATGCATACCGATATGTCGGGCAGCGCGGTGGCCCTCGCCACGCTGCTGGCACTGACGCAGTTGCGCCCACAGCTGCACGTGGAAGCCTGGCTGGCAATCAGCGAGAACAACATCGGGCCGACCGCATACCGGCCACAGGAAGTGGTGCGCGCGAGCAATGGCATCACGATTCAGGTCATTCACAGCGACGCCGAGGGCCGTATGGTGCTGGCCGATACGTTGGCGCTGGCGGCGCGGACGCGACCGCGGCTCACGCTCGACTTTGCCACGCTCACCGGCGCGTGTGTATACGCATTGACCGAGCGCTATAGCGGCGTATTCACCAACCGTCCGGCGCTGGCTCCATTGCTGGTCGCGGCCGGGGCCGCCAGCGGCGAGCGTGTGTGGAATTTTCCGCTCGATCCGGACTTCGATGCTGACATCGAAAGCACGGTCGCGGACGTCATGCAGTGTACGCTCGAGGGCAAGGGCGATCACATCCACGCGGCACGCTTCCTCAAGCGCTTCATCGGCGACGACAACCCCTGGGTACACGTGGACCTGTCGTCCGCCACACGCCGCGGTGGCCTGGCGCATGTCGGCACCGATGTCACGGGCTTCGGCGTGCGCTTCGCGCTCGAACTGCTGCTGGACCACGAGCCACTCGAGCGCCTGCAGGCATGAGCCAGGCACTGCGACTGAGGCGGCCGGACGACTGGCACCTGCACCTGCGCGACGGGCCGGCCTTGCGCGCGGTGCTGCCGTTCAGCGCCGCGCGCTTTGCCCGTGCCATCGTCATGCCAAATCTCAATCCAGCGATAACCACGACGGCGCTGGCGCTGGGCTATCGCCAGCGCATCATGGCCGCCCTGCCCGCCGGCGCGCGCTTTGAGCCGCTGATGACGCTGTATCTCACCGATCGCACGCGGCCGGAGGAAATCGAACGCGCGCACGCCAGCGGCGCCGTATTCGGCTGCAAGCTGTATCCGGCCGGCGCCACCACGCACTCCGATGCGGGCGTGACCGACATCGCCCACCTGGAACCGGCCCTGGCCGCGATGTCCCGACTCGACCTGCCGCTGCTGGTGCACGCGGAGGTCGCCGACGCCGATGTCGATGTGTTCGACCGCGAAGCGCGCTTCATCGAGCGCACGCTGGCGCCCCTGAGCGAGCGCTGGCCGACGCTGCGTATCGTATTCGAGCATGTCAGTTCTCGCGCCGGGGTGGAGTTCGTACGCAGTGCCCGTCGTGGCATCGCCGCCACGGTCACGCCGCAGCATCTGATGTTCAATCGCAACGCACTATTCGCCGGCGGCTTGCGCCCGCACCTGTATTGCGCGCCGGTGCTCAAGGGTGAGTCGGATCGGCGCAGCCTGCTCGAGGCCGTCGCCACGGGCGACGCGCGCTTCTTTCTGGGCACCGATAGCGCGCCGCACGCGCGCCAGGCAAAGGAATCGGCCTGTGGCTGTGCTGGCGTGTTCTCGGCGCACGCGGCGATCGAGCTGTACGCCGAGGCGTTCGAGGCCGAAGGCATCCTGCCGCGCCTGCAGGCGTTCGCCTCGGAGTTCGGCGCCGACTTCTACCGCCTGCCGCGCAACCAGGATGAAATCGCGCTGGTGCGCGAGCCGTGGACGCCGCCGGACAGCTATGCCTTCGGCGAAGATCGCCTGGTGCCGCTGTGCGCCGGCGTACCGATTGGGTGGCGGCTCGCGGCCGAAGCGCCATGAACGAGAAGACCCCTCCGGAGATCGCCGCGGTGATCACGACCCAGGTCACCGTCACCGAAGTCAGTGTCGGCGTCGAGGCCGCGCCGAGCGCACCGGCTGCCGCGGCCGCCCCGGCCGCGGGCCCTGCGGCACTCATGGTGCGCCGCTTTCGGGGTTTTCTGCCGGTAGTGATCGACGTTGAAACTGGCGGCTTTCAGCCCGCCACGGATGCGCTGCTGCAGATCGCAGCGGTACCAATCGACATCGATGCCGCGGGCCGGCTGCATCGGGGTGAAACACATTCCTATCACGTACGCCCGTTCCTCAACGCGCGCATGGATCCGGCCTCGCTGCAGGTGAATCGCATCGACCCGTGGCATCCGCTGCGGCCCGCGATCGACGAGAGCGATGCGCTGCAACGGATCTTCCGGGCGGTGCGCACCGCTATCCGCGCCCACGGTTGCCGGCGCGCGGTGCTGGTCGGACACAATGCAGCCTTTGATCTTGCGTTCCTGAACGCCGCGATTGCACGCATAGGAATAAAGCGCAATCCGTTTCACCCATTCTCGTGTTTCGACACCGCCACGCTTGCCGGCGCGGCGCTCGGCCAGACGGTGCTGGCCAAGGCGGTGGCGGTCGCCGGTCTGGACTGGGACAAGGCCCAAGCACATTCGGCCAGCTATGACGCTGAGCGCACCGCGGAGTTGTTCTGCGTGATCTGCAATGAGCTGGCCGACAGCTATGCCCGTGCCGAGCAACGTGCGCGGCGTCTGGGCTGGCAGGAACTGACAATCGCGCCGCCGGAACCAGACGAGGACACCGAGGGCGCGCCGGCGGGGCCAGCGGACAGCGGCTTGCAGTAGCCCGAGTCGATCAGGCCGGGACGGCCGCCACCACGCCGGCGGATTGCAGCAGCTTCTTCAACTCCCCGGTGCGATACATTTCCAAGGCGATATCGCAGCCGCCGATCAGCTCACCATTAATATAGAGCTGAGGGTAGGTCGGCCAGTTGGAATGACGCTTCAGCGCCTCACGCAACTCCGCGTCGTCAAAGATGTTCACATGATGGAAGCTGGCCTTGAGGTTACGCAGCGCCGCAACCGTCTGCGCCGAAAAACCGCATTGCGGAAAGTCGGGATTGCCTTTCATGAACAGCACCACCGGGGCGGTGGATAACTCTTTACGGATTCGCTCAGTCACATCCATTGGGCATTACCTGCAGTGACGTATGCGTTGAATTATGGGGGGCGCTGGCCTATTCTTCAAACCGCATTTTCGATGCGACGGTCAAACAGAACAACAACTTAAGCGAGGGCGACATGAACCCACTGAATTCCGTGCGTGGTTCCATCACCACCGGCGTCATCCTGGCGCTCATCGTCAGTCTGGCCATTCCGCCGAGCGGCTTTGCGGAATTAGGACTGGCAGTGTGGATTCATATCCTCGCCGGGGTGATGTGGATCGGTCTGCTCTACTACTTCAATGTGGTGCAGACCCCCGGCATGGCGGTGGCCGCGGCCGACAAGGGCGGTCCGGGCGGCACCGGCATCAGCAAGTACATCGCGCCGCGTGCACTCTGGTGGTTCCGCTGGGCGGCAGTGGTCACCTGGCTGTCGGGTATCTGGTACCTGGCGCGCGCCAACAACCTGCTCAACGCCATGACGCTCGGACGCGGTGGTCAGGACTATTACGGCCTGGTCATCGGCATCGGCGGCTGGCTTGGCACGATCATGGCGTTCAACGTGTGGGTATTCATCTGGCCCAACCAAAAGAAGATCCTCGGCATCGTCCCGGCGACCGAAGACGAGAAGGCCAAGGCGCGCAAGGTTGCAGCGCTGGCATCGCGCACCAACTTCGTGCTCTCGATTCCGCTGCTGCTGTGCATGGGTGCCTCGAACCACCCGCTGCCGTTCTAAGGCGCTTTGCAGCCGCAGCCGCCCGCCGACCTGCCTGAACAGGTATCCCGCGCATTGCGCGAGGATGTCGGCACCGGCGACGTGACGGCTGCGCTGATCCCCGCCGCGCAGCGCGCCCATGCGCAGGTGCTGTGTCGAGCGCCGGCGATCATCTGCGGGGCGCCTTGGTTCGACGAGACCTTTCGGCAGCTCGATCGCGCGATACGTATCCACTGGCGAGCCACCGAAGGCGAATCTGTCGGCGCCGGATCCGTGCTGTGCGAGCTTCACGGCGCGGCGCGTGCGATTCTGACCGGTGAGCGCACGGCGCTGAATTTCCTGCAGCTGCTTTCGGCCACCGCGACCATCACCCAACGCTTCGTGGCCGCGGTGGGAAGCTCACACTGCCGCATCCTGGACACGCGCAAGACCATTCCGGGGCTGCGTACCGCGCAGAAATACGCGGTGCGCTGCGGCGGAGGCGACAATCACCGTATCGGCCTGTCCGACCTGGTGCTGATCAAGGAGAACCACATCGCCTCGGCCGGCTCGATTGCAGCGGCGGTGGTCGCCGCGCGCCGCCAGGTGCCCAAGCTGCGCGTCGAAGTCGAGGTGGAAACTCTGCAGCAGCTGCAGGAGGCGCTGGACGCGCGGGCGGACCTGGTGCTGCTGGACAACTTCGACCTGGAAGGCACGCGCCGCGCGGTGCAAATCAATCGCAGCCATGCCCACCCGTCACGGCTGGAGAGCTCCGGCGGCGTATCGCTCGCTGCTATCGCGCCGCTGGCCGCAACCGGTGTGGATTTCATCTCGGTTGGCGCCCTCACCAAGAACATTAAGGCCATCGACCTGTCGATGCGCTTCGAGATGCATAACGCCTGAAGCATCGACTCTTCGCCGACCACAGCGTTATATTGCCATATATATGACGCCGCGGAGTAGACAGTCAATCATGGCCCGAACCAGAACCAACCTCGCCGTGCACGGCGGTCTGTGGCTCGATCGCAAAGGGGGAAAATACGCCGGATCGAACCGAATCGCGCTGCTCGAGGGTATCGATCGGACCGGCTCGATCGTACGCGCCGCCAAGGAAGTCGGCATCAGCTATAAGGCAGCGTGGGACGCGGTCGACGCCATGAACAATGTGGCCGATCGCCCGCTCCTGATCCGGGCGACGGGCGGGCAGCATGGCGGCGGCAGTCACCTGACGGATCACGGTCGCGAGCTGGTGCGCCTGTACCGCCTGCTCGAGGCCGGCCACCAGCACCTGCTGCGGCAAATGCAGGCCAACGTGCACGACTTTGACAAACTCACCACTCTGATGAGAGCCATCACCATGAAGACCAGTGCCCGCAATCAATTTCGTGGGGTCGTGAAGGCGGTGCGTAAGGGCGCGGTCAACGCCGATGTGGTGCTGGACCTGGGTGAGGGGCTAGAGATCTTTGCCAACATCACCAACGAGTCGGTCGAGGAACTTCAACTGAGGCCGGGACGCAATGCCGTGGCGCTGATCAAGGCCAGCTTCATCCTGCTGTCCCCGGAGCCCGGCGTGCGCATCAGCGCGCGCAACCAGCTGCGCGGCGCCGTGACCGAGCTGATTGCCGGCAGCGTCAACGCCGAGGTCAAGATTCGCCTGCCCGGCAACCGTACCCTGACCGCCATCGTGACGCTCGAAGCCCTCAAGGATCTAGAGCTGGTCGAGGGCGCCAAATGCAGTGCTCTCATCAAGGCATCGCACGTTCTCATCGCGGTCAACGACTGACCGATTCGAAGTCACGACATGTCGTTGCTGTCCCGACTGCTGGCCGCACTGTGCCTGCTGAGCGCTACGGCAGCGCAGTCTGACGACCTTAACATCGCCGTCGCGGCGAATTTCTACGGTACGCTGCAGAAGCTGGCACCGATGTTCGAACAGGCCAGCGGCGATCATCTGCTGCTCAGTTCCGGATCATCCGGGCAGTTCTACAGCCAGATTCGCGAGGGCGCGCCGTTCGATGTGTTTCTGTCGGCCGATAGCGATCGACCCAAGCAGCTCGAGAGCGATGGTCTGGCGGTGGCGGGCCGCTTCACCTACGCGATCGGCACGCTGGTGCTGTGGAGCCCCAAGGATGGTGTCGTCGATCGCGATGCCAAGGTGCTGAAATCCGGTCGCTTTCGCATGATCGGAATCGCCGAACCACGCGCGGCCCCCTACGGGGCGGCCGCGCAGCAGGTCCTGACTGCGCTTGGCCTGTGGGATCGACTGAACACCAACAAGCAACTGGCGGTGGGCGAGAACATCAACCAAGCCTGGCAGTTTGCCGCGACTGGCAACGTCGACATGGCGTTCGTTGCACTGTCGCAGGTTAGCAAGGATGGCTCGATCGCGGGCTCCTACTGGCTGCCGCCGCAGTCGCTGTACACACCCATTGAGCAGGATGGCGTGATCCTAGCGCGCAGCACGCGGCGGTCGGCGGCCGAGGCGTTCCGCAAGTGGCTGCGGCAAGATTCGCAGGCAATCGCCACGATCAAGGCCGCCGGCTACCATATCCGGGAATGATCGGGAGTCTCTATTCCTCCGATGACCTGGTCGCGTTGTGGATCTCGCTCAGACTCGCGACCCTGACGGTATTGCTGTTGCTGCTGCTGTGTACGCCGATCGCGTGGTGGCTGGCGACTACGCGCTCGCGGCTGCGCGTGATCGGCGAGGCCACCGCCGCCCTGCCGCTGGTGCTGCCGCCCACCGTGCTCGGTTTCTATCTATTACTGTTTCTCGGACCACACGGCTGGGGCGGCACCCTGATGCATACGCTTGGCCTGCAACCGCTGAGTTTCAGTTTCGGCGGGCTGCTGTTCGGTTCGGTGGTGTACTCGATGCCGTTCATGATGCAGCCGCTGCAAAATTCCTTTCAGTCGTTAGGCGTGCGGCAGCTAGAGATCGCGGCCACGTTGCGAGCCTCGCCCCTGGATCGCTTCTTTAGCGTCGCGGCACCGTTGGCGCGGCGTGGCTTCATCACCGGCTCGGCGCTGACCTTCGCTCACACGCTGGGCGAATTCGGCGTGGTGCTGATGCTGGGCGGAAACATCCCTGGTCGCACCCAGACCGCCTCGATCGCGATCTACAATCACGTCGAAGCCTTCGACTACGCCGGCGCGAAGCGGCTGTCGATCACGTTGCTGCTGGCGTGTTTTACACTGCTGCTGCTGGTATATGCCAGCAATCGACGGGCGCGTGAAGCCACGGCCGTGCCCGGGTGAGCCTGCAGTTTGACATCGACTGGGCGCGCTCGGATTTCCAACTGCAGGTGGCGTGCGAGTTTGCGGGCCACGGCATCACTGGCCTGTTCGGCCGCTCGGGCGCGGGCAAGACCACGGTGCTGCGCTGTATCGCCGGCTTGGAGCCAGGCACTCATGCCCGGGTGCGCTTCAATGACGAGGTGTGGCAGGATTCGAGTAAGTTCGTGCCGGCGCATCGGCGACCGGTGGGGTTCGTGTTCCAGGAGGCCGACCTGTTCCCTCATCTGGATGCGCGTGCCAATCTACAGTACGGACTGAAGCGCGTCCCGGCAGCTCAGCGCCGCATCGTCTTCGAACAGGCGGTCGAGTACATGGGACTTCAGGGGCTGCTCGAGCACCGCGCCGGCCAATTGTCGGGCGGGCAGCGCCAGCGAGTCGCCATCGCGCGCGCGCTGCTGACAAGTCCGGCGCTGCTGCTGCTGGACGAACCCCTGTCAAGCCTGGATCTGGAGAGCCGCGCTGACATCCTGCCGTATCTGGAGCGACTGCACGCTGAGCTTTCGATTCCGATGGTGTACGTGAGCCACGAGATCGGCGAGGTCATGCGAATCGCCGATCACCTGGTGCTGCTCGAAGCCGGCCGGGTGCGCGCCGTCGGTCCGGTCCATGAGCTGCTGACGCGCCCGGATCTGCCACTGGCGCATCTGGACTCGGCCGGCAGCATTTTTCAGGGCGTGATCGTCGAGCACGACCCGCGATATCACCTGAGCTACCTCGACATACCCGGAGGGCGGGTGGCGATATCGCGCCAGGCGGGCGGCCTCGGCCAGCCGGTGCGTGTGCGCATCGATGCGCGCGACGTCAGCCTGGCACTGAAGCCGCCGGAACTGAGCAGCATCACCAATGTGCTGGCGGGCACGGTGCTTGATGTCACAGCCGATCGAGATCCGGCTCAATGCCTGGTGCGCATCGCGATCGGCGACCGTCCACTGCTGGCACGCATCACCCAGCGCTCCGTGGCGCAGTTGCAGATCGCGCCGGGGCTCAGGCTGTACGCCCAGATCAAGAGTGTGGCATTGATGGATTAGCGATCCGGACTATTCGGCCGCCGCGTGAGCCGATGCAGCGCGTGGCCGGCGCGTCAGCCACACCAGCACCACCGGCGCCAGCGTCAGCCAGCCCGAGATCCAGAAGTAATCCAGCGAGGACAGCAGATAGGCCTGGTGCACCAGTTGCTGCGCCAGCAGCCCGAGCGCGCTGCCGGTGTTGTCGACGCCGAGGGAATGCAGGTGTCCGAGCGCGCTTTGCAGGTTGGGGCTGTAGACGCTGGAGGCTTCGGCCAAGTGAGATTGATGCAGCGCTTCGTGCCGGTCCCAGAACGTGGTGGTAATTGAAGTCGCAAACGCTCCGGCGACGATGCGCAGGAAGTTCGACACGCCGGAGGCCGCCGGCACGCGCTCGGGCGGCTGGCCGTCCAGCACGATCGATACCATTGACACGAAGAATGAGCCCATGCCGATGCCCATGACCAGTTGCGGCAGCACGAAGTCCATGAAGCTGGCATCGGCCGTCAGGTTGGCGCGCATGAAGAACGACACCGCGTAGGAGACGAATCCGACGGTTCCGAGCCAGCGGGCATCGACCTTGCCTATCAACCGTCCGACGATCGGCGCCACCAGCACCGATACCACTCCGGACGGGGCTGACACCAGGCCGGCCCAGGTGGCGGTGTAACCGAGCTGGGTCTGCAGCCACAGCGGCAGAATCACGATGTTGCCGAAGAACACGGCATAACCGAGGCAGAGCGCGATCGTGCCCAGCGTGAAATTGCGCCCGGCAAACAGCGACACGTCGACGATCGGATAGCGCTCGGTGAACTCCCAGATGATCCAGGCGACAAACGCCAGCAACGCGATCACCGCCAGGGTCATGATTGCCGCGGAGGAGAACCAGTCCAGGTCCTTGCCCTTGTCCAGCATCACCTGCAGCGCCCCGACCCACACTATGAGCAGCCCCAGGCCCACGGTGTCGATCGGCAGCCGGCGCGTCGGGGTGTCGTGCCGTCCAAGAGACTGCCAGCAGATCAGGCCCGACAGAATCCCGATCGGCACGTTGATAAAGAAGATCCACGGCCAGCTCCAGTTGTCCGAGATGTAGCCGCCGAGCACCGGACCGATGACCGGCGCAACCAGAGTCGTGATTGACCAGATCGCAAGTGCGGTGCCGGCACGCTCCGGAGGAAACAGCCGCAGCAGCAATGCCTGGGACCCGGGGATCATCGGACCCGACACCGCACCCTGGATCACGCGGAACACCACCAGCGATGACAGGCTCCAGGCCACGCCGCACAGAAACGAGGCCGCCGTGAATGCCAGCACCGACAGCACGTAAGTGCGTACAACTCCATAGCGCTGCATCAGCCATCCGGTGAGCGGCACCGAGATGCCGTTGCTGACGGCAAACGAGGTAATCACCCAGGTACCCTGATCTGACGACACGCCCAGATTGCCGGCAATGGTCGGAATCGCAACGTTGGCGATGCTGGTATCGAGCACCTGCATGAAGGTGCCGAGCGCCAGCGCCAGCGACACCAGTGCCCGCGCGGAACCGCCCAGCGGCACCGCGCACGCCGCCGCGTTCATCTGCTGCTGCCCGGGTGCGCCATCGAGACTGCTGACGGGCGGTGGCCTGCATCCGGCTCGGCGCCGTGCCCGGCATTCGAAGCCACGATCCGGTTGATGATCTGCTGTACCTCGGGGTCATCGGCGGCGCTGGCCTGGGTGGGCTGCGGCACAGTGCGAACCTGCGCCGACATCACCGGGCCGGAGGTGTCATGTTCGTCCACTTTCACCACCATCGACAGCCCGACGCGCAGCGGATGCGCCTTGAGCTCCTGCGGATCGAGCGTGATGCGCACCGGAATGCGCTGCACGATCTTGATCCAGTTCCCCGAAGCATTCTGAGCCGGCAGCAGCGCGAAGGCGCTGCCGCTGCCCGCGGCAAAACCCGCCAGGCGCCCGTGGAATTTGACCCCACCGCCGTACAGATCGGCAGTCAGCGTGACCGGCTGACCGACCCGCATAGTGCGCAACTGTACCTCCTTGAAGTTGGCATCGACCCAGACGTCATCGAGCGGCACGATCGACATCAGCGGGGCGCCGGCAGATACCCGCTGGCCTACTTCCACCGAACGCTTGGCGACCACCCCGTCGACCGGGGAGTGCAGCTCCGTGCGATGCAGCGCCAATGCGGCGTTGCGCACCGCGGCCTCCGCGTCCAGCACCTGCGGATGGGTCTCGATGGTAGTGCCCTGAATCTGCGCCTCGGTGGCGTTGAGCTGCTCGCGTGCACCGTCCAGTCCGGCGCGCGCCACCGCGACCGCGTCGCGCGAATGGGACAGCTCCTCGCCCGAGACCGCGCCGTCGGACAGCAGCCCTTCGCGGCGCTTGAGATCGCTCTGCGCGCGCTGCAGATCGGTTTCGCGCTGCACGATCTGGTCGCGCAGCTGATCGCGCTGCGCGAACAGCCCGCGCACGCTGCGCACCGCCCGGGCCAGCTCGGCCTCGGCGCCGTTGATCGCCACGCTGGCATCGGCCGGATCGAGCGTCGCGAGAACCTGGCCGCGCTGCACGCTCTGCGTGTCATCGACGTGCACCGCGGTTACTGTGCCCGGGATTTCGCTGGTGACCTGGATCAGGTCAGTGCTGATGTAGGCATCGTCGGTGCTCTGGTAGTAGCGGCCGACCAGCAGGTCATACGCCAGCCATGCCAGACCGGCCAGTACCGCGATGACTGCCAGAATCAGCAGCGCGCGCCGGCGCACGTGATTGTCAGCCGGGGCAGACTGATCCGTGGGAGCGGGGGTATTCATGAGGATTCTCCGAAACTGCCGCCAACCGCCAGCAGCAAATTGACGCGCGCGATCGCCATCGAGGTGTTCAGATCCACGCTCTGGCGGCGCTCGTTGAGCACTTCGGTCTCGGCATTCAATACCGTCAGATAGCCGGCCAGTCCCGCGCGGTAGCGCTCTTCGGCGAGCCGATAGGCATCTTCCGCCGCCTGCAATGACTGGCTCTGCTGATCGAGTTCCTGGCGCAGCGACTGGATTAGGCTGATCTGGTCCGCGGCCTGATGCACCGCCCGCACCACGGTATCGTCGTAGCTCGCGACCGCCTGCTCGAGCGCAGCCTCGCTGCCGTGATATTGAGCACGCAGGCGACCGCCGTCGAACAGTGGCAGGCTCAGGGTCGGTCCGACCCCGTAGCCGAACGATTTCGCATCGATCAGGTCGCGCAGACTGAAGGAGGCGAAGCCGGCCAGTGCACTCAAGGATATATTCGGATAGAACGCCGCCCGCGCCGCCCGCTGCTGCGCATCAGCGGCGTTGACGCGCTGATGGGCTGCAATCACATCAGGACGGCGGCCCAGCAGATTGACCGGCAGCTCGGCCGGCAGCGGCAAGGCCGCCTCCAGCTTCATCTGCGGCCGTGTGATCGCGGCGTAGCCGTCGGCACCGTGGCCGCTCAGTGCCACGATCTGATGGATGGCCAGTGCCTGGGCCGACTGCGCCTGGGTCAATGCCACGCGTGCCTGCGGCAGCGCCCCTTCGGCTTCGCGCAGCTCCACCCGCGTGTCCAAACCGGCTGCCACGCGTTCGCGCGTGATATCCAGAATGTTGGCGCGCTGCGCCTCGGCGCGTGCGGCGATGTCGGCCAGCGCGTAGCTGCGATAAAGGTCGACGTATGATTGCACCAAGGCGCTGGTCAGGAGCAGGCGGGCGTTGTCGATGTCGAGCCCGGCGGCCGTCGCCAGCGCGCCGGTCTGGCGCACGCTGTCGGCGTGTTCGCCCCACAGGTCCAGGTCCCAGGAGAGCACCGCGCCCAGATCGCCCAGCCACACGGTCTGTCCGCCGCCGATCGCCGCGGGAAATCCTTCCGGGATCTTGACGCGTTTCTCGGTGCCGCTGAGCTTGACCCCGGGCAGCTGCGCGGCGCGCGCACCGATGACCTGGGCCTGCGCCTGGCGTAGTCGCGCCTGGGCTTCGGACAAGCCTGGGTTATCCCGCAGCGCCTGGCCGATCAGAGCGTCGAGCTGGGTGTCGTCGAACACCTCCCACCAGCGCTGCGGCGCAGGCGCGGCTTGCGCACCGGTCAGTCCGAGCGATGAATCGGCCAACGGCTCAGGACGTGGTTGCGGCTTGGGTGGCGTGGCGCAGGCACACATCAGCGCCGCGATCGCCGCCGGCGGCCAGCGCGCCGGCCACTGGCTCACGCAGCTTCTCCGGATTTACGGTCGGCACTCAGGCTGCCGATCAGCTTGTTCAACAGCCGAGTGAGCTCGCTTGCCTCGGCACGCGAGAATTCGCGCAGCGCATAGTTGAGCTGCTCGACCACCGCCGGAATGGTTGACGAGACGGTCGTGAGGCCGGCATCGGTCAGTCGCAGCTGCACTTCGCGCCGGTCCTCGCGGCTGCGCTCGCGACTCACCAGGCCTCGGCCTTCGAGCTGATCGAGTACGCGGGTGAGTGCGCCGCTGTCGTGCCGCAACTGCGAGCACAGCGTGGTGGCATTGACTGCCAGCCCGTCGCGCAAGTGCATCAGCACCACCCACTGGGTGAAGGTCAGCTCGCTGTCGGCGACCACGGTCTCAAGGTGATCGATCACCAGTGAATGGGCTCGCTTGAGCAGATAGCCGATGCTGGTGCTGGCTTGGTAGACCTCGGTGCGATAATGCTGCATGAGAACTTACTGCCTTTACAGTGTCTGTCTAGGCAGACATTTCACGGCAATCGGAAGCACCCGTCAAGGCCCGGAGCGACGCTGGGCCTGGAAGCCAACAAATTCAAGTGTCTATAACGGACTATTCCGGTCGCATGTGCGGGAACAGCAGCACGTCCCGGATGGATGCCGAATCGGTGAAGAACATGACCAGCCGGTCAACGCCCAGGCCTAAGCCGGCCGTGGGCGGCATGCCGTACTCGAGCGCCCGGATGTAATCGACGTCGAAGTGCATGGCCTCCTCGTCCCCTGACTCCTTACGCGCCGCCTGCGCCCGAAAGCGAGTCGCCTGATCCTCTGGATCGTTGAGCTCGGAGAAGCCATTGGCCAGTTCGCGCCCCGCCAGGAAGAACTCGAAGCGATCGGTCAGAAACGGGTCGGCATCATTCGCCCGCGACAGTGGCGACACCTCGGCCGGGTAGGCGTGGACGAAGGTCGGATCCATCAGCGTGTGTTCGGCGGTTTTCTCGAAGATCTCGATCTGCAGCTTGCCGGCACCGTCGTGCTCACGATAGGGGATTCCGAGGCGCTCGCAGGCGGCGCGCAGATATGGCACGTCGCGCAGGTGCGGGCGCTCGAGCACGGAGTTGTTCTCCAGGATCGCCTCCTCCACTGACACGCGTCGGAACGGCTTGGCCAGATCGTATTGGCGCCCCTGGTAGCTGACGGCGCGTGAGCCGATAAGCGAGTCGGCCAGCCCGTGCATCAGGCGCTCGACCAGCTCCATCAGCTCGTGGTAGTCGGTGTAGGCCCAATACAGCTCCAGCATCGTGAACTCGGGGTTGTGTTGGGTCGACAGGCCCTCATTGCGAAAATTGCGATTGATTTCGTACACGCGCTCGAAGCCACCGACGATCAGGCGCTTCAAATACAGCTCTGGTGCGATGCGCAGGTACATATCCAGCCCGAGCGCGTTGTGGTGCGTCTTGAACGGTCGCGCCGCGGCTCCGCCCGGAATCGGCTGCATCATTGGCGTCTCGACCTCGGTGAAATCGAGCGCATCAAGGTAGTCGCGCAGATAACGCAGCAGCCGCGTGCGCGTGCGGAATAGTTCGCGGCTTGACTGGTTCATGATCAGATCGACGTAGCGCTGGCGATAGCGCAGCTCGGTGTCGGCCAGCCCATGCCACTTGTCCGGCAGCGGCCGCAGCGACTTGGTCAGCAGCACTAGCCGCTTGGCCCGTACCGACAGCTCGCCGGTTCGGGTACGGAACAGCGCGCCCTCGGCGCCGAGAAAATCGCCGATGTCGAAGCCCTTGAACTCCTCATAGGTTGCGCCGAGCTCGGCCTCCTGCAGGAACAACTGAATCTGACCACTGCGATCGGCGAGCTTGACGAAGCTCGCCTTACCCATGACACGCTTGAGCATCATGCGTCCGGCGACACGCACCGCAACCGGGTGCGCCGCCAGCCAGGCGTCGTCCCGGTCGGCATAGGTGTTGAGCAATTGGCCCGCCAGCGCGTCGCGCCGAAAGTCATTCGGGAAGGCCATCGCGCGTTCGCGCCATGCGCTCAGCTTGGCGCGTCGCTCGGCGATCAGTCGATTCTCGTCCAGCTCGGGAGCCGGCGGCTCAGTGCGATCGGGACCCTTGCTCACAATCCGGCCTTCAGACTTGCTTCGAGAAACTGGTCGAGGTCGCCGTCGAGCACCTTCTCGGTGGCGCCGACCTCGACGCCGGTGCGAAGGTCCTTGATGCGCGACTGATCGAGCACGTAGGAGCGGATCTGATTGCCCCAGCTCACGTCGGACTTGGACTCCTCGAGCACCTTGGCGGCGGCGTTGCGCTTGTTGACTTCCAGCTCGTACAGCTTGGCCTTGAGCATCTTCATGGCGGTGGCGCGATTCTTGTGCTGGCTGCGCTCGTTCTGGCACGCCACCACGATGCCGGTAGGCAGGTGGGTGATGCGCACGGCGGACTCGGTCTTGTTGACGTGCTGGCCGCCGGCGCCGCTGGAACGGTAGACATCCATCTTCAGGTCGGCCGGGTTGATCTCGATGGCAATATCCTCGTCGATCTCCGGCGACACGAATACCGAGGCAAACGAGGTGTGCCGGCGGTTGCCGGAGTCGAATGGCGACTTGCGCACCAGCCGATGCACGCCGGTCTCGGTGCGCAGCCAGCCGTAGGCGTATTCACCCTGAACCGACACGGTGGCGCTCTTCATGCCGGCCACCTCGCCAGGATTGGAGTCGATTACTTCGCATTCGTAGCCATGTGCGGCGCCCCAACGCAGGTACATGCGCAGCAGCATCTGCGCCCAGTCCTGCGCCTCGGTACCACCGGCGCCGGCCTGAATATCCAGGAACGCACTGTGCGCATCCATTTCGCCGCGAAACATGCGCTTGAATTCCAAGCGGCGCACACCCGCTTCCAGCTGCAGCGCGTCGCGCTCGATCTCGCGCGCGGCCGCTTCGTCGTTCTCGCTCTCAGCCAGTTCCAGCAGCTGCGCCGCATCGCTGACCGCGGTGCTGGTGCGGTCAAGATCGCCCAGCTCGGCAGCCAGGCGCGCGCGCTCGCGTCCGAGTTCCTGGGCCCGATCGGGCGCAGCCCAGACGCCGGGATCCTGCAGCTCGCGACTGACCTCTTCTAGGCGCTCTTTCTTACGGTCGTACTCAAAGAAACCCCCTCAACGAAACCGCGCGTTGCTCGAGATCTTTGAGTGTGCGTTTGAGCTGGCTGACTTCCATGCCCGGATTCTAGCAGGCCGCGGCGCCCTCATGCGGGCAGCAAGTGCTCGATCACAAATTGCAAGCGACTCTCGCCCTGATAGTCGTTCGCGTCCAGTCGATATACCAGGTGCGCGGCGCCCGTGGGCAGCGCGCCGCCCTGCTCGCTCGGGTCGATGAAATTGAATGCGATCGCATCGAACTGGCCGCGCCCTTCCGGAGCGCTCACTCCCAGCTTCAGATGCCGCTCGCCAACCACACGCGCCGTCTGAATACGAAACACGCCGTCGAACAGCGGCTCGGGAAAGCCCGGTCCCCACGGACCGCCGGCACGCAACGCCACCGCCAACGGCAGCGCCAATTCGTCCGCTTCGAGCGCGCCATCGGTTTCGATCACATCCGGGGACCCCAACCGCCCGAGCGTCTGCGCACAGGCGGCATCGAAGGCCTGCGCAAATCGGTCCAGATGGCAGGCTTCGAGTGTCAGTCCGGCCGCCATCGCATGACCGCCGAATCGCTGGATCAGGCCGGGCTGTGCGACGGCGATGCTATCCAGCAGATCACGTACGTGCACGCCCGGAATCGAGCGCGCCGAGCCGCGCAGCGTGACCTGGTCCGCCTGCGCGAACGCGATTACCGGGCGGCGCAGACGCTCTTTCACGCGGCTGGCGACCAATCCGACCACACCCTGATGCCAGGTCGCATGGAACAGGCATACGCCGTCGCGATGGATCGCGCTGCCGGGCTCGCGCAACACCCGGATTGCCGAGAGGGCCTCGGCCTGCATGCGCGTCTCGATCTGTCGACGCTGGGTATTGAGTTCGTCCAGTTCGCGGGCCGCGGCGCGCGCCTCCTCCAGCCGGTCGCTCAATAGACAGCGAATACCGATCGACATGTCGGTCAGACGCCCGGCGGCGTTGAGTCGCGGGGCGACCGCAAATCCCAGATCCGCCGCCACCGCCGTGACGTGACTGCGGCGTGCCACCTCCAGCAGCGCCAGAATGCCGGGCACGCAGCGCCCAGCGCGGATGCGCGCCAACCCCTGAGCGACCAGGATCCGATTGTTGACATCGAATGGAACCACGTCAGCAACGGTGCCGAGTGCGACCAGATCGAGCAGCTCGCTAGCCGCCGGCGCGCCAGCCGGCAACTGGCCGCGCCCCTGCAGCGCGCGTCGCAGCGCCGCTGCCACGTAAAACGCCACGCCGACGCCGGCCAGTGCGCGGCTGGCGAAACCGTTGCCGGCAGCGTTGGGATTGACGATCACGTTCGCATCGGGCAGCGCGGCACCGGCCAAATGATGATCGGTGATCAGCACGTCGATGCCGGCGGCGCGCGCCGCCGCGACCCCAGCGAGGCTGGAGATGCCGTTGTCGACCGTCACGATCAGGCCGGGGTGACGCTGGGCCGCCAGCGCCACGATCTCGGGCGTGAGCCCATAGCCGTACTCGAAGCGGTTGGGCACCAGGAAGTCCACTGCACAGAATCCCCAGGAGCGCAGCGCGCGCACCAACAGCGCGGTGCTGGTCGCTCCGTCGGCATCGAAGTCGCCAACGATCAGTACCAGGCCGCCCTGATCGCGATGGCGGCACAGCAGCTCGGCCGCTGCTTGCACGCCGGTCAACGTGCCGACCGGCAGCAGCTGCTGCATGCCGAGCGCAAGATCGCGCCCGCTGGCTACGCCGCGCGCCGCATAGATTCGTTGCAATACCGGGTGCAGGGGCGCATCGAACTGCGGCGGCCGCGGCGGCGATGGCCGGCGCACGATGTTCAAGGTCATTGCAGCACCTGCCACCACGGGCGGCGGCGACGCCAGATCCGCGCCAGATCGATGCGTCGCAGGCGGTAGGCGTGCTGCCCGATCAGCAGCCGCAGGGCCAAGACTCGTCTGTGACGCAGCGCCTGGAGCGCCGCGGGCAGCCACGAGCCTTCGAAGCGCGCCAGACCCGCCATCGGGCTCTCGGAAGGCGCGCGACGAAACAGAAACACACTGTCCGAGCGACTATCCACCAAATTAACCGTCAGATCGGCCGGTAGCGGCTGCGCGCTCCCGCCTCGCAGTCGACACAGGGCTTCGACGAAGCTGTCGCATCCGTAGAGACGCATCGGCGGCGCACCCATTGGCGCGGGCGCAGACGCCCGGACCGGTGCCGGGCCCGAATCCGCACCCCACAGCCACAATGTCGTCACGCTCAGCTCGCCCCGGCCGCTGCGTTCGCGGTTG
>DASXYW010000003.1:0-26133 GCA_036502265.1 Steroidobacteraceae bacterium | reverse complement strand
GCCGACGAGCTCGCCGGCACGCAGATCGCTGGGGAAGTGCGCTCCGACGACCATGCGGGAATGCTCGAAATCGCGGCTGCGCTCAAACAGCGCCGCGCGTTTTTCCGGCACGATCTCGGCCAGCAGGATGGCACACACCGTACCGAAGGTGGCATGACCGCTCGGGTAGGACGAGTGTGCCAAGGCATCGGAAGCCTTTTCGGTGTCGATCCCGGGCGCGGACTTCCAGTCCGGCGACATGTCGCCCAGACGCTCGACCTCGCCGCTGTAGGCGTACGGGCGCGTTCGCTTCCAGTGCTCCTTAGCCGGGCCCGCCACGGCGGCGGCGTCGAGGGCGGCCTCGTTCAGAAACGCCAGCACCCCAGCGTTGGCCTTCAGGTTGAGTTCATCGCCCACTACGTCGGCAAAGCGCCCGCAGTTGGCCGCCACGTCCTCGACGGCGTGATTCACCATACCGGTGGCACGAGCGGTGTGCTGGGCCTCGAGCACCGCGGCCAGGTCGGCCCGCTGCTCGGCCGAATCCGCGGCCGGGGGCGGCGGCACCAGGCTGACGATGTCCACCTGCGATGGCAGCAGGTAATGTCGTACGCTTGGCGCCACGGGACGGCTCGTCATGCTCGCCGCTTCCGCCGCACGTTTTTTCCCGGCCGCGGCTGACGTTGCCGCTGCGGGCGCCAGCGATAGCCCGACCGTGAAGATCAGGATGACGAATAGGGGAGCCGGTGTGCGGCGGCACGATATGGCTAACATCAGTCGAACTCCGTCTGCAGTTGAGGGTTGTCCCGGTGTTGATACATGCGGCGGAGCTGATCGGGATTGACCCGCCCGAACGACAGCTCCGGCAGCCGATCGAGCGCAAAAAACTCCACCGCGCTGGTCTCTGGGCTGGGCCGGGCGCTGCCGCCGGTCAGTTCACACAGGAAGAACAGCTTATATATAGAGTGCGCGTGGCGGGCCCCGTGCCCCTGTCGCCGGTAGTCCCAAACGCCGACGAGCTTGTATGCGCGCGCGGTAAATCCTGATTCTTCCTCGATCTCACGCTCGACACTCTCGCGCGGCGACTGATTGACGTCCGCCCAGCCACCCGGCAGCGTCCAGCGCCCGTCGCCGGTCTCGCGCACCAGCAGAATGCGGTTGTCGCGGAACACGGCGCCGCGCACGTCGACCTTCGGCGTCGCGTACCCTGACTCCCGATCGAACAGTGCGGCAATCCGCTCGATCGGCGCGCCGGAGCCCTCCGCCAGCATCTCCACTGCGATGGCGCGCAGTCGCCGGTAGCGCTCGAGATCGTATTGATCCTTGCTGAAGGCCAGTCCCGTCTGCGCGATAGCCTGTAGCTCCCGGGCCCAGAGCAACCACTTCGGTTCATCCATCGGTTGGTCCTTAGTGTAGTCTCGACTGTAGCAGTACAGTTGCAGCCCGGAGGCGCGATATGAAACGCACGGCATCGGCGATCTGGTCAGGTGATCTCAAATCAGGGCACGGCGCGCTGGCGACCCACAGCGGCGTCTTGAAGGACACGCCCTACAGCTTCGCCACGCGTTTTGAAGCCCAGCCAGGCACCAACCCCGAGGAGCTGATCGCCGCCGCGCATGCCGGCTGCTTTACCATGGCGTTGAGTGCAAGTCTCGGCGCGGCCGGATTCACGCCCAAGCGCCTGGCCACCCAGGCCGCCGTCACCCTCGAACTGGTCGGCGGCAACTGGACCATTTCCAAGGTACATCTGGAAAACGAGGCGTGGGTGCCCGGCATCAGCGCCGAGCGATTCGCCCAGATCGCCGGCGACGCCAAAGCGAACTGCCCGGTCTCACGGCTGTTGCGCGCGGAGATATCGCTGCACGCCAAGCTCGAGGCCGGTGACAGTCATTGACCGTCCGACCGCAATGCTACTAGCGCCGCAGTTGCTCCTGATGCGAGCGATACCACGCGTAGGTCGATATAAGGCCGGCCTCCAGCGTGATCTTCGGCTGCCATCCGAGCGCACTCAGACGCGCGATGTCGAGCAGCTTGCGCGGCGTGCCATCAGGCTTTGACGGATCGAAACGCAGCTGGCCGCTGTATCCAACCGTCGTGGCGATCAGCTGCGCCAGCGCTGCGATACTGATGTCCTTGCCCCAACCCACGTTGATCGGCTGCTCATCGTCGTAGCGATTCATCAGGAACAGGCAGGCGTCCGCCAGGTCATCAACATGCAGAAATTCGCGCTGCGGCGTGCCGCTACCCCACACCTCCACGTCCGGAGCAGCGCGCTGCTTGGCTTCGTGACACTTCCGCAACAACGCCGCGAGCACGTGCGCCTCGGTCAGATTGAAATTGTCACCCGGGCCGTAGAGATTGGTCGGCATTGCACAGATCGCGTTGAATCCGAATTCACGCCGATAGGCCTGGCATAATTTCAGTCCGGCGATCTTGGCGATCGCGTACCACTCGTTGGTCGTCTCCAGCGCTCCGGTCAGCAGGCTGTCCTCCGGCATCGGCTGCGGCGCGAGGCGCGGATAGATGCAGCTGGAACCCAGGAACAGCAGCTTGCGCGCGCCGAAGCGCTGCGCGGCATCGATGATGTTGGTCTGCATCTGCAGATTGTCGCGCAGGAATTGCGCCGGATAGCTGCGATTGGCCTCGATGCCACCAACCCGGGCGGCCGCCAGGATTACGTATTCGGGACGTTGCTGGTCGAAGAATCGTTCCACCTCGGCCTGGCGGCGCAGGTCGAGCTCGCGGTGGGTACGCAGCTGCAGATTGCTGGCGCCGGCGACCTGCAGCCGCCGCACGATAGCGGCGCCTACCAGCCCGGTATGTCCGGCGACATAGATCGGCTTGTCGTACACGATCTGGTCATTATTCCCGATACCGGCGGGTGTTGAAACCGCGCATCGCCCACCGGTCGTCCGGGCCCCAGTACGCGTGGCACCGCCATCATGCCGTTATCCTCGTGATCGGCCAGATGGCAGTGAAATGGATGATTGCCCGAGATCTGACCATAGGCGTGATTCTCCATCATGATCACGAACCGTGTTCGAGCTTGGGAATCCCGGTCGGTACCGGCCCCTGTACCGCGTAAGCACCCCACGAGGCGACCGACGCCGCCAGACCGATCGTCACGATCACGTTCTTCATGTTGATCCAACTCCCTTATTGCCACCTCAGCGGCGGTGGAAGTGAGATCGGCCACATGACAGACGATGGTTCTTTGGATTTCAGCCGTGTGACACGTCCCCGCCTGCCCGCGGCGGACAGCCCGCTTATCCCTGGCCGATATTGCCCAGGAAGTCGCCCTTGCCGAGCTTGACACCGGCGTGGCGCAGGATGCCGTACGCCATCGAGCTGTGGAAATAGACGTTGGGGAGCACGAAGGTCTCCAGATAATCCCAGCCGGTCTTGAAATTGAGCGTGTTGTTCGGGAATTTCACTACCACCGGCTTGTTTTCGTTGGCCTCGAGCTGGTGCGGCTGGAACCCCTTGATGTAAGCCAAGGTCTTCTCGACTCGTTGCTTCAGATCGGCAAAGCTCGACTCGGTGTCTTCATACTTCGGTGCCTCGGCGGCAGCCAGTCGCGCCACCGCGCCCTTGGAAATGTCCGACACCACCTGCACCTGGCGCGTCAGTGCGAACATGTTCGGATACAGCCGCATCCCCAGCAGAACCGCGGGATCAATCTTGTCGTTGTCGGCATGCTGCTGGCCCTTGTCGAGCACGCCCGAAAGATTGGTCAGCGCGCGCGCCAGAATCGGAACCGAAGCATCATGGATAGACAGGCTCATGTCGAAATTCTCCCTCTTCGCTGCTGGCACGCGCGGTACGCGCGACCTGGGGCGTATCCTGAGTCAGAACGATACGCGCCCGCAAGCCGGGGTGATTGTCGTCCAGACTGAGCTTGCCGCCATGCAGCCGGGCGACTGCATCGACCAGGCTCAATCCCAGGCCAACGCCGGGCGTGCCGCGGCTGGCGTCGCCGCGGTAGAAGCGCTCGACAGCCTTGGCCCTCTCCGCCTGGGGGATGCCCGGACCGCTGTCGGCCACCGTGATCTCGATGCTGCCAGCGACGCCGCGCAGCACCGCGACCGTGATCGTGCCGCCCTCAGGGGTGTATTTCACTGCGTTGTCGATCAGATTGCCGAGCGCCTGAGCCAGCATCACCGGATCGCCACGAATCACAGCAGGTGCTTCTGACTGCAGCGCAACGACTGAGCCGCGCAGCTCGGCCGCGGGCTGGTAGAAGTCGACCGCCGCGGCGGCCACTTCCGCCATGTCCACGGCAACGAAGCCGGAGCGTCGCAGGCCGCTGTCGATCTCCGCCAGCCGCAGCAGCGCATTGAAGATGCGGATGACACGATCGACGTCGGCGACCGCGGCATCAATCTCGGCGAAGGTCTGCTCGCTCGAGGGCTTGGTCAATGAGAGCTCTTCCAGACGCGATCGCAGCTCCGCCAGCGGCGTGCGCAGATCGTGCGCGATCGAATTGGAGACGTTGCGGATCCCGTGAATCAGCTGCTCGATCTGCACCAGCATGCCGTTAATGGTCTGCGACAGCGTGTTGAGCTCATCGCCGCTGTGATGGGTCGGCAGCCGATGACTCAGATCGCCCTGGATGATCGCCGAGACCGTCTGGCGGATGCCGTGAATGCGGGTCATCAGAGCGCGTCGGATCAGGATACCTCCAATCGTGCCGAGCACCGACAGGATGGCAACCGCGCCCGCGAGCGCATACCAAAATCGTTGCTCGAGCGGCGCCAGGCGCGCGGTGTCCCGACCCACCAGCAGGTGATAGCCGCCGGGAAGCGTTGAATGCACCACCGCGACGTCGCTCTGCCCATGACCCAGATCAAGCTTGACGATATCGGTGCCGGGAACTTCCGGCACACTCGCCGGCCATGCGGCCAGATTGCCGGCCAGCGGATGCATCTGCGCGTCGGCCAGCAACAACAGGCGCTCGCCCGCGATCTGCATGCCCACGCGCGTATCGATGTAGCCGACCAGGCCGGGCGGGCCTTCGCGCCGGAATACCTCGGTCAGACGCTGGGCGTCGGACTGCAGGATTTCGTTGCGGCCGTCCTGGATGGTCACGCGCCAGGCGTACCACAGCGGCGCGGCGAATAGCGCCAGGGCGGCCAAGCCCAGGCCGATGTAGCCGACCGCGAGCGTGACAGCCGAGGAACGCAGCACCTTCATGGACGGCGGCCGTTCAGTCGTGCGACGTCAGCGTGTAGCCGGCGTTACGCACCGTGCGCAGCAGCGGTCGCTCGAAATCGGCATCGATCTTCTGCCGCAGCTTGCTGATATGCACATCCACCACGTTGGTCTGCGGATCGAAGTGATAGTCCCAAACGTTCTCCAGCAGCATGGTGCGAGTCACGACCTGATCGGCATGGCGCATCAGATACTCGAGCAACTTGAACTCGCGCGGCTGCAACACCAGATTGCGATCGCCGCGCGTGACTTTGCGTGTCAGCAGATCCACGCGCAGATCCGCCACTTCCAGCCGCGTCTGCGCGCCCTCGCCTTGCGCGCGCCGCGTCAATGCATCGATGCGTGCCAGCAGTTCGCCGAACGCGAACGGCTTGGTCAGATAGTCGTCACCGCCGGCGCGCAGTCCGCGAATGCGCTCGTCCACTTCCGACAGCGCGCTCAAGATCAAAATCGGCGTGCGCTTGCCGGACTTGCGCAGGGCCTCGATGATGGCAAGGCCGTCGATTTCCCCCGGCAGCATGCGATCCATGATGATGACATCGTAGGGTTCGCTGGCGGCCAGAAACATGCCGTCGCGGCCGTTGGGCGCATGATCGACCGTATGTCCGGCCTCCTGCAGCCCCTTGATGACGAACTGGGTCACGCGCTCATTATCCTCGACCAGCAAGACTTTCATGACACTCCATGGACCAGTGGCTGGCCCGCCCCGGCCGCGTCGGCCGCCCGGGCGTGGCGGCGCTGGCCGGTGAATCGATCCAGATACAGGTAGATTACCGGCGTGGTGAACAGCGTAAGAGCCTGGCTCAGCAGCAATCCACCTACCATTGTATAACCCAGCGGCTGGCGCAACTCCGAGCCGGTACCGCGCCCCAACATCAGCGGCAGCGCGCCCAGCAAGGCCGCCATCGTGGTCATCATGATCGGCCGGAAGCGCAGCAGACAGGCCTGGCGAATCGAGGCCTCGGGCGACAGGTGCTGCTCGCGCTCGGCCTGGATCGCAAAGTCCACCATCATGATGCCATTCTTCTTGACGATGCCGATCAGCAGGATGATGCCGATCAGAGCGATGACCGATAGGTCGAATCCAAACATCATCAAGACCAGCAGCGCCCCAACCCCGGCCGACGGCAGAGTGGACAGGATCGTCAGCGGGTGTATGTAACTCTCGTACAGCATTCCCAGAATGATGTACACCACCACCAGGGCCGCCAGGATCAGGTACGGCTGAGTCTTGAGCGAGCTCTGAAACGCCTGCGCCGTGCCCTGGAAGCTGCCCGTCAAAGTCGATGGCATGCCGATTGACGCGGTCGCTCGTTCGATTGCCTTGACCGCATCGCCGAGCGCGACCCCAGGTCCGAGATTGAAGGACAGCGTGACAGCGGGAAATTGTGCCTGATGGTTGATCGACAGGAATGTCAGGTGGCCGGTGTCGTACTTTACGAACGTAGACAGCGGAATCATGCCGCCGGTGACCGGCGATTTGATGTAGATCTTGGACAAGGTCTGCGGGTCTCGCTGCAGCTCTGGCGTCACTTCCAGGATCACGTGATACGCATTGAGCTGGGTGAAGTACTGCGTCACCTGCCTCTGCCCGAAGGCGTCATCGAGCGTCTGATCGATCAGCGACGGTTGAATGCCAAAGCGCGCTGCCTGATCGCGGTCGATCGCCAGCGACAGCATCGAGCTGCCGGTCTGCTGGTCCGAGGCCACGTCGCGCAGCATCGGCAGCTTTTGCAGCTGCGCCTCCAGTTTCGGCGCCCACTCGTTGAGCTCGTTCAGATCTGCATCCTGCATTGTGAACTGGTACTGCGTACGCGCCAGGCGGCCGCCGACATTCAGATCCTGCGCCGCCTGCAAGAAGATCGTCGCCCCGGGTACCTTGGCGATCTCATGGCGCAGGCGCGCAATCACCTGGTCGGCGCTATCGCGACGTTGGTCGCGCGGCTTCAGGCCGATGGCGACGAAACCATTGTTGATCGAGCGCGATCCGCCGATCGCGGTCGCCCAGGACTGCACGTCCGGATCGCGCGCCAGTACGTCGGTCAACAAGTGCTGCCGCCGCACCATCTCGTCAAACGAGATGTCCTGCGGCGCATCCGACAGGCCCATGATGATGCCGGTGTCCTGCTGCGGGAAGAATCCCTTGGGTATCAGTACGTACAGCAGGATCGTGAGTGCGACCGTCGCGACGAAGGTCATCAAGGTCGGACGTTGATGGCGCAGCACGAAGTCCAGACCGCGGGTGTAGAGCTCGAGCACGCGGTCGAAACCCCGCTCGATGGCGCGGTACAGCCGCCCGTGCTGCACTTCCTTCTCGTTTTTCAGGAACAGTGCGCACATGGTCGGCGACAAGGTCAGGGCAACGAACGCCGAGACCGCGATGGTCATCGTGACCGTCACGGCGAACTCGCGGAACAATCGGCCCACGATGCCGCCCATCAGCAGCAGCGGAATGAATACCGCCACCAGCGAGATGCTGATCGTGAGAATGGTGAAGCCGACCTCGCGCGCGCCCTTGAGCGTGGCCTGCAGCGGCGTCATGCCGGCCTCGATGTGCCGGTAGATGTTCTCCAGCATCACGATTGCGTCATCGACGACGAATCCGACCGCGATCGTCAATGCCATCAGCGACAGGTTATCGAGACTGTAACCGAGCGCATACATCAGCGCCGCGGTGCCCAGCAGAGACAGCGGCACGGTGACGCCTGGAATGATGGTGGCCCAGGGGGTGCGCAAGAAAAGAAATATCACCAGCACGACCAGCGTAATGGTCAGCAACAAGGTGAACTCCACGTCGCGCACCGACGCCTGAATCGTGGTGGTGCGGTCGAACACCTGATCGACCTTGACCGAAGGCGGCACCGAAAGCAGCACCTTCGGCAGCGTCTCCCTGACCTTCGCGGCGGTATCGATGACGTTGGCGCCGGCCTCCTTGTAGATCAGCAGCAAAATGCCTGGTTTGTCGTTCTGCCAGCCGAGCATCTGGTTGTTCTCGGCAGCATCGACCGCTACCCCAACATCGCGAATGCGCACCGGGGCGCCATTCTTGTAGGCGATCACCACGTCGCCCCAAGGTGCGGCGTTCAGGATCTGATCGTTGTCGTAAATGGCAAAGCTGTGCAGCTGGCCGCTGATCGAACCCTTGGGCGAGTTGACGGTCGCCTGGCCGATGACGCCAGCGACGTCTTCGAGCTGCAGCCCCAGCGCCGCGATCTTGGATGGATCGACCTGCACGCGCACCGCCGGTTTCTGCTGACCGCCAAGTGTCACCGACGCCACCCCCGACACCTGCGACAGGCGCTGAGCGATCACGTTCTCGCAGTAATCGTCCACCACCGTCAGCGGCAGAACGTCCGAATGTACTGCGAGGATCAGAATGGCGGTATCGGCCGGGTTGACTTTCTTGTACGACGGCGGATTTGGCAGATTCTTCGGCAGCTGGCCGCCGGCGGCGTCGATTGCTGCCTGGATGTCCTGCGCGGCACCGTTGATGTTGCGGTCGAGTCCGAACTGTAGCGTGATCTGCGCGGTGCCCAGGACGCTGGACGAGGTCATCTGCGACAGTCCCTGAATCTGCGCAAACTGATACTCCAGCGGCGTCGCCACGGACGAGGCCATGGTCTCGGGGCTGGCACCCGGCAGCTGCGCGGTCACCACGATGGTCGGGAAATCGACCTGCGGCAAGGGCGCCACCGGCAGCAATGGCCACGCCACGATGCCGACCAGCAGGATGCCGCCCATCAGCAGCGAGGTCGCGATCGGTCGGCGAACGAAAGGTTCGGAAATGCTCACTGCGGCAGGCGATCCGCCACCTGCGGGGCGGACTTGGTGGCGCGCACCTTGGCACCCGGCTGCAGCCGGTATTGATTGCTGGTCACCACACGCTCGCCGGCCTGAAGGCCGTTGGTCACGACCGTAATGCCGGCATTTTCCTCGCCGGTGGTAATTGGCCTTGCCTCGACCGTGGAATCAGTCTTGATCACATAGGCGAACAGCCCGTTGGGCCCGTGCTCCACCGCGGTCGACGGCATCGTTACCACGTCGCGGCGCTGCTGCAGCTGCACGCGTACGTTGACGAACTGCCCCGGCCAGAGTGCGTTGCGGTCGTTGGCAAAAGTCGCCTTGAGCCGCACGGTTCCCGTGGCCGGATCGATCTGGTTGTCGACCAGCGCCAGCGTGCCGCGATCGAGCGGCGTGCGATCATCGCGCGACAGCGCCTCGACGTCGACCGATCCGGCGCTAAGGGCCTGGTTGACCTGCGGCAGCACGTCTTCGGGCAGCGTAAACATCACCGAGATCGGCTGTATCTGCGTCAGCACCACGATGCCGGTGGTATCGGTGGCGTGCACGATGTTGCCCGGATCCATCAGTCGAATGCCGGTGCGTCCGGAGAACGGCGCGGTGATCGTGGTGTAGGCGAGCTGCGTGCGCGCATTGTCGATCGCGGCGCGGTCGATCCTGAGCTGCGCCTGAAGTTGATCCACCAGTGCCTTCTGCGTATCCAACACCTGCCGGCTGGTCAGATTTTGCGGCGCCAGCACCTGGTAGCGCTCCAGATCGTGACGGGCGGTCTCCAGCTGCGCGCTGTCCTTGGCTAGCGTTCCATTGGCCTGGTCGAGCGCCGCCTGCAGTGGCCGCGGATCGATCTGCGCCAGCAGGTCGCCCTTCTTGACCAGCTGGCCCTCAACGAAGCCAACCCGTTCGAGCTGGCCGTCGACGCGTGCGGTGATCTTGGCGGTGTAGAAAGCCTGCACGTTGCCCAGACCGTCGAGAAAGACCGGCACGTCGCGCCGGGTGGCGACTGCGGTTTCGACCGTGACGGCGTTGCCGCCGGGTCCGGGGGCGGCAGTCTTGGCCGGCGCGCGCGACCACCACGTCCAGCCGACAATCAGCGCCAGCAGCGCCAACCCTCCCAGCCACAGCCGCGGACGATCCCGCCAGAAGTTCATGGGTTGGCCTGCGACTGTTGCCAGCCGCCACCCAGGGCCTGATACAGATCGACCAGCGCTTGCAGGTGCTGATATTTCACCTGCACCAGGGTGTCGTGCGCGGTGAACAGCGCGCTTTCGGTATTCAGCACCGTCAGGATGTTGGTGGTGCCGGCCTGCATCTGGATCTGTGAATACTCGAATGCGCGCCGCGCCTTGTCGACCGCATCGCGCTGGCGCAGTTCCTGCTCGGCCGTCTGCTGCACGGCCGTTAGAGCATCCTCGACATTGCCGAGGGCGCTCAGCACCGCCTTGTGATAATCGGACAGCAACTCAGCGTAGCGGGCGCGCGAATACTGTACCTGGCCACCGCGCGCGCCGGCGTCGAAGATGGTATCGCTGAGCGCGGCGCTCAACGCAAACACACGGCTTTGCGGCGTCAGCAGCGTGCTGAGAGCCACGCTGGCAAATCCGCCGCTGGCCGTCAGATCGATGCTGGGAAAATAGGCCGCGCGCGCCACGCCGATGTCGGCATTGGCGGCCTTGAGCTGCGCCTCGGCGGCGGCCACGTCCGGCCGCCGCGCCAGCAGCTCCGAGGGCAGTCCGGCAATCACCGGCGGCGCGCTGATCTGGTCCAAACTGGCCTGCTCGACCTCCAGGCTCTCGGGCGTCTGCCCCACCAGGATGGCCAGCGAGTCCAGGCTCTGCTGCAGCTGCTGGGCGAGTGGCGGAATTGAGGCATTCAGCGTGGCCACCGTGGTGGCCTGCTGCGCCACATCAAGTGCGGTGGCAGTACCGACCGTCTGCTCCAGCTCGATACCGCTCAGAATCTTCTGCGCATTGTCCAGATCGTCGCGCGCGACCTCGAGCCGATCGTGCTGCTCGAGCGTTTCGAAATAAGTGAGCGCGACGCTGGTGATCACCGTCAGTGCCACGGTCTGGCGGTCGTAGCGGCTGGCCTGGGCAGCCTGCAACGCCGCTTCGTGTGTGGCGCGATTCTTGCCCCAGAAGTCGAGTTCGTAACTGGCGGTCAGCAGCGCTGAATACTGGTCGTAGGTGATCGGCGCACCGGATGCGATCGGGCGTTGCCGCTGGCGACTGGCGCCGCCCTGAAGACCCAAGCCGGGCAGCAACGCGGCGCCCGCGATGCGCGCCTGCGCGTCGGCTTCACGCACCCGGGCGATCGCCGCGGCGATGTCGTCGTTGCCGGCTTGCGCCTGAGTGATCAGCTGATCGAGCGGATTCGAGCCGAACTCGTGCCACCACTCGGCGGCCGGCCATGCCGGACTGAGATTGCTGGGTGCCTGTTGCCAGGTAACTGGCGTGCTGACGGCCGGATGGCGATAGGACGGCTCGACACTGCAGGCGTCCGCTCCTAATCCTAGAGCCAAAAGCAGCCAGGTGCGCCAGGGGCGCACGGCCGGTTGTCGCGCGTTCACCGCCAGGAGCCTAGCGGCTGGGCCGTTAAGTCGACATGGCCGGAAGATTAAACAGAATTAATTCCTGCGCTGCGCCCTGCACTGCCGGCCCCATCGGGGGCCACGTCGCGCCGCCGTCAGGACTTGTCGCCGTCGCTGGCCCGGCGCTCGAGGCGGCGCAGCATCTGGTCGAAGCGCACAATCGCCTGCGACCCGATGCCCTCCAGTAGCTGTGCCTCGTAGGCCAATGCGCACGGCACGATGCGTCGATACAGACGTTTGCCAGCGATGGTCAACACCAGCTGATGTGAGCGGCCGTCGGCATCATTCGGCAAACGCCGCACCAGTCGGCGACGCAGCAGACTTTGTGCGGCGCGCATCACGGTCACCTTGTCCATCAGCGTGCGCCGGCAGAGCGCCTGCTGCGTGAGCGCACCCTCGTCGGCCAGTACTGCCAGCAGTCGCCACTGTGGATTGCGTAAGCCGAACTGGCGCTCGTAGGAGCGCGCAACCAGCCGCGAGACCGCGTTGGCCGCGACCGACAGCCGGTACGGCAGGTAATCCTGCAAACGCAGCGCGGCCCGCGTGCTATTCGGCATCGGGCTGCGCTGATGGGGCGGCGCGCGAAAAGGCATCGAGCTGCATGCAGTAGTCGAACACGCGCACGATTCGCGGGTACGGTTCGAGCGGACAATTCACGCGCTTGGCATTGAACACCTGCGGTATCAGATAGCAGTCAGCCAGCGTCGGCGTATCGCCATAGCAACAGCGGCCGCCGCGGCCGGCGCTCGAGAGCGTATCCTCCAAGGCCGCAAAGCCGAGCGCGATCCAGTGGCGCGCCCACTGATCGCGACCCGCATCGTCGATCGCGAACGGATCCTTGAGATAGCGCAGCACGCGCAGGTTGTTGAGCGGATGAATGTCGCAGGCGATGGCGAGGGCCAGCGAGCGCACGTGCGCCCGCGCCACCGGCTCAGGCGGCAGCAGCGGTGGCTCGCGCTGGATGTCGTCGAGGTATTCGATGATGGCCATGGACTGGGTGATCGTCTGCCCGGCGTGCTCCAGCACCGGAACCAGTTGCGCCGGATTGCGCCGCCGAAAATCAACGCCGTGCTGCTCGCCACCATCGCGCAGCAGATGTACCGGCATCGACTGGTACGGCAGGCCCTTGTAGTTGAGTGCGATGCGCACCCGAAACGACGCCGAGCTACGAAAATAATGATACAGGCTGATCATCGCGAGCCTCCCACCTGGCCGCTGACCTCACCCAGCCCGATGCGAACCGCCCCCGCTCGCTCGCACCACCCGCGCATGATCACGGTATCGCCGTCCTGCAGAAAACTTCGCGTTTCACCATTAGGCAGGCGCAGCGGCTGCGCACCGTTGCGGGACAGCTCCAGCATCGATCCGGCACCCGATGGCACTGAATCGGATTGAGTGCCACTGCCGAGCAAGTCCCCCGACTGCAGGTTGCAACCATTGACACTGTGGTGCGCCACCAGCTGGGCAATGCTCCAATAGGCATGGCGAAAGTTGCTGTGCGACAGCCGGTACGGCGCCACTCCGTGACGGCGCATTGCCTGTGTCTGCAACCACACTTCGAGGTTCAAATCGATGGCACCACGGCTGCGCACATCCGCGGAATCCAGATAGGCCAGAGGTTGTGGATCCTCAGTCGGCCGCGTCCACGGCACCCGGTAAGGCTCCAGCGCCTCGAGGGTCACGATCCAGGGCGATACAGTGGTGGCGAAGTTCTTTCCAAGAAATGGTCCGAGCGGCTGATATTCCCAGGCTTGAATGTCGCGCGCCGACCAGTCGTTGAGCAGGCACAGTCCGAACACGGCGTCCTCGGCGTGCGCGATCGGTATCGGAGACCCTAGCTCGTTGCCCTGTCCGACGTAGACGCCCACCTCGAGCTCATAGTCCAGGCGGGCGCTAGGTCCCAGTACCGGTGTCGAAGCACCCGAAGCCGCCGGGGCCACGATCTGACCCGACGGCCGCGCAAACTCCAGCCCGGAGATCGCAATCGAGGAGCTGCGTCCGTGATAGCCGATCGGCACCCATTTGTAGTTCGGCAACAAGGGATGATCCGGGCGAAACAGACGGCCGACCGCGAGCGCATGATGGATCGAGGTGTAGAAATCGGTGTAGTCACCGATGCGCGCAGGCACCGCATATGCCGCCGCGTTCTGCGCAACCAGGCACGGTGCCAGCAGTGACTGCGACTCAGAGTCGGAGCGCAGGCCGAGTGACAGCGCCCGCCGCAGCGCCACGCTGGCGGCGCGCCCAGCGCCCATGAAATCGTTGAGGGTCGGCTTGGATGCGGCGCTAGCCGCCCGACTGGCCGCCGGCCCCACCAAGGCGCGACTGAAAGCTCCGGCCTTGCGCGCGGCCGCCAGGTCGAGGATCTGGTCGCCGATCGCAACACCGCCGCGAAAAGCTTCGCGGCTGCCGGCGCGTCGGAACACCGCGAACGGCAGGTTCTGGATCGGATAGTCGGTCGCAGGGTCGTTGGCCGATGTGATCCAGCTGCGCAGCTGCGGATCGTGCGTCTGGTCTAGCATCAACGCTGTCGCGGGTCGAAGCGCCGCGGCAGCGCCTGCCAACACCGGTAATAGTCGGCCTGCAACAGTGCGGACTCGAGTGCGTAGCGCGTAGGCCGTATCACCCAGCGCGACTCGAACATGAATGCCATCGTGTCGATGACCTTCTCGGGCCGCGTGGTATCGGCCGCCAGCGCACTCTCGAAGCTGGCGGCATCTGGACCGTGTCCGCTCATGCAGTTATGCAGCGACGCCCCGCCCGGCACGAAGCCCTCGGCCTTGGCATCGTATGACCCGGCGATCAGACCCATGAATTCGCTGGCGACGTTGCGGTGATACCAGGGCGGACGAAACGTGCGCTCCATGACCAGCCAGCGCGGCGGGAAGATCACGAAATCGATCGCATCGACGCCGGGGGTATCGGTGACCGACTGCAGCACCAGGAAGATCGACGGATCGGGATGGTCGTAGCTGATGGAACCGATGGTATTGAAGCGGCGTAGATCGTACTTGTAGGGCGCGAGGTTGCCGCGCCACGCCACCACGTCGAACGGCGAGTGCCGCATCGGCGCGCTCCACAGCCGGCCGAGAAACTTGCCGACCAGTTCGCAGGACTGCTCGCTCTCCTCGTACCAGGCCACCGGCGTCTGAAAATCACGCTCACAGGCCAAGCCGTTGGAGCCGATCGGCCCGAGCTCGGGCAAACGAAAGGCGGCGCCAAAATTCTCGCACAGGTAGCCGCGTGCGCTGGCGTCGAGCAGCTGCACACTGAAGCGCACACCGCGCGGAATCACGGCGATCTCCAGCGGCCCGAGCTCGATACGGCCGAGCTCGGTGAGCAACAGCAGCCTGCCCTCCTGCGGCACGATCAGCAGTTCGCCATCGGCGCTGTAGAAACAGCGCTGCACCATCGAGCGGTTGGCGGCATACAGGTAGATCGCGCAGCCGCTGTGCGACTGCGGATCGCCGTTGCCGGCCATAGTCGTAAGGCCGTCGAGGAAATCGGTCGGCTGCGGCGGCAGCGGCAGCGGGTTCCAGCGCAACTGATTCGGCGAGGTGGCCCCGGTATCCAGCTCACCGCGCAGCTGCGGGTGCCCCAGCGGGTGAAAGAGTTCATGCGTTACCGCTGGCCGGATACGGTACAGCCAGGAGCGGCGGTTGGCCGCTCGCGGTGCCGTGAATGCCGTGCCGGACAATTGCTCGGCATACAGACCAAAGGGACAGCGCTGTGGCGAATTGTGCTCGGGTAGAGCTCCGGCGAGCGCTTCGCTCGCCAGGTGGGTCGCGAAGCCGGTCTGGTATGACAGCTCGGGCAGCGAGCGCGCAGCCGCTGTCATGACGGCTTGCCGCTCCCCGGATCGATCGACAGCACACCGCGCCGGACCTGATCGAGCTCGAGCGATTCGAACAGCGCGCGAAAGTTGCCCTCGCCGAAGCCCTCGTTGCCCTTGCGCTGAATGATTTCGAAGAAGCACGGCCCGACCACGTTGCGCGTGAAGATCTGCAGCAGCAGACCCTGCCCTTCAGTGGGCGCGCCATCCACCAGGATGTGTCGCTCGCGCAGCCGCGCCAGATCCTCCCCGTGGCCGGGAATTCGACGGTCGAGCGCCTCATAGTAGGAGTCCGGCGTGTCCTGAAACTGCACGCCGCGCGCTCGCATGCGATCCACCGTGGCGTAGATGTCGGTAGTGCCGAGCGCCACGTGCTGGATGCCCTCGCCGCGATAGTCGTGCAGAAACTCCTCGATCTGCGACTTGTCGTCCTGGCTCTCGTTCAACGGAATACGGATCTTGCCATCCGGGCTGGTCATCGCCTTGGACAGCAGACCGGTGACCTTGCCCTCGATGTCGAAGTAGCGGATCTGGCGGAAGTTGAACACCCGCTCATAGAACTGCGCCCAGGTCTGCATGTTGCCGCGACGCACGTTGTGCGTCAGATGATCAATGTAGACCAGCCCGGCGCCGTTGTTGCGCTCGCGTTCCGAGGCGCCCGCAATCGGCACGAAATCGACGTCGTAGATCTCCTGCGCGCCGTAGCGGTCCACCAGGTATAGATAGGAGCCGCCGATGCCCTCGATCACGGGGATGTTCAGTTCCATTGGACCGATGACGCCCTTGGCTTCCCGGGCACCGCGCTGCAGCGCCATGTGCAGCGCCGCGGCGGCGTCCCGCACCCTGAAGGCCATGGCGTTGATCGACGGTCCGTGTGCGCCGCGAAACTCGGCCGCCTGGCCTCGCGGTTCCATGTTGAGAATGAAATCCACGTCGCCCTGCTTGTAGCGCAGCACGTTCTTGGAGCGGTGCCGGGCCACGGCCGTGAACCCCATGGCCTCGAACAGCCGACCGAGCACCAGCGGGTCGGGACTGGTGAATTCGACGAACTCGAAGCCGTCGGTGCCGAGCGGATTATCGTAAAGATCCTGGCCCATGGATCACCCCCACCGGAACCTGAAGCTAGCGATGATACACTAGTTTCATTTGTTACTATCAGCCGTCGATCGGCAGGCCGGCATTCTTGACCACCGAGCGCAATACGAAGCTCGAGTCCACGCGCGCCACGCCGGGCAGCTTGGTCAGCACCTTGCTGTGCAGCCGCTCGAAGTCCGCGGCATCGCGTGCCACCACCCGCAGCACATAGTCCGACTCGCCGGTGGTCAGGTCGCACTCGGTCACCTCCGGCACCGCCTGCACCGCTTGCTCGAACGCGCCCAGGTCACGGTCGGTCTGGCCGCGCAGCGTGATCCGAATGAGAAATCCGATGCTGATGCCCACTCGGGCGGGACTAAGCATCGCGGTGTAGCGCTCGATCACCCCGGCCTGCTCCAGCAGGCGCACGCGCCGCAGGCAGGCCGATTCCGACAGGCCGACCGAGGCTGCCAGGGACGCGTTGGACTGCTTGGCATCGCGTTGTAGCTCTCGGAGAATCTTGCGATCTGGGCGATCCAGCTGCATATAAGTTCAATATACATAATTCTTCAGCAAGAATCTGCTGTCTAAGGCCGGGTTTGTGCGCCATTTTGCAATCCGCTGCGGCGGCTTTGGCCGACAATGGGTTATCTCAAGGAGAGCCCCATGCGCATCGGTGTGCCCAAGGAGATCAAGAACCACGAGTACCGGATCGGCCTGGTGCCGGCCGCGGTGCGCGAGCTGACCGCTGCCGGACATCGCGTGACGCTGCAGACCGGTGCCGGCGCCGGCATCGACTGCAGCGACGAGGACTACCGCAGCGCCGGAGCCCGCATCGAAGCCGGCGTCGACGCGCTGTTCGCCGATGCGCAGATGATCGTCAAGGTCAAGGAACCCCAGCTCAGCGAGTGCGCGCGCCTGCGGCGCGATCAGGTGCTGTTCACCTACCTGCATCTGGCCGCGGATCGCCCGCAGGCCGAGGCGTTGATCGCTTCGAAGTGCGCGGCAATCGCCTATGAGACCGTGACGGCCAGCGACGGCTCGCTACCGCTGTTGACACCGATGAGCGAAGTCGCCGGCCGCATGTCGATCCAGGTCGGAGCGCAGTATCTGCAGAAGGGCAACGGCGGCCGTGGCGTATTGCTGGGCGGGGTACCCGGCGTGACGCCCGCCAAGGTCGTGGTGATCGGTGCCGGCGTCGCAGGCACCAACGCCATCGAAATGGCGCACGGCCTTCGGGCCGACGTTACCGCGATCGATCGCTCAATTCGTCGATTGCGTGACCTGGACGCGCGTTTCCACGGCAATGTACGCACGCTGTATTCGACCGCGGATGCGATCGAACGCGCCGTGGTGGACGCTGACCTGGTGATCGGCGCAGTACTGTTGCCGGGAGCGGCCGCGCCGAAGGTCGTGACGAGCGCCATGATCCGGCGCATGCGGCCCGGATCAGTGGTGGTGGATATCGCGATCGATCAGGGCGGCTGCTTTCAAACCAGCCGGCCAACGACTCATGCCGCCCCGACCTACGTGGTCGACGGGGTCATACATTACTGTGTCACCAACATGCCGGGGGCGGTGCCGCGCACCTCGGCCTTCGCGCTCAACAATGCCACGCTGCCGTACGTGAGAGCCCTGGCCGACAAGGGCTGGGAACGTGCCTGCGCGGAGGATGCCGGGCTGGCGGCCGGACTCAACATCGTTGACGGTACGGTGGTGCATCCGGCGGTGGCGCACGAACTCGGATTACCAATCGCCGCCTAAAAAAAATGGAGCGGCGCCCGTTACCCCGAAGGTTCGGCGCCGCGATGCGGGGGTTGCATCTGTCAGGCCGACCAGGAACCGGAACAAAAGGGCCGTTGCGACCGCTCCATTGAGAAACTCAAGCCTTCGGCGCCGCGAGGCCGCCCTGGCACAGATATTTGAGATCGAGGTATTCATCGATCCCGTAGCGTGATCCCTCGCGACCCATGCCAGACTGCTTCACGCCACCAAATGGTGCCACGGCTGTACTTATCAATCCCGTATTGATTCCGACTATACCGCACTCAAGCGCGCTCGAAACACGCCAGATGCGTCCAACATCACGCGCGTAGAAGTACGCAGCTAGTCCGAATTCTGTGTCATTCGCCATACAAATCGCGTCCGCCTCGTGTTTGAAGCGAAACAACGGCGCAACAGGTCCGAACACCTCTTCGCGCGCGAGGCGCATTTCCGGCCGCACCTCGGTCAGTATTGTCGGCTCGTAAAACGTGCGCCCGAGCGCATGCCGCCGCCCGCCGATGATGGCGCGGGCGCCCTGACTGACAGCGTCACCGACCAGGGCCTCGACTTTTTCCAGCGCCGGCTCGTCGATCAACGGCCCTTGCTCGATGCCGGGCTCCAATCCGTTGCCGACCCGAAGCTTGCGCACCGCCGTGGCGAGCTTGTTGGCGAATTCCTCGTAGACGCCGTCCTGCACCAGCAAACGGTTGGCGCACACGCAGGTCTGTCCGGTATTGCGGTACTTGGACATCATCGCGCCCTCGACCGCGGCTTCGATGTCGGCGTCATCGAACACGATGAACGGCGCGTTGCCGCCCAGCTCGAGCGACATGCGTTTGAGCGTCGGCGCGCACTGCGCGGCGAGCTTGCGCCCGGTGTCGGTCGAACCGGTGAAACTCAATTTGCGTACTAGAGGATTGGAAGTGAGCTCGGCGCCGATGGCGCGCGAGTCGCCAGTGACGAAGTTGCACACTCCGGGCGGCACGCCGGCGCGGCTCGCCAGTTCGGCCATCGCCAGGGCTGAAAGCGGCGTCTGCAGCGCCGGCTTAACCACGATCGTACAGCCGGCAGCCAACGCCGGACCGACCTTGCGCGTGATCATGGCGGCCGGAAAATTCCACGGCGTGATCGCGGCACACACGCCGACCGGTTCGCGCACCACAATAATCCGCTTGTCGGCCCAGGGCGAGGCGATCACGTCGCCCTCGACTCGCCGTGCCTCCTCGGCAAACCACTCGATGAACGATGCGGCGTAGCCGATCTCGCCACGCGACTCCGCGCGCGGCTTGCCCTGCTCGCTGGTCATCAGGGTCGCAAGATCGTCCTGATGTGTCAGCATCAGTTCGTACCAGGCTCGCAGCACCGTGGCGCGCTCGTCGGCGGTGTTGGCGCGCCAGGCGCCGAATGCACGACTCGCCGCCTCGATCGCGCTGCGGGTCTCGGCGGTGCCGGCATAGGGCACCGTGGTCAGAACCTCACCAGTCGCGGGATTGCTGACCGGGCGGGTGGCCCGATTGTCGGCCGCCACCCACTTGCCGTCGATGAAGCACTGGCTCTTGAGCAGCCCGGTGTCTTTCAGATTCATTCGAAATCCTTCGGATACGCGACGCGGTATCAATGCAACGGATCATACCGCCGCCCCAAGCAAGCCCGGTACAGCGGCCGTCGGCACGCTGGTTCATAATGTCCGACAGCGACACGCACGAGACGCCACAGTATGAGCACCGAGACAGCCGACGAACCGCGAGCCGGAACGGCCGCCCAGGGCGGCCGCCGCCGCCTCATCCTGCCGCATCCGATTGCAACGATGGGGCGTGTGCCGGCTGAGCCCGAGCAGAGCCTGCTATCGCAGCTCGGACCCGATTGCGTTTTCATGATGGGCGACAATCCGGCGCTGCCGGCGATGTCGAAGCGGCCGCTGCTGATGGATTTCTTCCGGCTGCGCTTTACCGCCTTTACGCGAAACCACCTGCTGCAGAGCGCGATGCTGGCGCTACGCGCCGGCCATGATGAGAAAGTCGTGCTCGCCTGCCTGCTGCATGACATCGCCAACGGCGCGTTGATCCGGGTCGATCACGGCTACTGGGGCGCACAACTGATCGAACCCTACGTCAGCGAGGAGGTCAGCTGGGCGGTGCGGTATCACCAAGCGCTGCGCTTCTTTCCGGATGAGTCAGTCGGCTACGGTTACCCACAGGCGTACCGTGATTTCTTCGGACCCGAGTATCAGCCATCCGAATACGTGCGACAGGCGTACGAACATGCGCGTAACCACCGCTGGTACATGACCTCGCGGCTGATCACGCTCAACGATGCCTATGCGTTCGACCCCGGCGTCACGATCAATCCGGAAAGCTTCACCGACATCATCGGTCGGCATTTCAAGCAGCCGGAGGAAGGACTCGGATTCGACAATTCACCGGTCGCCCACATGTGGCGCACGATGATCTGGCCGAACAATCTGCTGTGACGAGGCCGCTTTTGCGGCCGACGCGCCAGCGCGCTATTTCTCCATCTCGAAGTCCTTGACGCTGCCGCAGTCAGAGCCGAGCCATTTGCCTTCCATGGTGGAGTTGACGTTAATCGTCTTGGGACCGCGCGACATCACGGCGTTGACCGTTCCAACTATGTGATCCGAGCTGATCGCGTGGAACTTCATGTCGGTTGAATTTTTCGCCTGCCCGGTGCTGCAGACCCGCGTGATCTCGAAGTCGCTGGCAGTGTCCTTGCCAACGGTCTGCTGGCACTCGGTCGGATCGTCATTGCCGATATCGAATCCCTGAGCGCGCTTCTCGGCGGTCATACATTCCTTCATGGTGCGCGGCTGCTGCATGTGCGCCATCATCGCCTGCATCGCGGCCTGCATCCTGGCGCGCTGCTCGGGTGTCATCTTGGCGAGGCTCTCGTCAGATGTCGGCAGCTCGCCGTTGACCTGCGGCTGTGTTTTTATTTCCCACAGTCCCAGCTTGACGTTGAGTTGTGGCGGTGCTGCGGTGATCTTCGATTTAACGGGCGGCGGGGCCTGTCCGATGGGGGCCGGGGATTGGCCAGCCAACGCCAGCGTGATCGCCATTCCACTGGCTCCGAGCGCCCAAAGCACCGCTGCTTTCGTGCTGATCATGGCTATTCTCCCTAGTGTAATCGCCACATTTTACGCGCAGTGTGTCCCGGCGGTAACCTTGAACTCAAGGTGAATGCGATGAAGCCGTGCGCGACCGCAAAACGCCACGCCTGGTGGCTGCTACCGACTATGCTGCTTTTGACAGCCTGCAACGGCATCGCGCGCCGAGCCGATGATCAGACCGAGCGTGACCGGTATGCGAAGTATGCGGGCGCGCCGATCGATCGCTTCACCTGGCTCGGCCGCTTCGATGGTTGGCAGGCGATCGGTCCACATGAATTGATCATTTGGACCCGAATCGATCAGGCCTATCTGCTGATGGTGCAGCCGCCGTGCACCGACCTAGAGTTCACACAGCATATCGGCGTGACCTCCACCGCCGGTACCGTGAGCGATCTGGACTTCGTGACGTTCGATCATCAGCGCTGTCCGATCATTGAGATCCGACCGGTTGACTATGGCCGAATGCGCCACGATGCGCGCGCGGCGAAATCACCGTAGCTTAGGCTGCGCGCCGGTTGGCGTCGCTGCGCCGCTAGAGTTTCTGCGCGACTACGCGGCCCTCGGCGTTCAAAAACACGTGATAGCGGTGTCCGTCCTTGCAGCTGGCTATGTTGTCGTTGTCGCCCTTGTGCACTACGCCGACGACTTCACCGCACGGCTGTCCCAGCAGTGCAATAACCGACGTCAGATCCTTTGCCAGCGACGGCCCCTCGGCGGTCTGCCCCTGCCCTGCGCCGACGCCGGTCGCTGCAGCCAAGATTGCCAATATCGCATTAGGTTTGCGCACCGTCGCTCTCCCTGCTGAATGCTAAAGAGTGGCAAATTTAACCGGGTCGGAAAGCAGTCCCCAGATCGCTTCACGTGAGGCCACGATGTCCTTGGCCAGCGCCGGATCACTGTCCTGTAGCAACGCCAGAACCTTCAGCACCAGCAGATCATAGGCCTGACGCAGCTGCGTCAGCTGGATTTTCAACTGCCCGTCATAGAATCCGCGAAATTTATCCATCAGGTCATCGACCTGGTTCTTGAGTGCCAGTTTGGTAAACACACCAATCGCGCTGGAATCCCGAAGGCGCTGCTTGAGACCCGCCAGATCCAGTGACGCGGGCGCCGGGGCCGCAGCGGGCGCCGATGGAGCCGCCACTGTCTGAGCAGGTGCCGCGGCTGCGGGCACCGGGGGTGCGGTCACGACCACAGGTGCGCTGCGCTTTGCTGGCAGCTGCTTGGTTGCCGATGCGCTTGCGGCAACCCTGGGCTTGGGCCGATCAGCCAGCGCAGTCGGTGGAGGTGTCAGCGCAGCCGGCGCGGTTTCCGGCGCGCTGGTGCCGACATCATTCGCTGCCGCCTGCGGTGCAGTCGCGATCGTCGGCGGTACACTCGGAGGCGCGCTCTCGGATGCGCTCGGCACGCTAGTGGGCGGCGCGTGCGGGACCGTCGCACAGGCCGACAGCAGCAGCGCGCCGGCGAGGGTGCGACAGCCGTTACTGCGACTGTGGCCGACGTGATTCATATCGCCGTTCCTTCCATAGGTGGCGCGCGAGCCGGTTCCGGTGGCCCGCGACAGGACGCCATCTTAGTCCAAGGCTGCCGCGGGCGACCGGGTGCTCAAATCCGCTATATTCGCTTGCTCTGCCATAATCGCTATGCTAACGTGATTCCATGCTGCTTCGCGGTATTGATCCATGAAGCGTCGCCGGACACCCAATTCCCGGCGACGGCCCGCTGTGACGGCCCCGGCTAAGGCGCAGCGTGCCGACCGTGCGCAATTCCTGACGCCAAACCAGGTCGCCGAACGCCTGTTGGTGGCGCCCGTCACCGTGCGGCTGTGGGCCAGCCGCGGCCTGCTGCCGTCGGTCACCACGCCGGGCGGTCACCGGCGTTTTCGTGCCGAGGATGTCGACGCCTTCATCGCCCAACGTCAGCACGTGAACGGTCCGGCGGCCAGCACCGCGCCGGCACGGGTGCTCATCATTGATGATGATGCGCAGTACGCGCGTTACCTGTCGAGCCTGCTATCGTCGCGCGTTCCGCGCATCTCGGTCGACACGGCGCTCGATGGGTTCTCCGCCGGTATCAAGTGCGAAGCGATGCGCCCGGATCTGGTGACGCTCGATTTGCACATGCCCGACATGGACGGATTCGAGGTCTGCCGCCTGCTGCGCAGCAAGTTCGGCCCGCATCGGCCGCGCATCGTGGCGCTGTCCGGCCATATGACCCCGGAGAACAGCGCTCGCATCCAAGCCGCCGGCGCCGATACCTGCCTGTCGAAGACCGTCACCGCCGACGAGTTGCTGCGCGAATTTGGCTTCGACCCGCAAGTCACTGCCAAGCGCTCGCGCGACCTGGGGGCGCGGTGAGCATCGCGGCGGTCGAGCACCACGTTTACATCTCGGCCCAGCGCCGAAGCAGATTGTGATAGCAGGACGTCAGTCGCAGCAGTGACCCCGAGTGCGCGCCCTGCTGCGTCAGGTCGCGAATCGCCACATCCAATTCGAACAGCAGCGTTCTGGCGCCATCATCCCGCACCATGCTCTGTACCCAGAAAATGGCCGCATAGCGCGTGCCGCGCGTGACCGGCTCGACGTGATGCAAACTGCCGGAGGGATATACCACCAGATCGCCGGCCCCGAGCTTGATCGCGTGCGCGCCATAGGTGTCCTGCACGACCAGTTCGCCACCGTCATAGTCCGTGGGCGCGCCTAAGAACAGCGTCGCGGACACGTCGCTGCGCAGCCGACGATGCGATCCCGGAAGCGGCCGCACCGCATTGTCGACATGCACGCCGAAGGTCATGCCGGCGTCGTAGCGATTGAATAGCGGCGGAAACACGCGCTGCGGCAACGTTGCGCTGACGAACAGGGAATTATTCTCGAGCGAGCGCACGACGATCTCGGCCGCCTCACGCGCCGCGGGGTCGGACTGCGGCAGCTGCAGATTGGCCTTCACCTGCGCCGACTGGTGCCCCGCCGTGCCCCGACCATCGATCCACGTTGCCCGCGTCATGCACTGGCGCAGCACCGCCAGCTGCTCGGTACCCAGCAGCCGTTCGACACGCACGATCATCGGGGCGCCACTGTCGGCCGAATGCGCTCGATCGCGCTCAAGGCGGCCGCTCGCACCGCCGGTGTGCCCGAGCCGACGGCGCGCTCAAACCAGTGCAGCGCTTCGTCGAACCGACCGCGCTCGCGTAGCACCGTGGCCCAGTTGTATTGCCCGCGAAAATAGTTACCCTCGGCGGAGCGCTGATACCAGAACGCAGCGCGACGCGAGTCGCGCGGCGTGCCCCAGCCGCGCTCACAGCAACGGCCGACCAGGTTCATGGCGCGCGCGTGGCCGCGCCGCGCGGCCTGAAAGTAATAGGCGTAAGCCCGCTGATGGTCGCGCACCACGCCGCGACCATTCAGCAACAGGTGTCCGAGGTTATATTGGGCCCAGGCGTGGCCTGCCTCGGCGGCATAAAAATAATAGCGCGCCGCCGCCGCCGGATCCTCCGGTGTACCCCAGCCCAGGTCAAAGCAGCGGCCCACCATGTTGATGGCGTCGATGTCGCCCTGGTGGGCCGCTCGCTCGAACCATCGGCGCGCTGCCACCGGATCCGTCGGCGTGCCGGTGCCTGCCAGGAGCATGCGTCCATAGCAAAGCTGCGCCAGGGCCAGCCCCTCCAGTGCCAGCACCCGCACCCAATGCACCGAACCGGTCGGCTCCTGGGTAAATAGCGCCCGCATTCGCGCGCTACCGGTGCCGAGCATTACCGAACTGAGTGGAATCGAGGCCATGCTTAAGCCGGCGCTGTCGCTACAGCGACAGTCTGGCGGTCAGCAGAACCGTACGTCCGGGCCCCGGAACGGTGTGATTCTCGTTCGGCCGCGTGAAGTACGAATTGATGAAGTAATACCGATCGGTGAGGTTGTAACCGTTGAGCTGCAAACTGAGCGAATGCGTCAGGCGGTAGCTCACCAGGGCGTCCCAGGTTACATAGCCCGCAACGCGAGCGATGCTTAGGGTTCCCGGAACGGATTGAGAATCGGTGCCGGCGAGCCGCTCACCGATGTAATTGGACCCGGTGCCCAACGCCAGGCCATGGTCGAATTCGTATGTGGTCCAGAGATTGCCCTGATGGTGCGCGGTGTTCGGAATCGGCCCTCGAATGCCAGGGCCCGCCAGGCCGATTGCCCACGGGTCCAGATAGGTGTAGCCCGCCAAAAGCTCCCAGCGCTGAGTGAGGTATCCCTGGGCGCCGAGCTCGAGGCCTTGTACGCGCTCGGTGCCCGCCAGCGTCTGCAGTGTCGGCTGCAACGGATCGGTGATGCGCGCATTGGTCATTTCGGTGTCGAACAGGGCTGCGGTCACTGACAGAGTCTTCTGCAGCAGATCGGCTTTCATGCCGACCTCGAACGTGCGGTCCTTCTCCGGCGGCAGTGCCTGATTGCTGGCCGAGAGCGCCAGGTTCTCGGCCGACGGATCAAACGAGGTCCCGTAGGAAAAATAAGTGCTGACATTTTCGTTTGGCTTGTAGACCAGCGCCGCGCGTGGACTGCAGATGCCATCGGTGTGATCGAAGTGCGAAGCGTTGCCGAGTGGCTGGTCGTAATGGGCGTGGAAGCTGTCGTAACGTATTGCCGCCGTCAGCCTCCAGTGCGCGCCCAGACTGATCATGTCGTCGGCGTAGGCCCCAACCGTGTGCGTGTTCGTGTTGGGAAGCTGGCTGATCGTCGTCTGCGTCCCTGGAAAGGGCTCGAACGCATCGGGCGCGAGCACCGGCAC
>DASXYW010000002.1:0-5112 GCA_036502265.1 Steroidobacteraceae bacterium | reverse complement strand
CCCAAGCACGGCGGGGCCAACGAGGTCGCATTCGAGATCCAGAGCCGCTACGACACTGCCGATGCCGCCGAGGCCGACATCCGCACGCGCGTGGCCGACCGACAGGTGATCATCGGCTTCGGACATCCGGTGTATGCGACCGCCGATCCGCGCAACGAAGTCATCAAGCGCGTAGCGCGCGAGCTGTCGCAAGCCAGCGGCGAGCCCAAGCTGTACGAGGTCGCCGTGCGAATCGAAAGCGTCATGCGCGCGGCCAAGAACATGTTTCCGAATCTGGACTGGTTCTCGGCTGTCTCCTATCACCAGATGGGTGTGCCGACCGCGATGTTTACGCCGCTGTTCGTGATCGCGCGCACCGCCGGCTGGGCCGCGCACGTGATCGAGCAACGCATCGACGGCAAGATCATCCGTCCCAGCGCCAATTACGTCGGTCCGGCGACGCAACCGTTCGTGCCACTGCGCGACCGGCCATGAGCCATGAGATCAAGTCGGCGCAACGGCCACCGCCGGATGCGCTGCTGACGGCGATCGCGGACTACGCGCTCGACTACCGCAACCCGAGTGAGGTGGCGTCCGAGACGGCCTATCACTGTCTGGTCGATACGCTCGGCTGCGGCTTTCAAGCCTTGCGGTTTCCGGCTTGCACGCGTCTGATGGGGCCGGTGGTGGCGGGCGCGATGATGCGCGGCGGTGCGCGCGTTCCGGGCACCGGCCACGAGCTTGATCCGGTCGCGGCGGCCTTCAACATCGGCACCATGATCCGCTGGCTCGATTTCAACGACACCTGGCTGGCGGCCGAGTGGGGCCATCCTTCGGATAATCTCGGAGCGCTGCTGGCGGTGGCCGATTATCTGTGCCGCGCGGCGCTGCGTGAGCGGCGCGAGCCGGTGCGCGTGCGCACGCTGCTGGACGCGATGATCAAGGCACACGAGATTCAAGGCGTCCTGGCGCTACAGAACAGCTTCAACCGCGTCGGTCTGGATCACGTGCTGCTGGTGCGCGTCGCCTCGACGGCGATCGCGGCGAGCATGCTCGGTGCCACGCGCGAGCAGGTGGTCAATGCCGTATCCAATGCCTGGATCGACGGCGGCGCGCTACGCACCTACCGGCACGCGCCCAACACCGGCTCGCGCAAGAGCTGGGCGGCCGGAGATGCCACCAGCCGTGCGGTCTGGCACGCTTTGATGGCGCTGCGTGGCGAAATGGGATATCCGTCGGCGCTGTCGGCCCGCACCTGGGGCTTCTGCGACGTGCTCTACAAGGGCACCAGCCTGTCGCTGCCGCAGCCGTTCGGCTGCTCCGTGATGGAGAACATCCTGTTCAAGATCTCGTTTCCGGCCGAGTTTCACGCGCAGACCGCGGTCGAGGCGGCGATAACGCTGCACCCGGACGTAGCCCCACAGCTGGATCAGATCGAACGCATTGTGATCGAGACCCAGGAGCCGGGGGTGCGCATCATCGACAAGACCGGGCCACTGGATAATCCAGCCGACCGTGATCACTGCATCCAGTACATGGTCGCGGTGCCGCTGATATTCGGACGCCTGACGGCCACCGACTACGACGACCAGGTGGCGCGCGATGCGCGCATCGATGCGCTGCGTGCGCGCATGCAGGTGGTCGAGAACAGCGACTTCACTCGCGACTACTATGACCCGACGCGACGCTTCATCGGCAACGCCGTGCAAGTGTTCTTTCGCGACGGCAAGGCTACGCGCCGCGTGGCGGTCGACTATCCGGTTGGGCATCGGCGCCGGCGCGCGGAAGGCTTGCCGCTGCTTTGGCGCAAGTTCGAAGGCGGGGTTCACGGACATTTCGGCGCTGAGCAGGCGGAGCGCATCCTGCGGTGTTTTTCGGATCGCGCGGCTCTTGAAGGCATGGCGGTCAGCGATATGATGACGACCTTGATTGCGGAGGCGACGGGGGTCGCATGAGTCCGATTCTGGTTGGCGTCAAGCGCGTGATCGATTTCAGCGTGCGGGTGCGGGTCAAACCCGACGGCAGCGGCGTCATGACCGACGGCGTCAAGATGAGCATCAATCCGTTTGACGAGATCGCGCTCGAGGAGGCGCTGCGCCTCAAGGAGCGCAATCTTGCCGGCGAGGTGATCGCGATCGGCATCGGTCCGGGCGAAGCCCAGCAGCAACTGCGCACCGCGCTGGCGATGGGGGCGGATCGGGCGGTGTTGGTGCAGGTGGATTCGCCGGTCGAGCCGCTGACCGCGGCGCAGGTATTCCTGAAGCTGGTGCAGAAACACCAGCCGCAATTGGTCATCCTGGGCAAGCAGGCCATCGATGACGACAATGGCCAGACCGGACAAATGCTCGCGGCCCTGTGGGATCGGCCGCAGGCGACTTTCGCCTCGAAGGTCGAGATCGATGGCGAGCGGGCGCAGGTGACGCGCGAGGTGGATGCCGGCCTTGAGACGATAAGCATCGATCTGCCGGCCGTCGTGACCACCGACCTGCGGCTGAACGAGCCGCGCTACATCAAGCTACCCGACATCATGAAGGCCAAGAAAAAGCCGCTGGATGTCATCAAGCTCAGCGACCTGGGCGTCACACCGCCGGCCCAGTCCATCCGCACGCTCAAGTTCGAGCCGCCGGCAGCCCGTTCGCGCGGAGTCATGGTCAAGGATGCCGCCGAGCTGGTGGCGGCGCTCAAGCAGCGCGGAGTGCTATAGAAGATGAGCAGCGTTCTGATCGTCGCCGAGCACTTCCAAGGCAAACTCAACCCGAGTAGCGCCAAATGCGTGACCTGCGCTAAAAGCATTGCCGGCGCTGAGATCGACATCGTGGTGCTGGCGGTCGATGCCGCGGCGGTCGCCAAGGAAGCCGCGGCGCTCGCCGGCGTGCGGCGCGTGCTCACGCTCGAGCGGCCGGAGAATGCCGAGGCGCTGGCGGCGGTCTGGGCGCCTCAGATCGCCGAGCTCGCTCGCAACTACAGCCACGTCTTCGGACCCTCGACCACCTTCGGCAAGGATCTGCTGCCGCGCGTCGCGGCGCTGCTGGGCGTCGGCCAGATCAGCGACGTCATGGCGGTGGAGTCGGCGCAGCGCTTTCGCCGCCCGGTGTATGCCGCCAACGCCGTGATCACAGTCGAGGCCCCGGCGGGCAACATTGTGGTGGCAACCGTGCGCACGGCCTCGTATCAGCCGGCCGCCGGCGGCGGCACCGCCAGCATCGAGCGCGCGCAGGTCAATGCCACGCTGCCCACGCATACCCGGTTCGTGTCGCGCTCGGCAGCCAATGCCGATCGTCCCGATCTGCAGACCGCCACGCGCGTGGTCTCGGGCGGGCGCGCGCTGGCCAGCGCCGAGAATTTTAAGCTGCTGTACGGTCTGGCCGATGCGCTCGGGGCTGCGGTCGGCGCCTCGCGGGCAGCGGTGGATGCCGGATACGCGGCCAATGACCTTCAGGTCGGACAGACCGGCAAGATCATCGCGCCCGAGCTGTATGTGGCGCTGGGCATCTCCGGCGCGATCCAACATCTGACCGGGATCAAGGACGCGCGCACCATCGTGGCGGTCAACAAGGACAGCGAAGCGCCGATCTTCGAGGTGGCCGACATCGGTCTGGTGGGCGATCTGTTCCAGATCGTGCCCGAACTCGAACGACTGATCCGCGCGCGCGGCGGCTGAAGTAGCCTCAACGGCGCGCCGGCTCGCGCTGGCCAAGGATCTCGGCGCGGATGTCGGTGATCTCGCGCGCCTTGGAGGGCAGGGCCGATTCGCACCGGTCCGGTCGCGGGCAGCGACTGCTGCGCGGGCAGATGATGCGCGCCGGGTGAGCCAATGCCTCCTCGATCCAGGCGATGTTCAATACCCGCGCGACCGCCCGCAGCGCCTGGGCCGGCCGAGCCGGTATCGCGGTATCACCGCGCCGGCGTACACACTCATCGGTGATGGCGGCGACAATTTCGGCGGAGTTCGCGCTGTTGGCATCCAGGGCCGGTGCCAGATCGATGCCGACCGACAGTACGTGCGGGTTGCCCGCCATGTCGCGCGTGCGCATCGAGTGGCAGCAGTACAGCAGCGAACGATCGTGGTCGCGCAGCACCGAGATCTGCGACCCGGACTCCTTGTGCTCGCCTTCGATCATGCGAAATACCGCCCACTGCGGACAAGGATCGCTGACCTGGGCCAGATTGCCCCACGGCAGCGGGATGCCGTTGCCGCGATACACGGCGCGCAGGTAGCCGGGCGGATAGGCATCGAAGAAATGCCAGTACGGATATGGCGACACCTTGGTCATGCGTCGCATCACCACGGCCGGCGTGAGTTCCAGCCGCGTGGCCGGCTCGATGCGGTATTGGTTGCGTGCCAGGAAGCGCCGAAACGGAATCTTCGGGCACAGCAGTGCGCCGGCGAAGAAACTGCATTCAAAATCGCGCCAGGCGTGCAACACGTCCTGCGCGCGCAGCCCCGCGGCCTCCGAACCGCTCTCCGGGCTGCCGCCCATCTCACCGCCGGTCGCGTGCGCCGATTTCATGCCATCGCCGCCGTGCAGCACCTTGTGGCCGATGTGCGTCGCGAGATCGAACTTGAGTCGCGCCGGATCGGCGCGTAGCGCCTGATTCAGGTACACGGTACGCGGGGCTTCGAAGAACGAGCGCACGGTGCTGCGCACCTCCTGATCGTTGTCGCGCACCAGTGCCGCGCGGCGCTCGAACCAGCGCAGCTCCAGACCGTTATGCTTGGCCAGCGTCATCAGGTCCTCGACCGTCAGCGGCAGGCGCCGCTCGCCGATGCTCTCCGCGGTACGTTCCAGGTCGGGGAAGTCGTTGCGCGACATCTCCTGGTGTGAACGAATCAGCAAATGCGCGAACTGCCGCCCACTGGTGCCGGTCTGCGACAGCAGCTCGGGGATCGCCGACTGCAGCAACTCCTTGGAGAATAGAAACGCCGGCTCCAGCGGCACGCGCACCGCCCCGCCGGCCTTGGGCGTGCCGAGCGGACCGCCGACCTCGACCTGCTCGTCTAAAAACCAGTCGACGTCACGCTGGAACACCGTCGCCAGCAGCGATAGCACCGCTTCGGACGGCATGCGCTTGCCGCTCTCGATCATGCTCAGATAAGAGACCGACGGGGCGCTGCGGGCATCGTTCTGAATG
>DASXYW010000001.1:0-23847 GCA_036502265.1 Steroidobacteraceae bacterium | reverse complement strand
GTCTCGGTGATCTTGCCCTTGGCGCCGAGCGCGTCGATCGCGGCGATCGCCGCCGGCGTTCCCGTGATCAGCTGCTGATTGCCACCACTGAGGTTGCAACCGGTGACGCACTGCGCACCGGTACCGGTGCCGCTCGGCGGACTGCTCACGGCGAGCGCGGCGAATGGCCCATCCGAAGTGCTCACCGTCTGAGGTGTGTTGGTGCCATCGAGCGATAGGATCTCGGCCGGCGGCCCAAAAGTGTCGCTAGCGCCATAATATTCGGCGTAGCTAGCGGGGGTATTGGCAGTGACGAAGGCATACGAGATGCCCGACTGGGCACCGGTACGCAGCGAATCGACTTGCTGCGTACCATTCTCAACGTCGGAGTTGACGCTCGGCAAACCTGACCAGAACACCAGCGGGTCGACCACCGTGTAAGTGGTCGGGGCGTGGGGCACTGTGTTGCTACTCCAGGTCACTTTGTAGATGTTGCCGTTTTCGGACAGCAGCAGAATGTTGGAGTCCGCCGGCCACGCAGCAACGCTCAGCGCGTTGTCAGTGAGGTGGGGCGTCCAGCCCCCTTCGCCGCCGGGCGAATCGCCCCAATGGTTGATATCGGTGGAGTGCAGTACGGTCAGGGGCGGACTCAGTGGCGCGGTGCCCTTCAGCACCTTGGCGAGGTTCGCTGCGCTGTAGTCCGCCAGCACGGCGATCGGTGCACCTTCGAAGAAGACGTTTGTCCCCTGATCTCCGAACATCACCAGCACGTCGTTTGGCGTGACCGGCGCGGCCACGCCCGCCGGTGCGACCATGAGGTCGAACACGTTAGAGGGGTTGGGGAACAGGCCCTGGCCCGGTGCTACGCTGATGTCGTGGTTGGAGTAGTCACGCGCCGAGCAACTGTTGGCGCCGCCGGGGCCGGCGACATTGTTGTCGATCAGAACCGGGTTGGCAGCAAAGCCGCTGGCGGTGGTCGGGGACTTCGGAAACGCCCAGAGCTCAACCACCGTGCCCTCACAGTACGCACCGCCGCCATCCTGGCTCAGCACATACAGGGTGCCGTTGCCATCGACGGCCATCGCGCCCGGGCTCTCCGGACCGTTGCAACCCGAGGACTCACTCGGACTGCTCGGCGTCACAAGCGCGTTTGCCCTCACGACCTCGGCTACCTCGCCGCCGCACGCGTTCCAGATTGTCGCTTCAGGGGTCGGGGCTACGCTGGTGTTGGCGAGGAAGGGACCAAAGAAACGGTAGATCGAGCCGCTCGAGACGGCGACAAGGTCCACGGTCGCGCCGTGCTGGGTGCTCGGCACGTACACCAGGCTGTTATTGTTGAAGCCGCCGAAATTGAACGAGCCCAAAGGATTGATCGGCAGCGGGTGCAGACTCAGTGCCGGCGGCAACGCGGTCTGCGGCGTGGCCGTGACGCCGTAGATGATGTTGGTGTTGCCTTCCTCTCCGGTCTGGTTGTTTTGCAGCGAAGCTGCGATCTGCAGGCTCTGCGCCTGGGCCGCTACGCTTACGCCCAATACGATCGCCGCAAATACCGTTACGCCAATGGATCGCGCGATCGCGAAGGACTTCGCATTCATGTCGGGCTCCCTGTCGGAATCTTTGTTGTACTGCGACCGTCAGCGCACGCAAGTCGTGGCCACACGGTCGTTTCGCCGCAGGCTACCACGGAAATCAGACTGGATTTGTTACAGCAGGCCGGACGACGTGAGGCGGATACGGGTTATGGTAAAACCCGCGTCGAGGCCGGTGGCGTCACCGGCTGCGATGCCGCAACGGCGGTTGCGCTGGCGTGGCCGGGGAGCGCGCGCGCCTGGCGCTCGTGCATCTGCACCAGGTAGTGCTCGGCCAGATCGCGGTAGGCCGCCGGGGCATCATGATCCTTGCCGAGAACGCCCAGCCCGTGTTGCAGCAGCGGCTCGGCTTCGGCGTAGCGATTCAAATTCGCCAGGGCGGCGCCCTCGGCGCACTCACCCACGGCGGTCTTCCAGCTGTTGGGCGATAGCTTGGCGGTGAAGATCGCGACCGCTTCGCGTGCCGATGTCACCGCCTCGGCGTTCTGCCCACGCGCCACCTGCAGGATCGCCAGATGATCGAGGCTGCCGGCCACATCCGGGTGCTGATCGCCGAACAGGCGGCGGCGCATGGCCAGCGCATCCTGAAGATCCTGCTCGGCTTCGGCGTACTGCCCCGCCTCGATGAGCCAGAAGCCGATGCGATTTTCAATGCGCGCCACCTCGGGGTGATCGCCGGCGAACAGCTGGCGATCGACCTCGAGCGCCTCGCGCTCGGTGGCGACCGCGCCCACCTTGTCGCCTCGGTCGTACTGGACGAAGGCGATGTTGTTGAGGGTATTGGCGACATCCGGATGTCGATCGCCGAGCGTCTGGCGCTGCATTACCAGTGCCTCGCGAAAGCGCGCTTCGGCACCGGCCAGATCGCCCTTGTCCTGCAGCACGCGCGCCAGGTTGCTGAGCGTCAGGGCGATCTCCGGATGCTTGTCCCCGAGTAAGCGGCGCTTCATCGCAATGGCTTCCAGATACAGCTTGGCCGCGGCGTCGTAATTGCCGCCTTCGTACAGCAGCGTGCCCATGTCGTTGATGGTCTCGGCCAACCCCGGATCCGGCTGCGCGCCATTGAGTTGGCGCTGCATGTTCAAGGCCTGCTGCATAAGCGGGGTGGCCGCCTTCAAGTTGCCGTCGTCATCGATTACCTTGGCCAGGTCCTGAAGGGTGCGCGCGATGTCCGGATGGGCGGGACCCAGCACGCGACGCTGCAGCTCGAGCGCCTGACGAAAGCTCTGCTCGGCGTCGGCACCGCGCCCTTGACGCTGCAATGCCACGCCCAGACCGTGCAGCGATATGGCCAGCGCCGCGCGATTCTGTGGCGTCGGCGGCTGCGCCGACTCGAATGCGATCGCTTCGCGATAGCTCTTTTCACCCTGATCGAAGTTCGCCTGCAGCGTCTGCAGTTCGCCCAGGTGGCTCAACGAGGCGCTCAGCACGTTGGGATCAGTCGACGCAAACGCGCGACGCTGTACGACCGCGCGATCGAGCAGCGGCCGGGCCTCCTTATATAGGCCAAGTCCCATATAGACCGTGCCGACGGTGTCCATCAGCGTCGCCTGTATCGCTGGCTGCTGCGAGAGCTCGCGGTCGATGCGCGCCGCGCCTTTATCCAGCATCTCGCGCGCAGTGACGCTGTTGCCGCGCGCTTCGCTCGGGTCGGAGATGCGAAACAGATCGACCAGGAAGTTGGTGGTCTGTTTGGCGGTCTCGGCTTCGGCTTCCGCCCGTCGGGTCTCGCGCTGTGCCGCGGCGCGCTGCAGCAAGGCGTAGCCGGCCAAGCCGCTGGTCACGACCATGCCGCCCAGCGCCGCGCAGGTGACGGCAAACAGACGTCGGTTGCGACGTTGTTGTTCGCGTCGTCGCAGCGCGTCGTAACCGACGCCCAGCATGCCGGCAATCAGCTTCAGCTTCGCCGCCTGCTTGCCGTCCTTGCCGGCGCGCGCATCTGCCGCAATCGGCTCGGTGCGCGTTTGCGTCAGCGCGCCATCGGCGCCGATCCTGAAACGCAGTGCCGGCGGAAAGCATTCCTCCTCGGCGCGGCCCGCCAGATCGGTGGCATTGGGTTCGCCGTCGACGATCAGGCAGAAGATGCGGTCTTCGCGCCCCAGCCGCTTAAAGGCCAGGATCTCCTCGTTCACCCAGCGCGACTTCGCCGCGGGCGGGGAGCAGATCACGATCTGGCAGGCCGAATGCTCCAGCGCGGCATTGATGACCGTGCCCAGGTCGGTCGCGCTGGCCAGCTCTTCGCGGTCGCGAAAGATCGGATGCAGTCGCTTGGGAACGGTACCGCGAGCCGTGTGGGTGCCCACCAGGCTCTTGGGCGGGTGATAGGTTTCAAGGCCCCGGTGCAGCCATTCAGCCCACTTCGCATCGCGGTGGCTGTAGCTCAAGAACGCACGGTATTGCCGCTGGTCCACGCGGTAGGCCCCTGTCACGGTCGCGGCCGGCGGAATATCTGGCGCCGGCGGTCCGCTTACTTAGTGCAATGTAGACCCAAAAGGCGGCGGAAGGAAATCGCCATCAAAGGCGCGCGCGGTAGGAGGCGGGCGGCTCATTCAGCCGGTTCAGATAGCGGCGGTGCTGCGCGCTCCCGAGTCGGTACCAGTCGACCGGTCGATTAAGCTCACGGCGCAGACCCGCATCGGTCACGTAACTGCTGCGCCCGGGCCGCTCGCTGGTGCCCTCGCGTAGCCGTCGCGTGTGGCCGTGCCTCAACAGATCGATCAATGCCGCGGCCACCAGCTCGCTGCGTGGCAGTTCACTGTGTTCGCAGCGCACGCCGTAGCTGCGCATACCCGGCAGCGTCGCGCAGGCGGTAGGGACCGTGCCATCACCGGCCGAGGTCACCTGGTAGCGAAACTGCTCGCCAAACCTTGCAACCCCGGTCACGGTGCGCTGGCCGGTGCCGATGATCGAGCAGAATCGCGGGTCGGGACTTGCGAGCTTTTCGCGAAAGCCCCGCGCAGTGTGCAGCAGCTTTGCATCGGGGCGGCCGCCGCGGCGCGGCCACGCCCGGGGGTGGTACAGATCGAGCTCGCCACTGCGCGCCGGCAGCAGCTGATAGACACTTGCGAAACGTCGGAACGCGACCCGGGTCAGAGTCTCGGCGTCGTGTCGCTGATCGATGGCCGCCAGGCGGGCCACGATCGGATAAGTGGCCCGCAGCGCCTGTACCGCCGCGATCGATCCGGCATGCGGAGCGCCCATGCCAACGATGCGAACGATGCGCTCGGCGCCCATCGCGGTGCCATAGTGCGTCAGCGCCGCGCGCGCCAGCAGCGCGCCCATGCTGTGACCCACGAGCGCCAGCCGCGCGCTCGGGTCCGCGGCGAGCAGCTCGGCCAGCTTAGCGCCTGCTGCCAGGATGTCGCCGCGCCAGTCATAGCCGTGCAGCACCACATCGAAGCCGGCGGCGCTCAGTCGCAGCTTCAGCGCCAGGTAGCTGTAGACGATCGCGCCCAGCGGTTGCAGTGGGCGTGCGCCGCGGTGCGCGGGTGAGAGCTCGATCAGGCGTCCGGCCACGATGTCGGTCGGATCGATCCACAGCAGATCCGGTGGCTCACCGGCGCCCCGAACGGTGCCGAGCTGGGTGCCTAGAATTCCCGGCAGCAGATACACCTTGAGTCGCCCGCCGCGGGGTGGTGGCTTGCGGTGCGCGCGGGCGCACTGTTGCGCCAGAGCGCGCAGGGTCTGGTACTCGTTGCCGCCCAGATAGGCGGCGAGCTCGCGCCGGTGCGCGCCGCTGGCCAGCGCGCGCTCGAGCTCAGCCTCGGGCCAGCACATGCGGTCGTAGACCGAGATCTCGGTGCGCGCAGTCATGCGCTAAGGCCACTGTGACGAGCAATCTGATCGCAGACCGCACTGATCAGTGCCGTGTGCGCGCTGCTCTTGCGCCATACCGCGCCGATGCGCCGGCTGGGCACGGGTCGCGCGAACGGGCGTACGCTGAGTCCCTTGGCCGATCCGTAGGCGCCGTGCACCGCCAGCGACGGCAACAGCGTGACGCCGGCGCCGGTGGCCACCATCTGCCGCAGCGTCTCGATACTGGTGGCGCGAAAGTCCTGCTTTTCGGTCACGCCACTGCGACTGCACACTGCCAGCGCCTGGTCGCGCAGGCAATGGCCGTCCTCGAGCAGCAGCAGCGTCTCGCCGCTGAGATCCTCGGCGCGGATCTGGGCGCGTGCGGCCAGCCGATGGGCCGCCGGCAGCGCGGCAACGAACGGCTCCTGATACAGCACGCGCGTCACCAGCCCTTCGGACGGCACCGGCAGCGCCAGGATGCCGACGTCGATCTCGCCGTTGTGCAGATGCTCCAGCATCGGCTCGGTCTGGTACTCGTACAACATCAGCTCCAGGCGCGGCAGCGCTTTGCGGATCCGCAGCGCCACCAGCGGCAGCAGATACGGCCCGATGGTCGGCAGCAGCGCCAGCCGCAGCTCGCCGGCCAGCGGATCGCGCCGCGTCTGCGCCACGCTGACGATGGCCGCGGCGCTCTCAAGCATGCCGCGTGCCCGCTGCACGATCTCCTCGCCGGCTGCCGTCAGGGTCACCCGCCGCGGGCGCCGCTCGATCAGCTGCACCCCCAGATACAGCTCCAGCTTGCGCAGCTGCGCCGACAGCGTCGGCTGGCTGACGAAGCAGCGCGCGGCCGCGCGGCCGAAGTGGCGCGTGTCGGCCACTGCCACCAGGTAGCGCAGGTCCTTGAGCTTCAGGTCGGCCATGGAAGTTCAATATATGCCATCTATCGGTATTATAAAGTCAATTGATTGGACGCTGAATAGCCGAAAGCCGCAGCATGTACCTCAAGATAGTTTTGGAGGTGCAATATGTTAGGTCTGGGACAGAAATTTCCTTCGTATTCGCTCACCGGCGTGGTATCGAGCGACCCGGCGACGGCGTTCAAGCAGTTCAGCGACGCCGATCAGAGCGGCAAGTGGCAGGTGGTGTTCTTTTGGCCGAAGGATTTTACCTTCGTGTGTCCGACGGAGATCGCCGCCTTCGGCAAGCTCAATCGCGAATTTGCCGAGCGCGACGCCCAGCTGTTCGGCGTCAGCACCGACAGCGAGTACGTGCACCTGGCGTGGCGCAAGGAGAAAGAGGAACTGCGCAAGCTGCCGTTCCCGATGCTCTCGGACATCAAGCGCGAATTGACCGCTGCGCTCGGGATACTGGATGCGCAGGCCGGCGTGGCCCAGCGGGCGACTTACATCATCGATCCGCAAGGGCTCATTCGCTTCGTCTACCTGACCGATCTGTCGGTCGGCCGCAACCCGGCCGAGGTACTGCGGGTGCTGGATGCCTTGCAGACCGACGAGCTGTGTCCGTGCAACTGGCAGAAGGGCCAGGACACGCTCAAGGCGGCCTGACGATGGACAACCTCACACTCGATCAGATCCGGGAGGCGATTCCCGACTATGCGCGTGATCTCAAGCTCAATCTGGGCAGCGTGCTGAGCACGGCGGGTGCGCCCGGCCTCAACGATGCGCAGATCTGGGCGCTGGCGCTGGCCTGCGCCATCACCGCCCGCAACGCAGCCTTTACGCGCGCCATCGAAACCACCGCAGCGGTGCACCTGGATGCTGCGCATCTTCAGGCCGCGCGCTCTGCGGCCGCGATCATGGGCATGAACAACGTCTACTACCGGTTCCTGCACCTGGTCGAGGACCGCGAGTACCAGTCGCTGCCGGCGCGGCTGCGCATGAACGTGCTCGCCAACCCGGGCATAGACAGGCTGGATTTCGAGCTGCTGTCGCTGGCGGTCTCGGCGGTCAACGGTTGCGGGCTGTGCATCAGCTCGCACGAGAAGAAGCTGCGCGAGCATGGCTACAGCCGCGAGATGATCCAGAGCGCGGTACGGATTGCCGCCACGATTCACGCGGTGGCAGTGGTGCTCGAATACGTGCAGAGCCAGCCGGTGTCGCAGGCGCAGGCGGCCTGACGAGCCGCTGACGAGCTAGCGGGGGCCGGCCGCGCTGCCGGCCGCTTTGTCCTGCTGCGCCACCGAGATGATCCAGGAGCGCACCGCGGCGGCCTGGGTGCGATCGAGCACCTCGGCGAATGAGGCCATGCCCTCATCTCTGAGCGCACCGCCGAGCACCACGTCGAACCAGCCATCGCTGGCCAGCAGCGGACTGGCACGCAGGTCCGGCGTGACGCCGCCGGCGTAGGCACGGGCGCCGTGACAATCGCCGCAGAAACTGGCGTACAGCGCGTGACCGGTTTCGAGCGTGGCCGGCTCCGCGGTGAGCGCCGGCGGGTTCAGCACCAGCGTGCTGCCGGGCGTTTCGGGCAGTGTCAGGCTGCCACCAAGCTTGTACACCAGCAGTCGACTGACGTTACGTTGCCTGCCGGACTTGTCGGACATCTCTCCGGCGACCAGCGGAAACACACCGCCCCAGCCGGCCAGCACCGCGACGTACTGCACGCCATTCACTTCATAAGCGATCGGACCTGCGAGCACGCCGGTGTGCGCGCTTTGTGACCACAGACGCGCGCCGGTGTCGGCGCGATAGGCTACGAACTCACCGGCGGCGTTGCCCTGAAACAGCAGATTGCCGGCCGTGCTCAGTAGCCCGCCGTTCCACGGCCCTTTTTGATCGATGCGCCAGGCCTCGCGCCCCAGCGATGGGTTCCATGCCAGCACCGAGCCTTTGAGAGTCGATGCGATCTTGGCGCGCGCGGCGGCATCGGCCGGAAGATCGCCGGCCAGCTTGTCGAGACCGTTGTTCATCCCGCGAGGCTTGGGATGAAAGCTCGATGCGCCGATGTAGGGAAAGCCGGTGTCATTGGCCGGAATGTAGACCAGACCGGTCTGCGGGCTGTACGACATCGGTTGCCAGCTGTGTGCGCCCATCGCGCCTGGCTGTGACACCCAGGGCTTGTCGGTGCGGCTGTAGCGCGCGGCTGGGTTTTCGATCGGCCGGCCGGTTTTCAGATCGATGCGCGAGGCCCAGTTCACCGTGGCAAACGGCTTGGCCGACAGCAGCTTGCCGGTCTTACGATCGAGCACATAGAAGAAGCCGTCCTTGGGCGCCTGCATCAGCACCTTGCGCACCCGTCCGTCGATCATTATGTCGGCCAGAATGATCTGCTGCGTGGCCGAGTAGTCCCATTCATCACCCGGAACCAGCTGGTAGTGCCAGACGTACGCGCCGGTCTCGGGCCGCAGCGCGATGATCGAGGTCAGGAACAGGTTGTCGCCGTGGTTCTGGGAGCGATACTTTGCGTTCCATGGGTCGCCGTTGTCGGTACCGAAATAGAGCAGGTCCAGCTGCGGGTCGTAGGCGATTGCATCCCAGGTGGTGCCGCCGCCACCGAGCTTCCACCACTGTCCGCTCCAGGTGCGAGCCGCCTTGGCCAGAATCGGAGCCTCGAACGGCTTGGACGGATCGCCGGGAATCGTATAGAAGCGCCAAGCCAGCTTGCCGGTGGCGCTGTCATACGCCGAGATGTAACCACGGGAGTTGTACTCACCACCGCTCATGCCGATGATCACGCGATCCTTCACCACGCGCGGCGCCTGCGTGATCGTCATGCGCTTGGCGGGATCCGTGGTCTGCACGCTCCAGCGCGGCATGCCGTTGGCCGCGTCGAGCGCGATCAGCCGGCCATCCAGCGTGCCGACGTAGACGCTGCCCTTCCACACCGCGACACCGCGATTGACCGCATCACAGCAGATGTTCGGCCCGATGGCGCGCGGCACCTTGGGGTCGAATGACCAGAGCAGCTTGCCGCTGGCGCCGTCATACGCCTTGACCATGCTCCACGCGGTCGAGGTGTACAGCACGCCATCCACGACCAGCGGCGTGGCCTCCTGGCCGCGGTTGGTATCCAGATCGGCAAACCAGGCCAGTCCGAGCTGCTGCACGTTGTCGGCATCGATCTGCGTGAGCGGACTGAAGCGCTGCTCGTCGTAGGTGCGGCCGTAGCTCATCCAGTCGGCCCCATCCGAGGCCGCCTGTGTCAGGCGGGTCGCATCGACCGCGGCCGGGCCGGCCTGAACTTCAAGTGCCATGGCGAGCGCGAGCAGGCTCGTCGCCGCCACGCCCCTATAGATATGGAGTCGATACATCCTTGGCTCCCCCCGGTATGCCGCAAACTACGACATCTGCAGGCCAGGCGGCAACGCAGGGGATTACTGCGTTGGTTGTGGCTCGGTTTGACGATAGTCCTCTGGCGGCCACGAACGTCCCTACACCAGATCTGACAATCAGTCCGCGGTCGCAGGTCCTTGCTGTCAGCGCGCGTGCGCAATCTCGTCGCGAACGATCTTCCGCACCTGCTCGGCTGTCATCGGCTTTTTGGCGGTTCCTAAGTACTGCGCGAGCGCCTCGTTAATCAGCGTTTGATATCCGGTACCCGTCCGCGCCGACTCCGCTTTGAATGCAGCGACGATCTTATCGTCGATGTAGATGGTGATGCGGGTCTTTCCGTTTGTTGGCATAGCTTGCCCGCGCCGCCCTTTGGAAAAATCGTATTCAGCCTTCATAATCTTTCCGCTCCTTCGCGGTAGCTCGTCGCACAGAGATTAGACGCCCGCCGTCGTCACGCTCCGTCCAAACAACCACCAATAATTCGCCGCCAGCGTTCATCCCGAGAGTGAACCATATACGTATCATATATGTATTACATACATACCGAAAGTTTGCAGAGTACGTCCACCGTAAGTGCTTACATTGCCCCGAAAGCAGCCTTTCGCCGCCGTCACTTTCGGATCAAATGAGCGAACTGCGGTCGGTGGGCTTGTGGCGCTGACGGGCCTCACAGCCGGTCGCCGACAGGAAGGGTCAACGCTTTCGCGGCGATCTCAATGGAGCGCAGGCGCGCGGCGTGATCGAACATTTGAGAGGTGATCATCAGCTCATCCGCGCCGGTTTGCTCGATGAAATTGTGCAGATCCGCGCGTACCATCGCGGGAGTACCGATTGAGGCACACGAGAGCACCTGATCGAGGATCGCCCGCTCAGCCGGCCCCAGCCGCTCGGTGTATCCCTCGACCGGCGGCGGCAGCTGCGATGGTCGGCCGCTGCGCAGATTCACGAACGCCTGCTGCATCGAGGTTGCCAGGAATCTTGCCTCCGGCACAGAATCAGCGCCGAACACATTAAAGCCAAGCATGACGTACGGTTTGACGAGATTTCGCGATGGCCGAAACTCGCTCCGATACAGTTCAATCGCGGCCTTCATTTGCGCCGGCGCAAAATGCGAAGCAAAGGCATACGGTAGCCCAAACGCCGCGGCAACTTGCGCGCCAAACAGGCTCGAGCCCAAGATCCACAGCGGCACGTTGAGCCCCGTCCCGGGCACCGCGCGCACCGCCTGGCGCGGCGAATCTGAAAAATAATCGGCGAGCTCCTGCACATCGCGCGCAAACTCATCCGGGTCTGAGGCCAAGGTTCGGCGCAGTGCGTGCGTCGTCCGCTGGTCGGATCCGGGTGCCCGACCAAGGCCCAGATCGATGCGCCCCGGGTACAGTGATTCAAGCGTACCGAACTGCTCGGCAATAATGAGCGGCGAATGATTGGGCAGCATGATGCCGCCCGCGCCGACGCGAATCGTGCAGGTGCCACCCGCCACATGACCGATTAGCACCGAGGTCGCGGCGCTCGCGATTCCCGGCATGCCGTGATGCTCGGCCAGCCAAAAGCGCCTATATCCCCAGCGCTCGGCATGGCGCGCCAGGTCGAGCGTGTTCCTGAACGAGTGGGCCGCATCGCTTCCCAGCACGATGGGCGAGAGATCGAGGACCGAAAAAGGGATCATAAAGGGGAGATGGAGGCGCCGTCGGCCATTCTCAACTTCAGTTCCCTGACCGGTCCGGCGCCGTTCCCATCGCCTGAAACAGGCCGGCGGTATCGACCAGCCGTGCCGAACGCTGCTGGATCTCGCTGAGCGCGGCGTTCTGCCAGCGCTGCTCACTCGCCACCGTGGCCGGATAGGACACCGCCCCGAGCAGGTAGCGACTGCGGGTGTCGGTAAATGACTGCTGCGCGGCGGCGGCGGCCTGCTGCGCCGAGCGCAGCGAGCGGGCGTCCTGATCCAGTGCCGTGAGCGTATCGGCGACGTTCTGGAACGCATTGAGCACGGTCTGCTGGTACTGCGCAATGCTGGCCTGGTATTGCGCCACAGCGCCCTTGCGCTGTTCGATGAGTGCGCGGCCGTGAAAGAGCGGCTGCGTCAGCGTGGCCCCGGCACTCCAGACCTTGCTCTGCGGTGTAAACAGCGTCGCGCTGTGGAAGGACTCCGAGCCGATCGCGGCCGACAGCGAGATGCGCGGAAACAGCTCGGCCGTGGCGACGCCTACCTGCGCGGCGGCCGCGTGCACGACGGATTTCGCCGCCAGGATGTCGGGCCGCTGCCGCAGCAGATCCGAAGGTAAGCTCACCGGCAGCTCTGCCGGCAGCTGCAGCTGCGCGAGTGACAGTGCGACCGGCGCCCGGTCCGGTGTGCGCCCCATGAGCACCGCGAGCGCGTGCCGGGCGCGCAGGCTCTGCGCACGCAACGACGCCATCGAGACATCGAGCGCGGCGGCACTCTGCTGCGCCGTCAGGACATCGTCGTTGGAGGCCGCGCCGGTGCGATAGGATTTCTCGGTCAGGTCGGCCTGCTCGTGCAGCAGCGATGCCAGACGTTCGTCGATACTCAATGAGTCGTTCAGTGCGGCCGCATTGATGGCCGCGATCACGATGTTGGCTGCCAGCGCGCGGCGCGCGCCCTGAAGCTGCCAGGTTTGCTGGTCCACCTGGGCGGCCGCCTCGCGCACCGCGTAGCGCGCGGCGCCAAACAGATCAAACGTGTAGCTTAGCGTAAGCTCACCGGCGAACACGTCGTAGAGGTTGGTCGGCGGCCCGAAGCCGGGAAATCCCAGCGCACGCTGCCGGCTGACCTGACCGCCGGCGTCGATCGAGGGCAGCAGCGCCTCGCCGACCTCAGCGCGAAACTGCGCGTGCGCTGCCTCCCAGGTGTGCTGCACGGCGCTCAACGAGGCATTGTTGCGCAGCCCTTCATCGACCCAGGCATCGAGCGTGTCCGATCCATACAGCCGCCACCAGTCCGGAATCATGGGCGCACCGCTGGCCAGGTGCTGTGCGACGCCGGCGGCTTCGCCCGTGGCATCAGGCGGTGCCTCGGCGGCGTAGGTCGATGTGGTTTTGATCGCCGGCGGCTCGCCGCGCGGCGCGAAGGCGCAGGCCGACAGCGTGAGTGCGAGCGCCAGGGTCGCGATGCTGCGTTCCCGGCGCTTGCGGCTGATCATGGGCTCACTCCGCTGGGCCGCTCGTCGGCGCGGACCTTGAACCACGCGGCGTACAGTGCCGGCAGGAAGAACAATGTCAGCACGGTAGCGACCGTGATACCGCCCATGAGTGCCGTGGCCATGGGTCCAAAAAAGTTACTGCGCAGCAGCGGTATCAGCGCCAGCACGGCCGCCGCCGCGGTCAGCGTGATTGGACGAAAACGCCGCACGGTCGAATCCACGATCGCGTGCCAGCGGTCGTGGCCGGCGCGGATGTCCTGCTCGATCTGATCCAGCAGGATCACGGAATTGCGCATGATGATGCCGAACATCGCAATGGTGCCCAGCAGGGCGACAAAACCAAATGGCTTGCCGAACAGCAACAGCGTGCCGACCACGCCGATCAGTCCCAGGGGGGCAGTGAGCACCACCATCATGGTGCGGCTGAAGCTTTGCAGCTGAATCATCAGCAGCGTCAGCACGGCAATCAGCATCACCGGCATCTGCACGTTGATGGAGTTCTGTGCCTTGGCATTCTCCTCGACCGGGCCGCCGACCTCGATGTGATAGCCGACTGGCAGCTGCGCTCGCAGCTTGGCGATCTTGCGGTACACCTGGTTGGTGACGTCCAGTCCCTGCACGCCGTCGCGCGTCACGGCCTGCACCGTTATCGATGGCTGGCGATCGCGCTCCCAGATCACGCCGTATTCCAGTCCATAGCGCACCTGCCCGAGCTGACCGAGCGGAATGGCTTCACCGCTGGACGTGGGGATTGCCAGTTGCTCGATGCGGTCGGGGTTGATGCGCTCGCTGTGTGGTGCGCGCAGATCGATCGGAATCAGCTTGTCGCGCTCGCGATATTGGCTCGCGGTGGTGCCCGACAGGCTCATGTTCAGAAACTGAGCGATATCCTGCGACGTCAGACCCAGTTGTCGAGCCTTGACCTGGTCGACCTCGAAGCTCACCGATCGCTCGGCTGGCTCGTCCCAGTCGAAGTGCACGTTGCGCGCTCCCGGGTTGGCGCGCATCGCTGCCGCGACCTGCTCGGCAATTGCGCGCACCGTGTCGATGTCATCGCCGTTGACCCGAATCTGAACCGGATAGCCGACCGGCGGACCGGACTCCAGACGGCTTACGCGACTGCGCACCGCGGGGAAGTCGCGTGCCAGCACCGGTTCAAGCCAGGCGGCGAGATGTTCGCGATCCTTGACACTCTTCGCCGTGATCAGAAACTGAGAGAAATTCGGCAGCGACAGCTGCTGGTCGAGCGGCAGATAGAAGCGCGGCGCCCCACTGCCGACGAAGCTGGCGTAGCTGTCAATCTCGGGGCGGCCTTTGATAGTCGATTCGAGGCGTTGCACCTGGCGTAGTGAGGCCTCGATCGAGGCCCCTTCCGGCAGGCGCAGGTCCACCAGCAGTTCCGGCCGATCAGAGCTCGGAAAGAATTGCTGCGGCACCAGCGTGAACGCAGCCAGCGATACGAAGAACAGCAGCACCGTCAGGCCGAGCACCAGCGCTCGGCGTTGCAGGCAGACATCCACCCAGCCACGAAAACGGCGGTAGAAGGGCGTGTCGTAGATGTCGGCCTGCGCTCGCGCTTTGGAGAACGACTGATGAGTGCCGTGCTCGGGCAGCAGGTGATAGCCCAGCAGCGGAATGACCACCACCGCCGCCAGCCACGATAGCAGCAGCGCAATGGCACAGACCTGCGCTATCGCGCGCGTGTACTCCCCGGTGCTTGAGCGCGCCAGCGCGATTGGCAGAAATCCGGATACGGTCACCAGCGTGCCGGTCAGCATCGGAAATGCGGTGCTGGTGTAGGCGAACGCCGCGGCGCGCAGCCGCGACCAGCCCTGCTCGAGTTTCACCGACATCATTTCCACTGAGATGATGGCATCGTCTACCAACAGCCCCAGGCCGAGAATCAGCGTGCCGAGGGACACCTTGTCGAGCCCGATGTCGAGCAGGTTCATGCACAGCGCGGTCGCGGCCAGCACGAACGGAATCGAGATCACCACCACCATGCCGGTGCGCACTCCCAGGCTGACCAGACTCACCAGCAGCACGATTGCGACCGCTTCGGCCACCGATTCCAGGAAGTCATCGACCGAGTGCGCAACCGCGCGCGGCATGCTGGTGACCAGATCGAGCTTCAGACCGGCGGGCAGACGTTGCTGCAGCTCGGCGGACTGGCGCGCCAGATCCTTGCCCAGTTCGATGACGTCGCCGCCGGGCTGCATGGTGATGCCGATCCCCAGCACCGGCTGCGACTGGAAGCGCATCTGCGCATCGGGCGGGTCGTCGTAGCCACGGCGTACAGTGGCGACCTCGCCCAGGCGGAAACTCTGGTTGTTGATCCGCAGCAGCAGATCGCCGAGCGCCGCCACACTGTCGAGCTGCCCGGTCGGCCGCACGTAGATGCGATCGTCGGCCGTGGTCAGCACGCCAGCGCCGATCACCGCATTCTGTTGCGCGATCGCCTGCGAGATCTGCTGCGGGCTGACTGCGAGCTTGGACAGCCGGGCATTGTCGAGATCGATATAGAGGCGCTGATTCTGATCGCCGATGAAGTCGACCTTGGCTACCGCGTGCACGCGCAACAGCTCGCTGCGCAACTGATCGGCGTAGTCATGCAGCTGCGCCGCCGTGTAGCCGTCGCCCTCGAGCGCATACAGGTTCGCGTACACGTCGCCGAACTCGTCGTTGAAAAACGGTCCCTGCACCCCGACTGGCAGCTGGTAGGTCATGTCGCCGACTTTTTTTCGCACCTGATACCAGGTCGCGGGTACCGCGCTGGCGGGCGCCGAGTCCTTGATGTTAAAGAAGATCAGCGACTCGCCCGGGCGTGAGTAACTGCGCAGAAAGTAGATCAGCGGCGTTTCCTGCAGCTTGCGCGCGATGCGATCGGTTACCTGTTCCTGCACCTGCTTGGCATCGGCGCCGGGCCAGTAGGTCTGGACCACCATCACCTTGAAGGTGAACGGCGGATCCTCGGACTGCGACAGGCTGCGATACGACAGCAGACCGAACAGCGCCAGCATCGCCATCAGGAAGAATACGAACGACTGGTGGCCAAGCGCCCAGGCCGACAGGTTGAAGCCGGAGGGCGCGTTCGCGCCCGCGTCCGGCGCGTGAGGCGCGGCGTCGCGGGTCGTATCGCTCACAGCGGCGAGTCCTCCGGGTGCGGCGGGGCGACCGGCTCGACCTTCTCGCCCGCGCTGACCGTGTGCACGCCCTGCATGAGCACGCGTTCGCCGCCACTGAGCCCGGCGCTGATCCACACGTCGTGCTCGCCATAACGGCTGACCGTCACGCCGCGCAGCTCCAGCGTGGAATCGGCAGTCCTGACCACCCAGACCGCAGGCCGCTCCTTGTCATGAAACAGGGCGGTGGCCGGAACGCGCACCGCGCTGACCGCGCCCGCGACCGGTGTCAGCGCCACCTGCGCGGTCATGCCGAGCGGCAGTTCGCGAGCATCCGCGTCGAGCGCGATCTTGACGTGATAGGTACGCGACTGCGCGTCGGCGGCCGGCGCGAGCTCGCGCACGTGGCCGGTGAAGCGTTTGTCCGGCATCGACGGCAGCAGCACGGTCGCATGCTGTCCGACCGCTACCTGCGAGAGCTGCGCCTCCGGCACGGCAACGTACACATCGCGCTCGCCGGACCATGCAAACCCGAATACCGCCTGTCCGGCCGCGACTACCTGGCCGACTTCGGCCTGCTCGCTGGTGATGCTGCCGTCATGCTCGGCCACAAGGGTGTTGTAACGCAGCTGGTTCTGCGCCAGAGCCAGCTGCGCGCGCGCCTGATCGCGCGTCGCGAGCGCGGCGGCATACGAGTTGTGTGTCTGGTCGAGTTGCAGCTGGCTGATCAGGTTCTGGACCGACTGGGCTTCGTCACGATCGCGCTGCTTGGTGGCGAAACTCAGGGCCTGCTCGGCGGCATCGAGCGCAGCCTTGGCAGAAGCCACCGCCTTGGCGGCATCGGTCGGGTCCAGACGCGCCAGCGCCTGTCCCTGCTTGACCCGATCGCCGAGGTGCGCGCTGCGTTCGCTGAGCTGACCGGCGACGCGAAAGGACAGCGGCATCTCGTAGCGCGAGTGCAGCTCGCCCGGAAACTGCGCTGCAAGGCCCATCTCGACCGCCGCCACCGGCAGCGCGATGACCGGCCGGGCCGGTTCGGTCGCGGGCGGGTGACGGCTGCAGCCGGCCGCTGTCAGCAGCACCCATGTCAGGGCGATCAGCGGTGCGCCCGTGGCGCCGTACAGGGATTGCAGGTATTGCATTGCCGTCCTCCTCCAGCGCCAAAATTCTAATACCAAGTGGTATCTGAATACAATCATGTATTCAAAAGATCGAAGCTGCGTGCTAGCATGCGGACATGGCTCGCAAACGACTGACACGCGAGGAAAGCCGCGATCTGACGCGCCGGCGGCTGCTGGACGCGGGCGCGGTGGTGATCGCGCGTCACGGTCTGAAGGGCGCCAGCGTCGAGGACATCGCGGCCCATGCCGGCTATACACGCGGCGCGTTTCATTCCAATTTCCGCAGCAAGGTCGATCTGTTCATCGAGCTGCTGAAACGAGATCACCAGGACATCCAGCAGGGGCTGCAAGGGATCATGGAATCGGGTCTGCCGACGCACGATCTGCAACGGCAGCTGCAGGGTTTCTACAGCCAGCTGTATCGCGGCAGCATCAGCTACGTGCTGTGGGCGGAGGCACGCCTGCAGGCACTGCGCGACGCGCGCTTTCGTGCGCGCCTGAGCGCGCTGCTGCTGGAGAAGCGCGACATGATTACCCACTTCATTCGGCGCTTCTATCAGATCAGCGGACACACGCCGCCGGCGGCTCCTGCAGACCTGGCCTTCACCACCATGGCTCTGATCGACGGCATGCGGTTCTTCAATGCCTGTATGCCCGAGGCGTTGCCCGACAGGAACATGCAGTCGGCACTCGGCACGGTATTCAGTGCGACCTTCTTCGACTGAGCGCAACGCACGCGCCGGAACGCCGGTCGTGCCAGTGCTGCTGACGCTGCTCGCCGGAGCGCTGGCGCCGACTATCGCGGCCGCGTTGCAGGTGCAGGATGATGAGCAGAACAGCCTCGAGCTGCCGGGCCCGGCACAGCGCATCGTCAGCCTGGCGCCCGGCGCGACCGCCATGCTGTTTGCCGCCGGCGCCGGCGCCAAGGTAGTCGGTACCACGGTGTACTCGGTCGAGCCGCAGGCGGCCCGCAAGGTCGAGCGCATCGGTGATGCATTGAGTTTCGACCTGGAGCGCGTCCTGGCGCTGCATCCGGATGTGGTCGTGGTGTGGGGCAGTGGCACCTCGGCGACACAGATTGCGCGGCTGCAGAACGTGGGGCTGCGCATCTATCATCACCGGCTGCGTCGCCTGGACGACATTCCGCTCAGTCTGCAGCGCCTCGGGCGCCTGGCCGGTACCGAGGAGGTCGCGCAGGCCGCGGCCACACAGTACGCACAGCAGATCGCTGCCCTGCGCGCCCAGTACCGCCAGCAGCCTCCCGCCACCGTGCTGCTGCAGATATGGGATCGGCCGATCTATACCGTCGGTCGTCCGGAGATCATGAGCGACGTCGTCAATGCCTGCGGCGATCGCAATCTGTACGACGATCTTGGCGATGCCAGCCCGGCGGTGACGCTGGAGTCGGTGCTGGCGCGCAACCCGCAGATCATCCTGGCACTGGCGCCGGATGAGAAATCGGGCGAGCGCTGGGCCAGCGCCTGGAGCGCCTTTCCCACGCTGCGCGCCGTGCAGTCAAAGCGCGTCATCGCCTGGAGCGATCAGCGCCTGAGCCGCTTGGGACCCAGCATCGTGGAGGCGGCCGCTGATCTTTGCCGTGCGCTGCGAGCGCCCGCGCCTCATTCTTGACGCCCGGCAGCGGCGCTGGCCATACTCTCAGGTCATGGCTGCCAACGTTCCTCCCGCCGGTCGGTGGTGGTGGCGCCGCTCCTGACGGAGTGGGCGCTGGACGTTGCTGCATGTCTTGAAACGCACTTAAGGGTACAAGCAAACACCAGAACCCATCTCCGGAAGCCTCCGGGATGGGTTTTTTTATTGCCATGAAGCCGCCTTTCGACATCGCCGGCGATTTCGATACTCCGGTATCGGCGTTCGCCAAGCTCGCGCCGTTCGAGCCGCGCTTTCTGCTCGAGAGCGTCGAGGGCGGGGAGCGGCTCGGCCGCTATTCGTTCATCGGTTTCGGCGACGTGCAGCAGGTCCGGCTGGATGCGCAGGGCCTGATGCTCGGCGCCGAGCGCAGGCCGGTCCCGACCACCCAGGCGCAGCTGCTCGACGGGCTGCGCCATGCGCTGCGCCACTTGCCAGTGCCGCAGCCCGCGCTTGGCCAAGTGCCATTGGCCGGCGGCCTGGTCGGTTATACCTCGTACGACGTGGTGCGATTCTTCGAGCGATTGCCGCAGCGCCATCCGGTTCTGGCGGGCGTGCCGCTGCTGCACTATGTGGCGCCGCGCTCGCTGCTGGTGTTCGATCACGTCAGTCGTGGCATCGCGCTGCTGCACGTCGGCAGCGACAGCGAGCGCCAGTCGCTGCGCCGCGAAGTCATTCGCGCGCTGCGCGGCGCCGTGCCGTTCATCCGTTCCGGTGGCAATTTCAGTCCACCGCAACCGGCCCTGACGCGCGAGGCCTATATCGAGGGGGTGAAGCGCGCGCAGCAGTACATCGCCGCCGGCGACGTGTATCAGCTGGTGCTGGCATCGCGTTTCACCGGTCAGCACACGCTCGATCCATTCCAGGTGTATCGCGCGCTGCGGCTGATCAACCCTTCGCCCTACATGTACTTCTGCCGGCTCGGCGAGCTGACCGTGGTGGGCTCCTCGCCCGAAGCGCTGGTCAAGCTAAATCGCGGCGCAGCGGAGTTGCGGCCGATCGCCGGTACGCGGCCGCGCAACGACGATCCCGGCGTCGACGCGCAGCTCGAGGCCGAGTTGCGCGCCGACATCAAGGAAAATGCCGAGCACGTGATGCTGGTGGACTTGGCGCGCAACGATCTGGGCAGGGTCGCCTGTGCCGGCAGCGTGCAGGTCGAGCCGTACCGCTCGATCGAGCGCTACAGCCATGTGATGCACATCGTCAGCGGAGTGCGCGGCCAGCTGGCCGCTCAGCGCGACGCGTTTGATCTGTTCGCCGCGACTTTTCCGGCCGGCACGCTGGTCGGTGCGCCCAAGGTGCGCGCGATGGAGATCATCGAGGAACTGGAGCCGGTGCGCCGCGGCCTGTACGGCGGCACCATCGGCTACTTTGGCGTGCAGGGCGACATGGATCAGGCCATCACCATCCGTACGCTGGTGTTTCACAACGATGAGTTCAGTTATCAGGCCGGCGCCGGTCTGGTGGCCGACAGCAAGCCGGCGGCCGAGCACGATGAGGTGCTCGCCAAGAGCGCGGCACTGCTCGGCGCCATGAAGCTCGCGCAGGAGGGACTGTGAGCGTCCGACTGCTGCTGATCGACAACTACGATTCCTTTACCTATAACCTGGTGCAGGCATTCCTGGTGCTGGGCGCCGACGTGCGCGTGTATCGCAACGACGCCATCGACATCGAGCAGGCGCGCGCGCTGCAGCCGACGCACCTGTGCATCTCGCCGGGTCCGGGCACGCCGCAGAAGGCCGGCGTGTCGATGGACATGGTGCGCGCCTTCGCCGGCCAGATCCCGGTGTTCGGTGTGTGCCTCGGCCACCAGTCGATCGTCGAGGTGTTCGGCGGCAAGGTGGTGCGAGCCGACCGGCTCATGCACGGCAAGACCTCTCCGATCGAACATGACGGCCGCGGCGTATTCGAGCAGATTCCAGAGAGCTGCGAGATCGGGCGCTACCACTCGCTGATTGCCCAGCCGCAGTCGATGCCGGCGGAGCTCGAAGTGACTGCCCGCACTCCCGAGGGCGAGATCATGGGCGTGCGCCACCGCCAGTACAACGTCGAGGGCGTGCAATTTCATCCGGAGAGCGTGCTCACGCCGAACGGCCCGGAGATGATGCGCAATTTCCTGCAATTCAGCGGCGGCCAGCGCCGCGGCAGTTGACGGGCAACCCCATGACGAACGCCCCGGCGCTGCGTGCGATGCTTGATCGACTTCTGGACGGCGACAGTCTGACGCAGTCGGAAGCGGCCGGGTTGCTGGTGGCGCTGACCTCCGAGGAGCTGTCGCCGGCCCTGGCCGGAGCACTGCTGGCGGCGCTGCGCGCCAAGGGCGTCACGGCCGAAGAGCTGCGCGGATTCGCCGCCTCGATGCGTGCGCTCGCGCGCCGGCCGCAACTGCCGCCCATCGCGGATGCGATCGACATCGTTGGTACGGGCGGTGATCGTTCCGGCAGCCTGAATCTGTCCACCGGTGCCGCGCTACTGTCGGCGGCGTGCGGCCTCCCCGTAATCAAGCACGGCAACCGCGCCATCTCCAGCCGCGCCGGCAGCGCCGACGTGCTGCAGGCGCTGGGTCTGCCGCTGCCGCTGGACGAGGCCGACGCCGGGCGCTGCTTCGCGGCGCTGGGATTCACGTTTCTATTCGCACCGTATTATCACGCCGCCACCAAGAACATCGCGCCGGTGCGCGCAGCGCTCGGCGTGCGCACGGTGTTCAATATGCTCGGCCCGTTGGTGAATCCGGCCACGCCGCCGTTCCTGCTGATCGGTGCGTTTGATGGCGCCACTGCGGAACTGATCGCGCACGCCCTGGCGGGCGGGGCGACCCGGCGGGCATTTGTCATTCACGGCGCCGAAGGCTGGGATGAACCCACGCCGATCGGCCCGTTTACGCTGTTCGACGTGAGCGAGCGCGGCGTGCGGCGCGAGCAGCGCGCACCGGACGACTACGGCCTGGCGCGCTGCCAGCCGGACGCGCTGGCCGGCGGCGATGCCGATCACAACGCGCGTGAGCTCACGCGGGTGCTGGCGCAGGGTGCCACCGGCGCGCACCGTGACGCGCTGCTGCTCGGGGCCGCGCTGGCGCTGGAACTGACCGGACGCGAGACGGCGCCGAATGCCGCGCTCGCGCGCGCGGCCCAGGCCATCGACAGCGGCGCGGCCGGTAAGCTGCTCGCCAATCTGAAGCGCTTCGGGGCGGAACAATTGCGGCGCGTCAGTGCCACGCCATGAGCCGCGCGCCAGACAACGACTTTCTGGCCGCGATGGCATCCTCGAGCCGGGAACGCGTGGCGCAGGCGCGCGCTGTCATCCCCGAGCGCGACTTGCAGGTACGGGCGCGCGACCTGCCGCCGCCGCCGCGACTGCAACTATCGCAGGATGGCTTCGATCTGATTGCCGAGGTCAAGCTGCGCTCGCCCGCCGCCGGCCTGCTCAAGGGTCGTGCCGAGGACCTTGCGGCTCGGGTTATCGCCTATGCCGATGCCGGGGCGGCGGCCATCTCGGTGTTGACCGAGCCGACCCGCTTCGATGGCACGCTGTCGCACCTCACGGCCGCGAGCGACGCGCTGGCCGGACGCATTCCGCTCATGCGCAAGGATTTTCTGGTGGATCCGTACCAGGTGTACGAGGCGCGGGCGGCCGGCGCCGGCGGCATCCTGATGATTCTGCGGATGCTGACCCCGGCCGCGGCGCGCTCGCTGCTCGATGCCGCCGCAGCGCTCGGCCTGTTCGTGCTGCTGGAAGCATTCGATGCCGCCGACCTGGCAAGCGCCGCGAGTCTGGTCGAGCGCTACGCTGCGCGCTTGGTGCTGCTGGTGGGCGTCAACTGCCGCGACCTTACGACCCTCGAAGTGGTGCCCGGACGGCTCGAGCAGCTCGCCGCGCAGCTGCCGCACACGGTCGCGCGCGTGGCCGAGAGCGGTGTCACCACGCTCGAGGATGCCGCGCGCGTTGCCGCGGTCGGCTACAACGTGGCACTGGTGGGCAGCGCGTTGATGCAGTCGGACGATCCGCGCGCCTTGACCGATGCCCTGCTGTCGGCCGGGCGCGCCGCCGCGAGGGTGCGATGTGGCTGAAGATCTGCGGCGTGAATTCGTCCGCTGCGGTGGCGGCGGCGCTGTCGAGTGCCGTGGATGCGATCGGTCTGGTATTTTCCCCGTCGGTGCGCCAGGTGGCACCGGCTCAGGCGGCGAGCCTGGCCGCACCGGCACGCGGCCGTGTGACCCTGGTGGCGGTGACGCGCCATCCGTCGCAAGCACTGGTGGATGCGATCATCGCGCAGTTCAGGCCCGATGCGTTGCAGACCGACCTGGCGGACTTCGATGCACTGCAGCTGCCGCAATCGCTGGCCCGGTTGCCGGTAGTGCGCACCGCCGTGGCCCCGGGAGCGGCGGCGCCCTCGCGGCTGCTGTTCGAGGGCGCGCGCAGCGGCAGCGGCGAACCGGCGGATTGGGACGCGGCCGGCAAACTGGCGCGCAGCAGCGAGCTGATCCTCGCCGGCGGGCTTCACGCGGGCAACGTGGCGCTGGCCATCGAGCGGGTGCGGCCGCACGGCGTTGACGTGTCGAGCGGGGTCGAGTCGGCGCCGGGTTGCAAGAGCGCACAGCTGATCGATGAATTCGTGCAGGCCGCGCGCGCAGGCTTTCGGGCGCGGCAACGGGATTGAACGGGAGACGAGTCATGATGGAGACCGACACGGCGGTGGAGGCGGAGCGCGCACTGGCGGAGCTTCTGGCCGGGCGCTATCCGGATGCGCGTGGGCGCTACGGCCCGTTCGGCGGGCGCTACGTACCGGAAACGCTGATCCCGGCACACGAGCGGCTCGAGCGCGGCGCGCTGCGCTGGCTGGCGGATCCGGAGTTCCTGGCAGAATTGAACCAGGAACTGCGCGACTGGGTCGGGCGCCCGACCGCGCTCAGTCCCGCGCCGCATCTGTCCAAGATCTGGGGCGCGGAAGTTTGGCTCAAGCGCGAGGATCTGGCGCATACCGGCGCGCACAAGATCAACAATGCCTTAGGACAGGCGCTGCTGGCGCGCCGCCTTGGCGCCAAACGCATCGTGGCCGAGACCGGTGCCGGCCAGCACGGCGTGGCGAGCGCCGCGGCCTGCGCCCGGGTCGGCATACCGTGCACGGTGTACATGGGCGCGGT